>CALRZT010000287.1:0-6817 GCA_943372725.1 Pseudoxanthobacter soli DSM 19599
TTGCTCGGACGTCTCGAAGCCTACCTGCGGCGTGCCACCGGGTCGCCCGTCGCGCTGGTGACGCGACGCACCTATCAGGAGATCACGGCGCTGCTCGTCGCCGGTGAACTGGATGCCGCCTGGATCTGCGGCTTCCCGTTCGTCGCCAACCGCGATGCGCTGCAGCTCGTCGCCGTGCCGCTGTGGCGGGGCCGGCCGCTCTATCAGGCCTATCTGATCGTCGCCGCCGACCGCACCGCCGACCGCCTCGCCGACCTGCGCGGCGACATTCACGCTTTTTCCGACCCGGATTCCAATTCCGGCTTCCTGCAGACCCGGGCGGCTCTCGCCGAGGTGGGCGAGCGGCCGGACACGTTCTTCTCCCGCACCCTCTTCACCTACGGCCACCGCAACGTCATTCGCGCGGTATCCTCTGGGCTGGCGTCGTCGGGCTCCGTCGACGGCTACGTCTACGAGGTTGTCTCCGAACTCGAGCCGCGGCTGACGGAGGGAACGCGCATCCTGCAGGCGTCCGAATGGCTCGGCTTCCCGCCGATCGCCGCGCCGCGCCAGCCCCCCGATCCCGGTCGCCTCGCGGCCCTCACCTCGGCGCTGCTGGCGATGGCCGACGAGCCGGAGGGCCGCGCCGTGCTCGCCATGCTCAGGCTCGACGGGTTCGCCAGCGAGCCGCCGTCGCTGTTCGACGCCATCGCTGCGAAGGCCGCGCTCGTCGCCGCCGCAGGATGATGCCGATGCGCCTCGATCCCCGCACCTGGCCGATCACCCTCAAGGTTCCGCTCGCCGTGGCGGCGCTGATGGTGTTGGTCGGCGTCGTGCTGTCGGAGCGGGTGATGGCGCGCCTCGCCGACACGCAGGAACGGCACCTGCGCGATCTTGCCCAAGGCTATCTCGACGGCCTCTCGTCCTCGCTCGCCCCCTCAATCCTGCGCGACGACCCGTGGGAGGTTTTCGACGCGCTCGAACGGGCGCAGGAACTCAACAAGGGCCTGCACCCGGTCGAGGCGGTCGTCACCGGGCCGGACGGCCGCGTCATCGCGGCATCCGATCCGCGCCGGTACCCGATCGGCGCCGTGCTTCCGCCCCCCGACGCCGTTCCGGACGGCGGTGACTTCGGCTTCGACCCGGGCGGTGAGACGGCGAGCGCCGTGCGCGTGCTCGCCTATCCCGGCCGCGCCGTCGGCGTCATCCGGACCACCTTCGACACCCGACACCTCGCAGCCGAGCGCCGGCAGGTGCTGGCGACGCTTGCGGCGACAAACGGCCTGCTGACGCTGCTGCTCGCCGCCGGTGGCTGGCTGATGGTGTCGGTGATGATGCGGCCCGTGCGGGTGCTATCGCGGCATCTCGGTCGGGAGGCAGAGGCCGCACCGACGCCGATACCGGACGCGGTGGTGGCGCGCACGCGCGGCGAGTTCGGCAACCTGTTCCGCCGCCACAATGCGCTCGTCCGCTCGATGGCCGAGCGCGAGGACCTGTCGCGCCGCCTCGCCGAGGAGGAGCGCCTCGCGAGCCTCGGCCGCCTCGCCTCCGCGGTCGCGCACGAGATCAACAATCCGCTTGGCGGAATGCTGAACGCGCTTGCGACGCTGAAGACGCATGGTCATCTGGCACACGTGCGCGCCGGCTCGATCGGGCTCATCGACCGCGGCCTTGTCGGCATCCGCGACGTCGTGCGCACCATGCTGACGCTCTACCGCGCCGACGATGCCGCCCGGCTCCTCACCTCCGGCGACTTTTCCGACCTCCGGCTTTTGGTCGCGGCCGAGGCGCGCCGGCGGGCGGTGACAGTGAGCATCTCGCCCTGCGACTGCCGGCAGATCCCGCTGCCGAGCACCCCTGTCCGCCAGGCGACACTGAACCTCCTGCTCAACGCCGTCGCGGCTGCACCACCCGGCTCGGACGTCAGCCTCGCCGTCGACTGCGGGACAGGGGCCCTGTCGCTGACGATTGCGGACCGGGGGGGCGGCATGCCGGCCCATGCTGTGGCCACGCTCTCGGGGCCGGCCGAGGGGCCGCCGCTCGCCCGCGGTGGCGGGCTCGGCCTGTGGACCACCCGCCGCCTGCTCGACGATCTCGGCGGCACGGCCGACGTTGAGTGCCCGCCCGGTGGCGGCACGATCGTCCGTCTGCGCTTCCCCCTCCGCCCGCCCGAGGACTTCGCCCATGTCGCTTGAAGAGCCGCGCCTCGTCGGCCTCGTCGAGGACGACCCGATCATGGGCGAGAGCCTCGTCCAGCGCCTCGCGCTGGAGGGGATCACTGTGCGCTGGTGGCAGCGCGGCCGCGACGCCCTCGACGCGATGGCGTCGGCGCGGGTCGATGCGGTGGTCTGCGACATCCGCCTACCCGATCTCGACGGTGAGACGCTGTTCCGGCACGCCGGGCGCTCCGCCGGGGCACCGCCCTTCCTGTTCATCACCGGGCACGCCGACATCGACCAGGCGGTGCGCCTGATGCGAGCGGGCGCCGCCGATTACCTCACGAAGCCGTTCGACATCGCAGATTTTCTCGTCCGGCTCGGCGACCTGATGCCGGCCCGCGGCGCCTCGGACGCACCGGTGCTTGGCGTCTCCGCGGCGATGCGGGAGGTGGAGCGGCTGCTCCGCCGGCTCGCCCGGATCGGCTCGACCGTGCTCGTCACCGGCGAGACCGGCACCGGCAAGGAGGTCGCCGCGCGCTTCCTGCACGCGACGTCCGATGCCGCCGATCGCCCGTTCATGGCGGTTAACTGCGCTGCGATCCCGGCCGACCTCCTGGAAAGCGAGCTCTTCGGCCACGAGAAGGGGGCGTTCACCGGCGCCACGCAACGCCACCTCGGCTATGCCGAGCGGGCCGGCGACGGCGTGCTCTTCCTCGACGAGATCGGCGAACTCCACCCCGCCCTGCAGGCGAAGCTGCTGCGCCTCGTCGAAGAGCGCTCGTTCCACCGCGTCGGGGGCGAGAAGCCGATCGCCTTCCGCGGGCGGCTGGTCGCGGCGACCAACGCCGACCTGACGGCGCGCGTAGACGATGGCCGTTTCCGCGCCGACCTTTTCTATCGCATCAACGTCGTCTCGGTGCGCATGCCCCCGTTGCGGGAGCGGG
This sequence comes from Pseudoxanthobacter soli DSM 19599, assembly GCA_943372725.1. Taxonomy (GTDB): domain Bacteria; phylum Pseudomonadota; class Alphaproteobacteria; order Rhizobiales; family Segnochrobactraceae; genus CAMDHY01. Next base: position 3,083 of record CALRZT010000287.1, read on the forward strand.
TGGACGACGTCCCGTGGCTGATGGAGCGCTTCTTCGCGGAGAGCGCTGCGACCCTCCGGGCGACGCTGCGCGGCGTCGGCGCCCTCGCCGAGGAGGCGGCACGTGCGCATAGCTGGCCCGGCAACGTGCGCGAACTCCGCAACCGCGTCGAACGCGCCGTCGCCCTGGGTCTCGGCCCGTGGATGATGCCCGCCGATCTCTTCCCGGAAATGCGGGATACCTCGGGCGCCGAGACCCTGCCGAGCCTCGAGGACGCGCGGCACGCGGCGGAGCGCCGCCACATCCTGCGGGCGCTGTCGCAGACGAACGGCGAGATCGCCGCCGCCGCCCGCCTGCTCGGTGTCGGCCGCACGACACTGTGGGAGAAGATGCGTCGCTTCGGCATTGCCGGCGAGAGCTGAAGCCCTCGCCGCAAGCATCCACGCCGCCGTCCGCTATCCCGAACCGACGGCGCTGCAGCATGTTCGGCTTTCCGGACGTGGCGAGCCGGCACTCCTCGCGTCGTCTTTAATAATCATCTGAAATAGAAGCATTTTCTGAACTGGCAGGCCTCCTGCAAAGCGAGACGCGATCCGTGCGGATCCAATGCGTCTCCTGGGGAGGAAGTCCATGAAGAGGTGCAACAACCTCGTCGACGTCGGGCGGCGGCGATTCCTGACCGGCGCCGGTGCCGTCACCGCCGGTGCCGCCGCTGCCGCGGTGATGCCGACACCCGCCAAGGCGGCGCCGACCGCCGCGCTCGTAAAGTATCCCGCCGACCGCCTCGCCAATCTCTCCGACCTGAAGCTCGACCAGCCGTTCGCCGTCGCCTACCCCGACGACGACGCACCCGGCGTGCTGATCAAGCTCGGCACGGCCGTGCCGGGCGGCGTCGGCCCCGATGGCGACATCGTCGGCTTCTCGACGATCTGCCCGCACAAGGGTTTCCCCCTCGCCTTCCACGCCGCCGACCGCACGCTGAACTGCCCCGGCCACTACTCGCGCTTTGACTGCGAGAAGGGCGGCCAGCAGGTCTGGGGCCAGGCGACACAGAACCTTCCGCAATACGTGCTGCGCGTCGACGAGAAGGGCGACGTCTACGCCGAAGGCGTCGACGAGCTTCTCTACGGCCGCCTGTCGAACGTGCTCTGAGGGAGAGACGAACATGGCCTACAAGCGCCAGATCGGCCGCCTGCCGATCATCCCGGCCGACGCCAAGGTCCAGACCGTCGTCTGCCACTACTGCATCGTCGGCTGCGGCTACAAAGCCTACAGCTGGGACGCCCGCTACGAGGGTGGCACCGCTCCGGCGGACAATGCTTTCGGCGTCGACCTGTCGAAGCAGCAGCCGGCGGAGACCGCCGCCTGGTACGCGCCGTCGATGTACAACCTCGTCAAGCAGGACGGGAAGGACGTCCACCTCGTCATCAAGCCCGACAAGGACTGCGTGGTGAACTCGGGCCTCGGCTCGGTGCGCGGGGCGCGCATCGCCGAGATGAGCCATTCGCGCCAGCGCAACACGCAGCTGCAGCGCCTCACCGATCCACTGGTCTGGCGCTACGGCCAGCTGCAGCCGACGAGCTGGGACGATGCCCTCGACCTCGTCGCCCGCGTCACCGCCGCGGTGATCGCCGAGCAGGGCGAGGACGGGTTGTTCGTCTCCGCCTTCGACCACGGCGGCGCCGGAGGCGGCTATGAGAACACCTGGGGGACCGGCAAGCTCTACTTCGAGGCGATGAAGATCAGAAACATCCGCATCCACAACCGGCCCGCCTACAATTCGGAGGTACACGGCTCGCGCGACATGGGCGTCGGCGAGCTCAACAACGCCTACGAGGACGCCGAGCTCGCCGACACCATCGTCGCCGTCGGCACCAATGCGCTGGAGACCCAGACCAACTACTTCCTGAACCACTGGGTGCCGAACTTGCGCGGCACCTCCGCCGACAAGAAGAAGGTGGAGTTCGGCGACGAGCCGACCGACCGCGCCCGCGTCGTCATTGTCGACCCGCGCCGCACGGTCACGGTGAATGCCTGCGAGGTCGAGGCCGGCAAGGACAACGTCCTGCACCTCGCCATCAACTCCGGCACCGATCTCATCCTGTTCAACGCCTGGCTCACCTACGCGGCGGAGAAGGGCTGGATCGACCGCGACTTCATCGCGGCCTCGACCTCCGGCTTCGATGCGGCGGTGGCGGCGAACAAGGTGACGGTGGCGGAGGCCGCTGCGGCAACCGGCCTGTCGGACGCCGACATCGTCAAGGCTATCACCTGGATCGCCGAACCGAAGGCGGGCGGTGCGCGCCGGCGGACGATGTTCGCCTACGAGAAGGGCCTGATCTGGGGCAACGACAACTACCGCACCAACCAGGCGCTGGTGAACCTGGCGCTTGCCACCGGCAACATCGGCCGGCCCGGCGGCGGCTGCGTCCGCATGGGCGGCCACCAGGAGGGCTACTCGCGCCCCTCCGACGGCTTCATCGGCCGGCCGGCACCCTATGTCGACAAGCTCCTGATCGAGGGCAAGGGCGGCGTCCACCACGTCTGGGCCTGCGACCACTACAAGACGACGCTGAACGCCATGGAGTTCAAGCGCGTCTACAAGAAGCGCACCGACCTCGTGAAGGACGCCATGAGCACGGTGCCCTACGGTGACCGCGGCGCCATGGTCGCGGCGATCATGGGGGCGATCCGCCAGGGCGGGCTGTTCTCGGTCGACGTCGACATCGTGCCGACGAAGATCGGCGAGGCGGCGCACGTCATCCTGCCGGCGGCAACCTCGGGGGAGATGAACCTCACCTCGATGAACGGCGAGCGGCGGATGCGCATCACCGAGCGCTACATGGACCCGCCCGGCCAGGCGATGCCCGACTGCCTGATCGCCGCCCGCCTCGCCAATAACCTGCAGCGTGTGTTCGGCGAGATCGGCAAGCCGGAGGTCGCCGCCAACTTTTCGGGCTTCGACTGGAAGACCGAGGAGGACGCCTTCATGGACGGCTATCACGCCCATGAGAAGGGCGGCGAGTTCGTCACCTACGAGCGTTTGCGGGCGATGGGGACGAACGGCTTCCAGGAGCCGGCGACCGGGTTCGAGGACGGCAAGATCGTCGGCACGAAACGGCTGTTCACCGACGGTAAGTTCAACAAGCCCGACGGCAAGGCGACCTTCGCCGAGACGCAGTGGCGCGGGCTGCAGGCGGCCGGCAAGCAGGCCGAGAAGGACAAGTTCGCCTATCTCATCAACAACGGTCGCGCCAACCTCGTTTGGCAGAGCGCTTATCTCGACGTCGAGAATGAGCTCGTCATGGACCGCTGGCCCTACCCGTTCATCGAGATGAACCCCGACGACATGGTGGAGCTGGGGCTCGGCGAGGGCGATCTCGTCGAGGTCTACAACGACAACGGCTCCACCCAGGCGATGGCCTATCCGACGCCGACGGCGAAGCGGAAGCAGGCCTTCATGCTGTTCGCCTATCCGAGCGGCGTGCAGGGCAACGTCGTTTCGTCCGGGGTGAACGAGTTCGTCATTCCGAACTACAAGCAGACGTGGGGCGACATCCGCAAGATCGCCGATGCGCCGGAAGGTGTGCGCCACATCACCTTCAAGTCGAAGGAATACACGGCCTGACACATCGCTGCGGCGGGCTCCAAGGCCCGCCCCAGCACGTCAGGTGGCCGCCCCACGTTGCTGCCCGCATCGCCATGGATTTTTGCGCTACCGACACATTCGACACCAGACCACTTGAGGACCCAGCA
>CALRZT010000288.1:0-6782 GCA_943372725.1 Pseudoxanthobacter soli DSM 19599
CCTTCGCCGCCGCTTCGCCGTCGCCGCCGTCGAAGGTGGTGACGCCGGCCACCCACGGCGTCACCACGTCCGGGTGCGCCTTCAGGTAGCCGAGCGCCGCCTTCTTCGGATCGGTGCCGCCGTCGAGGATCTCGCCCATGATCTCGTTCTCCATGTCGACGGTGAACGTCATCTGGGTGAGCAGCTTGTTGAGGTTCGGGCAGTCCTCGGCGAAGCCCTTGCGGGTGACGGTGTGGACGCTGGACGAGCCGAAGTTCGGGCCGAACTCCTTGTCGCCGCCCGTCAGGTAGACGAGGTCGTGGTTGGTGTTCATCGGGTGCGGCTCCCACGCCGGGAAGACGATCCACTCGTCGCGGCCTTCCGAGCGCTTCACCTGGCCGAGCATGCCCTGCTCGGACGATTCGACGATATCCCAGCCCTTCAGCCCGTGGTCGCCCTGCTCGACCATCTTGGTCAGCGTCTGGTTGACCGCCGAGCCCGCCTCGATCGAGTAGATCTTCGACCCGAACTTGTCGGCGTGGGTGGCGAGGTCCTTGAAGTCCTTGACGCCCCCGTCGGCGACGTACTTCGGAACGGCGAGCGTGAAGCGGATGCCGTCGAGGTTCTTCTTCACCACCACCATGTCGCCGGAGGCGACGAGCGGCTCGACGAAGCGCGCCTGCACCGGCATCCAGTTGCCGAGGAAGACGTCGAGCTCGCCGATCTTCAGGCCCTCGAAGGTGACGGGGACGGCGAGCGTGTTGACCTTCTGCTCGTAGCCGAGCGCCTCGGCGACGACGCCGAACAGCGCGTTGGTGGAGGTGATGTCCGTCCAGCCCGGATCGGACATCCGCACCGTCTTGCAGGCCGGCGCGTCGGCGGCAAAGGCGGCGGTTCCGAAGGTCGAAAGTGCCGTCGCGGCGGCGAGGGCGAGCACGGCTTTCGTCGTGGGGGTCATGGTCGTGGTCCCTTGCTGGTCGGTTCTGGAGGCTTGTCTTGTTTTTCGTTCGGATCCCCGCCGCGCCTTACGCAGCGTCGGCGGTGGCGGCGCGGACGCGCGGAAAGCGGGCGCGCGCCTCGAGGTCGTCGAGATCGGCATAGCGGCGGATGTAGCTGCGCGACGCGTCGCGGACCGGCTGGTGGTCCCACTTCGGGTCGGCGCCCTCGGCGAGCGCCTCGGCGACGAGCCGCCGTCGCCGCTGGCTCGCCCGCACCGCCGCGTCGAGGGCTGCGAGGTCCCAACGGCCGGCGATCTCGGTCCGCAGCGCGGAGACGCTGGCGACGTGCGCCGGCTCGGCGGCGAGGTTCAGACGCTCGTCAGGATCGGCGGCGAGGTCGTAGAGCTGGTCGGGATCGACGGGGCTGTGGATGAACTTCGTGTCACCGCGGCGGATCATCAGCACCGGCGCCACGGCGCCTTCCGCCAGGTATTCGCCGATCACCTCGTCGTGGCCCTGGCCACCGGCGAGGTGGGGCAGCAGGCTGCGGCCGTCGATCTCGTCGAGGCCCTCGGGCTCGGCGCCGTCGGCGGCGATGCCGGCGAGCGTCGGGGCGAGGTCGACGAGGGAGACCGCCGCCGCGACGCGCCGGCTCGTCAGATGCCGTGGCGCATGGACGATCAGCGGCACCCGCGCCGAGCCCTCGAAGAAGCTCATCTTGTACCAGAGCCCTCGCTCGCCCAGCATCTCGCCGTGGTCGCTGGTCAGGATCACCACCGTGTCGTCGGCGAGCCCCGTCTCCTCCAGCGCCCGCGTCAGGCGGCCGACGATCTCGTCGATGAAGGAGACGGCGCCGAGATAGGCCCGCCGCGCCGTGATGACCTCGGCCGCGCTCACCGGCTCCACGTCCATGTTGGAGACGTGGCGGAGCCGCGCCGAATGCGGGTCGAGGGCCACATCGCCAAGCCCGAGCCGCGGCAGGCCGGCGTCCGCGTCGCTGTAGAGGTCGAAGAAGCGGCGCGGCACGGCGAACGGGTCGTGCGGGTGGGTCAGCGAGGCGACGAGGCAGAACGGCCGGGCGTCGGCACCGCGGGCGGCGTCATAGATCGCCCGCTCGGCGGTGAACGCCACCTCCTCGTCGAAGTCGAGCTGGTTCGTCCGGATGCAGGTGCCGGCGTCCGAGACCGAGCTCATGTTGTGGTACCAGCTCGGCCGCCGCTCCGGCCGCGCCCAGTCCGGCGTCCAGCCGAAGTCGGCCGGGTAGATGTCGGTGGTCAGCCGCTCCTCGAAGCCGTGCAACTGGTCCGGCCCGGCGAAGTGCATCTTGCCGGCGAGCGTCGTGCGGTAGCCGCGCATCCGCATCAGGTGGGCGAAGGTCGGCACGTCGGAGCCGAACGGCGCGGCGTTGTCGTAGCCGCCGGTGCGCGACGGCAGCCGGCCGGTCATGAACGCCGCCCGCGACGGGGCGCACAGCGGGCTGTTGCAATAGGCGGCGTCGAAGACGGCCCCGTGCTCCGCCAGCCGGTCGATCGCCGGCGTGCGGGCGCGGCCGCCATAGGCCGGCAGGACCATCGGATTGAGCTGGTCCGCCATGATCAGGAGTACGTTCAGTCGTCGCCGGCCCACCGTCGTGCTCTCCGCTCCATCCCAGGCATCATCAGAGTTTCCGGCGATCAGCGGTTGCCGTAAACTCGGCCTGACCAGATGAAGGCATGAGTAGACGTCATGGCATCACGACCCCGTCTGCCGCCTCTGCAACAGTTCGCGGTGCTGGAGGCGGCGGTGCGACACCGCGGCTTCACCGCGGCGGCGCGTGAGCTCGGCCTGACCCAGTCGGCGGTCAGCCGGCAGATCGCCGCGCTGGAAGAAAAGCTCGGCGTGCCGCTGTTCGACCGCGTCTGGCGCGGCGTCACGCCGACGGAGGCGTGCCTACACCTCGCGAGCGCCACCGGCGAGGCGCTCGCCGCGCTCGCCCGGGCCGTCGAGACGGCGCGCACCATCGGCGGCGCCCACACGCTCACTGTCGCAACCGACTTCGGCTTCGCCGCCTTCTGGCTGTTGCCGCGGCTTTCCGAGATGCGACGGGTGATGGGCGACGTCGACGTGCGCATCGTCACCCGCCAGGAGGACTTCGACCCGGACTCGGACGCGGAGGACGTTTCGATCGTCTTCGGCGGCGGGCCGTGGCCGCGGGCGCGGGCGAGCCTCCTCGTCGGAGAGCACGTCACGCCGGTGGCGTCTCCCGGCTTCCTGGCGGAAACGGCGGTCGCCGGTATCGCCGATCTCGACCGGCTGCCGCTCCTCCACCTCGACGCACCCGGCCCCGGACGCTGGCTCGGCTGGTCGGACTATGCCGAGAGCGTCGGAACGCGGCTCACCGGGCGTACCCCGGGCCTCGCCTTCAACAACTACATCCTGGTGGTGCAGGCGGCGATCGCCGGCCAGGGCCTGGCGCTCGGCTGGCGGCCGCTGGTCGACGACGCGCTGGCGCGCGGCCTGCTCGTGCCGGCGCCGCTGCCGGTGGTGACCAGTGCCCGCGGCTACCACATCGTCCGGCCGAACCGCCGCGTCGAGGCGGCCGCCGTGGCACCGTTCCGCCGCTGGCTGCGGCAGACGCTCGCCGGCCGCGCCTGAGCGGTCAGCGCCGCGGCAGCGCCCGCTCCTCCTCCACCGTCAGCGACGCGCCTGCTCCGGCGGCGTCGAGAAAGGCGTCGACGACGCCGGTCGCGACATCGGAGGCCGGCGTGTAGGCGCCGTCGTCGCTGGTCGCCGTCACCGCCACCTCGACGGCGAGGCCGGAGCCGCGGTCGCACGCCACCCCCTCGACGGCACCGGACTCGGCTCCGCGCACCGTGAAGACGCGGCAGACGCCGTCGTCGACCGGGAAGGTCGCGACCGCGGCCAGCCGCCGCCCATCGGCGAGCGTCCGTTCGTCACCGGAAACGAGGCCGGTGAGGGCCGCCGTCACCGCAGTGTCGCCCCCGAGCGGCGCGACGGTGGCGACGTCGGTCACCGGGGCCCGGGCGTCACCGATCAGGAAGCCGGTGAGACCCGCGGCAACCATCAGGCTCGCCGCGATCGGCAGCGCGAACAGCGCCGCCCGCCGCCGCTGCGGAAAGGCGATGACGCGGGCACCGGTCGCCGCGGGCTCCGCCGTGTCCGAGGGCGCGGGGTCGACGGTCGCGGCGGCCGGTGGGGCCGCGGTGGCGCGTCGGTCTCCGGCCGTCACCGCGGCCACCGGTGTACCGGCCGTACCGGCCGATGCCTGCCGCGCCCGTTCGGCGGCGGCGCGCACGGCGGCTACCAGCGCCGCCGGCACCGGCTCGGCCCGCGCCTCGGCGAGAGCACCGCGGGCGAGCATCCGGGTGTCGCGGAAGTCGGCTGCCCGCCGCTTGAGGCCGGCGTCGCCGGCGATGGCGCGCTCGACGGCCGCCGCTTCCTCTGCGGCGAGCTCGCCGTCGACATAAGCCATCAACATCTCGTCACTCAGCTCCATCGCCGGCTCCCGGCCCGTCTCGTCGGTCATGGCCGTCCTCCCACCGTGCGGTCCGCCGCCGGCGCATCGAGCGCGGCCGCGAGCGCCCGCCGGGCGCGCGACAGCCGGCTCATCACCGTGCCGATCGGCACATCCAGAACCTCCGCGGCGTCGCGGTAGCTCAGATCCTCCACGCACACGAGCATCAGCACCTCCCGCTGGTCCTCCGGCAGGCGGTCGATCGCCACCCGGACCGCCGCCATCGTCGAGCGCACCTCGACGGTGTGGCGCCCGTCCTCGCCGGCGATCGACAGGCCCGCCTCGTCGTCGTCGAGCGAGGTCTCGTCGCGCCGCCGCCGGTGCCGGTCGATCCACAGGTTGCGCAGGATGCGGAACATCCAGGCGTCGAGCCGCGTGCCCGGCTGCCAGGTGTCGATCGCACCGAAGGCGCGCTCGCAGGCCGCCTGCACCAGGTCGTCCGCCTCGTCGCGCCGCCGCGTCAGCGACAGCGCGAAACTGCGCAGCCGCGGCAGCATCGCCACGATCTCGTCCCCGATCTCCACCGTCGCCATACCCATCCCCGTCGCCGTGGTGCGAACGCGACTTCAACGTCCGGCGCGGCGGCTTATTCCCCGTTCTGACGGATTTGTGTGCGCGGGGGAATGTCGATGCACTTCCAACGTTGAAGGGACGACCCATGTCTCACCGACCGAGGAGCGCCCGCGATGCCGTCCCGCCCGCCGAAGTCCGCCCACCGACCGCTGCTGCTGGCCGCAACCGCTGCCGCCGTCATCGCGCTGGCTCCGCTGCTGCCGCCGGCGTTCGCGCCGTTCTCCGCCGCACCGGCGATCGCCGACGACGGTGACGACGGCGGCGGTGACGACGGCGGCGGTGGCGGTGGCGGTGGCGGACGCGGCGGCGGCCGTGGCGGCCCGTCACGCTCCGGCACGGAGGGCGTCCGCACCGGCCCGGCGACGAGCCGGCTGCCGATCGACGACGCCATCCGCCGGCTGGTGAAGCGCCCGGACGATCGCGGCGGCAAGCGGCAGGTGCGCCGCCAGGAACAGCGGCGACCGCCGCCCGCCCGCGCCGCAGCGCCGCTGCCGCCGCCACCGCCGGAGTTCGTCGTCGCCGTGACCTCGGCGGACGACCTGACCCGCATCACTGCGGCCGGCTACACGATCGTCGAGCAGGCGCCGGTGGCGCTGATCGGTGGCGAGGTGGCGCGACTGCGGGCGCCGGCCGGCACCAGCCTCGCGGCGGCGCGCGCCGCCGTCGCCGCCGCCGCGCCGACCGCCGTCCTCGACCTCAACACCCTCTACCGTCCCGACGGGCCGGAGGCGGATGCGGCGGCGGCGCCAGTCGACGGCCCGTGCATCGGCGAGGCGTGCGCCGCCTTCGAGCAGGTCGGCTGGATGGCGCCGCCGCGGGCATGCACCGTCGCGCCGGTGATCGGCATGATCGACACCGGCGTCAATCCGGACCTCGAGGCCTTCGCCGGCCGCGATCTCACCGTGGTGCCGCTTGCTGGCTCCGAGCGACCGCCGGCGGACGCCCTGCACGGCACGGCGGTGGCGGCGCTCATCCTCGGCGACAGCGCCTCCCGCACGCCAGGCCTGCTGCCGAATGCGAAGCTGATCGCGGTGGAGGCCTTCCACCGCGACGGCTCCGGCGCGGCGGCCGACGCGTTCTCGCTGGTGCGCGCCATCGACCGCCTCGCTGGCGAGGTCGAGGTGATGAGCCTGTCGCTGTCGGGACCGCCGAACGCGCTGCTCGAGCGCGCCGTCACGGCGACGCTGGCCCGCAACGTCGCCATCGTCGCCGCCGCCGGCAACGAGGGCCCGCGCGCCGAGCCGCGCTTTCCGGCCGCCTACGCGGGCGTCGTCGCTGTGACGGCCGTCGACGGGCGCGGCCGCGTCTACCGCAATGCCGGCCAGGGCGCCCACGTCGCCTTCGCGGCGCCGGGCGTGCAACTCACCGTCGCCCGCTCCGTGCGCGGCGTGCGGCAGCGCTCGGGGACGTCCTACGCCGTGCCGTTCGTGACGGCAGCGCTGGCCGCCGCGCGGGCGGAGCTGCCCGATCCCGCCGCCGTCCCGGTCGCCGACACGGTGGCGGCGCTCGCCGCCGGTGCCGTCGACCTCGGCGACGCCGGCCGCGACCCGGTGTTCGGCCACGGCCTCGTCCAGGCGCCGGGACCTTGCGCCGCCCCGGTGGTGCAGGGCGTGGCGCTGGAGGCGGACGCGGCGATGCGGTGAGCTTTTCCGTCTCCCGCGCGAGCGGGAGACGGTGGCCGAAGGCCGGATGAGGGCCGCTCCGCAGGAGCGGAAGCGACGTCACCGTCTTCGCTCGAGCTCATCGAAAACGCATTGGCATCGCGGCCGGCGCGGCTC
>CALRZT010000289.1:0-6745 GCA_943372725.1 Pseudoxanthobacter soli DSM 19599
CGGCGAACGTGATGCGCACGCCGGTCGCCTCGTCGAAGAAGACGATCTCGTCTTCTTCGAAGCTCTCGACGACGCCGTTCGCCAGCGTCTCGATCAGGACGCCGCGCGGATCGAGGCCGTCGTCGGTTTGGAAGAGAATGGTCGCCATCGCCTTGTCCCCCGACCGCCCTCCGGCGGTGTTTTCGCAATCCAGCCCTCAGCGTCGCGCGAGCCGCCGCCCGCCGCAGTGACGAGCGTCACGGGATCGCCGATGCCGCCTCATAGCACCGGGGCCGCCATCAGCGTCTTCGTGCCGTCGGCGACGATCTGCACCGACAGCGCCGCCAGCACGAGGCCGAACAGCCGGGTGATCACCGCCCGCCCGGTGGCGCCGAGGCGCCGGTCGATCGGGCCGGCGGCGAGGAAGACGGCGAGCGTCATCGCCATGATCGCGAGCACGATGCCGATCAGGATGGCGAAGTGGCCGGCCGAGGGCGCCTGCGAGCCGATGACGACGGTTGCGGAGATGGCGCCGGGGCCGGAGATCAGCGGGATCGCCAGCGGGAACACCGCCATGCCGTGGATCTCGTCGACGTGCAGCGCACGCTCGGCCGAGGCGGCCTTCCGCTCCTGCCGGCGCTCGAACACCATCTCGAAGGCGATCCAGAACATCAGCAGCCCGCCGGCGACGCGGAAGGCCGACAGCGAGATGCCGAGGAAGGCGAGGAGGTGCGAGCCGGCGAGGGCGAAGGCGAGCAGGATCAGGGTCGCGACCATGCAACTGCGGATCGCCACCAGCCGCCGCTCTTCGGGCCTCAGGCCAGCGGTGACGGCGATGAAGATCGGCGCGAGCCCGGGCGGGTCGATGATGACGAAGAGCGTCGTGAAGGCGCTGATGAGATATTCGGTGTCCATCGCCAGCCGCCGTTCCGCCGAAGCCTCGCGACGATAGGGCGGGCCGTGCGGGCCGTCGAGGGGCGCACGAAAGGGCAGCCGCGCCACATCGGGGCCACCATCCGTTGGCGCGACATCGGCGCGACCCGGCTAACACGCTGAAAACGATGGGGAAATGAAAGCTTTCGCGGCGCAATGTGCGCGTGGCGGCGCGGACTTGAATCGGCTATAAGCGCGCAACGCTTCCACTGCCCGGATTTCTTCGACTTGGCCGACAAAGACCAGCCTGCCGCCGGCTCCGATCCGACCGACGTTCGCCCGGTGTCGATCACCGACGAGATGCGGCGATCCTATCTCGACTACGCGATGAGCGTCATCGTCTCGCGCGCCCTGCCGGACGCCCGCGACGGCCTGAAGCCGGTGCACCGCCGCATCCTGTTCTCGATGTCGGAGAACGGCTTCGAGTGGAACAAGCCCTATCGCAAGTCGGCCCGCGTCGTCGGCGACGTCATAGGTAAGTATCACCCGCACGGCGACCAGTCGGTCTACGACGCGCTGGTGCGCATGGCGCAGGAATTCTCCATGCGCCTCCGGCTGATCGACGGCCAGGGCAATTTCGGCTCGGTCGACGGCGATCCGCCGGCGGCGATGCGCTACACCGAGGTCCGCCTCGAGAAGGTGACGAACGGCCTTCTCGACGACCTCGACAAGCAGACGGTCGACTACCAGGAGAACTACGACGGCTCCGAGCGCGAGCCCGTGGTGCTGCCGGCGAAGTTCCCGAACCTGCTCGCCAACGGCGCCGGCGGCATCGCCGTCGGCATGGCGACGAACATCCCGCCGCACAATCTCGGCGAGGTCATCGACGCCTGCATCGCCATGATCGACGATCCGGCGCTGTCGTTCGAGCGGCTGATGGAGATCGTGCCCGGTCCGGATTTCCCGACCGGCGGCATCATCCTCGGCCGCTCCGGCATCCGCCAGGCGTTCCTGACCGGGCGCGGCTCGATCGTCATGCGCGGCCATGTCGAGATCGAGACGATCCGCAAGGAACGCGAAGCGATCATCATCAACAGCATCCCGTTCCAGGTGAATAAGGCTTCGATGGTCGAGAAGATCGCCGAGCTCGTGCGCGACAAGCGCGTCGAGGGCATCTCCGACATGCGCGACGAGTCCGATCGCGACGGCCTGCGCGTCGTCATCGAGCTGCGCCGTGACGCCACCGCCGACGTGGTGCTGAACCAGCTCTACCGCTTCTCGCCGCTGCAGACGACGTTCGGCGTCAACATGGTGGCGCTGAACGGCGGCCGGCCGGAGCTGATGACGCTCTCCGACCTGCTCACCGCCTTCATCGCCTTCCGCGAGGAGGTCGTTGGCCGGCGCACCAAGTATCTGCTCGGCCGCGCCCGCGATCGCGCCCACATCCTGGTCGGCCTCGCCATCGCGGTGGCCAACATCGACGAGGTGATCCGGCTGATCCGCCAGGCGCCGGACCCGGCGACCGCCAAGGCGCAGCTGATGGCGCGCGACTGGCCGGCGAAGGACATGGCGCCGCTGCTCGCCCTCATTGACGATCCCCGCCACCGCCTCGCCGAGGGCGGCACATACCGCCTCTCCGACGAGCAGGCGAAGGCGATCCTGGATCTCCGCCTGCAGCGCCTGACCGCGCTCGGCCGCGACGAGATCGCCAACGAGCTCGAGAAGCTCGCCGCTGAGATCAAGGACTACCTCGAGATCCTCGGTTCGCGGGCGCGGGTGCTCGAGATCGTCAAGGGCGAGCTCGCCGCGATCCGCGACGAGTTCGCCACCCCCCGCAAGACCGAGATCATGGAAGGCGGCGCCGACCTCGAGGACGAGGACCTCATCCAGCGCGAGGACATGGTCGTGACCGTCAGCCACGCCGGCTACGTCAAGCGCGTGCCGCTCGCCGCCTACCGGGCGCAGCGGCGCGGCGGCAAGGGCCGCTCCGGCATGGCGACGCGCGAGGAGGATTTCGTCACCCGCCTGTTCGTGGCGAACACCCACACGCCGGTGCTGTTCTTCTCCTCGCACGGCCAGGCCTACAAGATGAAGGTGTGGCGCCTGCCGATCGCCGCCCCGCAGGGCCGTGGCAAGGCGCTCGTCAACCTGCTGCCTCTCGATCCCGGCGAGCGCATCACCTCGATCCTGCCGCTGCCGGAGGACGAGGTGACATGGGCCGAGCTCGACGTGATGTTCGCCACCACCCGCGGCACGGTCAGGCGCAACAAGCTGTCCGACTTCGCGCAGGTGAACCGCAACGGCAAGATCGCCATGAAGCTCGACGAGGGCGACGGCATCGTCGACGTGCAGGTCTGCACCGACCGCGACGACGTGCTGCTGACGACGGCGCGCGGCCAGTGCATCCGCTTCCCGGTCGACGACGTCCGCGTCTTTGCCGGGCGGACGTCGACGGGTGTGCGCGGCATCGCGATGGCACCCGACGAGACGCTGATCTCGATGTCGATCCTGCACCACTTCGACGCCACCCCGGCGGAGCGGCAGGCCTACCTGAAGATGCGCCGCGCCGTCGCCGGCGAGCCCGATGACGGCACGGTGGAGCCGGATGCGGAGGAGGGGGCCGTCCCGAGCGGCGGCGTCGAGCTCGGCGCCGACCGCTACGCCGAAATGAGCGCCGCCGAGCAGATCGTGCTGACGGTGTCGGAGAACGGATACGGCAAGCGCACCTCGTCCTTCGAGTACCGCATCACCGGCCGCGGCGGCAAAGGCATCGTCGCGATGGCGACGAACGGGCGCAACGGCCGCCTCGTCGCTTCCTTCCCGGTCGACGAGAGCGACCAGATCATGCTCGTCACCAATGGCGGCCAGCTGATCCGCTGCCCGGTCGACGGCATCCGGCTCGCCGGCCGCGCCACCCAGGGCGTCATCGTCTTCGACACCGCCGAGGGGGAACGCGTCGTCTCCGTCCAGCGCATCAGCGAGGACGAGGACGCCGCCGAGGCCGAGGGCATTCCCGAGGCCGAGTGAAACGTCAGGGCCGCGCTATAACGAACGAGGCCGGCACCGGAGTTTCCGGGGCCGGCCGAGTTCTTTGGCGCAGTCGCCGGCGTGAAAGCGCGCGGCCCGCGTCGCAGTGCTTGTTCTTCTTGAAAGCCGTGGTCTTGAAGATCTCGGTCTCGAAACGATCGACGCGTCGCTTTATTCCCCGGCCCCCGGTTGCGGCCGGCTAAAGGCCGTAGCCGAAGCTCGGCTCCCGCGGCGTCCGGGTGAGCGTCGTGGTGCGCGACGTGTTGTCGGTGTGGGAGATGGTGACCATCTCCTCCGATGCCGGCGGCATGGTGGTCGCAACCATCATCCGGTCGGTCTTCGTGGCGATCTTCTCGGCGCCCGAGTGGGCGATGCCGACCGCCACCAGCAGCGCGGCGATCACCAGCGCGCCGAACACGGCGAGATCGGCCGCCTTGAAGCCCTTGCGCACCGCTGCGACCGTCCGAGCCTTCGTCTGCATGTGCTTTGCCATCGAACCCTCCCGGGGGTTCACGCCGACCCCCTGGCGGGTGGCCGGTGGATGGGGCTCGGCCCGATGCCGAACCTGATGAAGGAATCCTTAACGGGAAGGACGCCGGCGGCTTGTGATGGAAGTCACAGGAGCGCCGTTTCGTTCCGCCGGCGCCTCGCTCCGACACCGCCACGTGCCGCATCGCTCGCTCGACAAGGCGCGGCGGCTGCCCTATCGAGGCGCTGATGCCAGACGTCGCCCCCCGCACCGCCCTCTTTGCCGGCTCGTTCGACCCGCCGACCAACGGCCATCTCGACGTGCTGCGCCAGGCGCTCGGGGTCGCCGACAAGGTCGTGGCGGCGATCGGCGTGCACCCCGGCAAGGCGCCGGCCTTCTCCTTCGACGAGCGCGTCGAGATGATCGGCGAGGCGGCGGCTGCCGCGTTCGGCCCGTCGGACGCCGCGCGCGTCTCCGTCGTCGCCTTCGATGGCCTCGTCGTCGACGCGGCGCGGGCGCATGGCGCCGGGATGATCGTCCGCGGCCTGCGCGACGGCACCGACCTCGACTACGAAATGCAGATGGCCGGCATGAACGGCGTCATGGCGCCCGACGTGCAGACGGTTTTCCTGCCGGCCGCCCCGCCGGTCCGTCACATCACCGCCACGCTCGTCCGCCAGATCGCCGCCATGGGCGGCGACGTCTCGCCCTTCGTGCCGCCCGCCGTGCTCACGCGCATCGGGCGCCTCGCCCGCCGCTGAAGAAGACCGTCCGCGGTCGTCGTGCCGCTTCCTGGGAGAAACTCGATGCTGAGATTTGCCGCGGCCCTCGTCTTTGCCGCCGCGATGCTGGCCGGCGGGAGCCTGTCCGCCCGCGCCGAGACGATGGTGCTCGAGCTGAAGGACGGCCCGGTGACGATCGAGCTGCGGCCCGATCTCGCGCCGAACCACGTCGAGCGCCTGAAGACGCTGGCCAACGAAGGCTTCTACAACGGCGTCGTCTTCCACCGCGTCATCGACGGCTTCATGGCCCAGACCGGTGACCCGACCGGCACCGGCATGGGCGGCTCCAAGCTGCCGGACCTCAAGGCCGAGTTCACCACCAAGGCGCAGTTCAAGCGCGGCACCATCGGCATGGCGCGCTCGGCCGACCCGGACTCGGCGAACTCGCAGTTCTTCATCGTCTTCGCTGATGCCCCCTGGCTCGACGGCCAGTACACCATCGTCGGCGAGGTCACCGGCGGCATGGACGCCGTCGACAAGATCAAGCGCGGCGAGCCGCCGACCAATCCCGACAAGATCATCAGCGCCAAGGTCCAGTGACCGGCGCGACCAAGACCATCAGCGCCCGTGTCGAAGGACCGGCGCGGCAAGGAGAGTGAACGCATGGCTGCCGACCTCGAGAACACCCTCGTCCTGGAGACGACGCACGGCCGCGTCGTCATCAAGCTGCGCCCGGACCTGGCGCCGAACCACGTCGCGCGCATCAAGGAGCTGGCGCGCGAGGGCTTCTATGACGGCATCGTCTTCCACCGTGTCATCGACGGCTTCATGGCCCAGACCGGCGACCCGACCGGCACCGGCATGGGCGGTTCCGGCAAGAAGCTGAAGGCGGAGTTCTCCCGCGAGGCGCACGTCCGCGGCACCTGCTCGATGGCGCGCGCCCAGAGCCCGGATTCGGCCGACAGCCAGTTCTTCATCTGCTTCGCGCCGTCCCGCTTCCTCGACGGCCAGTACACCGTCTGGGGCGAGGTCACCGAGGGCATGGAGTTCGTCGACAAGATCAAGCGCGGCGAGCCGGTGCGCGAGCCCGACAAGATCGTCTCGATGAAGGTGGCGGCCGACGCCGCCTGAGCCTGTTTTCGGGCCGCGGCCGGCGCGGCGGGGGACGCGCCGTGCGCACTAACGATTTCGACTTCGAGCTCCCCGACGACCGCATCGCGCTCCGCCCCATCAGGCCGCGCGATGCGGCGCGTTTGCTCGTCGTCCGCCCGGGCGAGACGCCGCCGCTCGAAGACCGCATCGTCCGCGATCTGGCCGACCTGCTGCGGCCCGGCGACCTCCTCGTTCTCAACGACACCCGCGTCATCGAGGCCCGCCTCGACGGCCTGCGCCGTCGCGACGGCGCCGGCGTCGTGCAGGTCGAGGCGACCCTCATCGAGCGCCTCGCCCCCGACCGCTGGCTGGCGCTGGCGAAGCCCGGCAAGCGGCTGAAGGTCGGGGACCGGATCACCTTTGCGGCGGTGGGGGAGGGGACGGCCGGCGTCGAATCCGCGGCGCCCCCCCTCCCTACCCTCCCCCGCGAGGGGGGAGGGTTCGCGTTGTGATTGGGGGTGATCGTTCAGTTCCAATTGGGGTGCAAACCCTCCCCCCTCGCGGGGGAGGGCAGGGGAGGGGG
>CALRZT010000290.1:0-6730 GCA_943372725.1 Pseudoxanthobacter soli DSM 19599
ACGCGGCGCATGCCCTTGCCGCCGCCGCCGGCGACCGCCTTGATCAGCACCGGATAGCCGATCTCGTAGGCCTTCTGCTTCAGGAAGTCCGGGTCCTGGCGCTCGCCGTGGTAGCCCGGCACCACCGGCACCTTGTGGCTCTCCATCAGCGCCTTGGCACCGTCCTTCAGCCCCATGGCGCGGATCGCCGAGGGCGGCGGGCCGACAAAGACGATGCCCGCGGCGGCGCACGCCTCGGCAAAGCCGGCGTTTTCCGACAGGAAGCCGTAGCCGGGATGGATGCACTCGGCGCCGGTCGATCGCGCGGCGGCGAGGATGCGGTCGGCCGACAGGTAGGACTGCGCCGCCGGCGCCGGCCCGATCGGCACGGCGACGTCGGCGAGGCGGACGTGCGGCGCCTCGGCGTCGGCGTCGGAATAGACGGCGATCGTGCGCAGCCCGAGGCGGCGGGCGGTTCGGATGATGCGGACGGCGATCTCGCCGCGGTTGGCGATGAGGATCGAGCGGAACACGGCGTCTCCCTTGCACCGCGCGGGCGCCCGGCGCGCCCGCACCGGCCCGACGCGAACGGCCTCGGCACGGCCGGCGGCGGGTGGGAGGATGGCACGGCGGGCGGGCGCCTGGCGAGACCGGCCGGGCGGCGATCAGTGCAGGACGCGCGGCCCCTCACCGGCCGGCGACACCGGCCCGCCGCGCGGCCCACCGAGACCGAGCTCGCCGAGATCGATGTCAGGCACGGCACGCTGGGTGGGGACGGCGAAGGCCGGTGTTCCGTACATCGGCGCCCCGTGGCCGAAATCGAACTCGACGGCCGGGCGCGGCTGCGCGAACAGGAAGCCCTGCAGCGCGGCGGCGCCGGTGGCGAGCGCGACGCTGCGCTCGGCCTCCGTCTCGATGCCCTCGATGATGACGAACAGCCCGAGTGCCCGGCCGAGATCGGCGATCGCCGACAGGATCGCCGAACCGTTCGGATCGCCGGAGACGTCGGTGACGAAGGCGCGGTCGATCTTGATGCCGTCGACCGGCAGTTCGCGCAGGCGCGACAGGCTGGAATAGCCGGTGCCGAAATCGTCGAGCATGATGCGCACGCCCATCGCCCGAAGTGCCGCCAGCACGGCGAGCGTCTGGTCGTTCTCGCTGCGGAAGGCGTGCTCGGTCACCTCGATGCAGAGACGCTCCGGCGCCAGCCCCGACAGCGCCAGCGCGCTGCGCACGCCGTCGACATAGGCGATGTCGGAGAGCTCCGTCGGCGAGGCGTTGACGAACAGCCACGCCCCGTCCCAGGCGACGGCGTCAGCGCAGGCGCGGCGCAGCACGTAGGTGCCGAGGCGGACGATCTGGCCGTTCTCCTCGGCGAGGCGGACGAAGAACGGCGCCGGCACGTAGCCACGCTCGGGATGGCGCCAGCGGGCGAGCGCCTCCATCGCCTGCACCCGGCCGGTGCCGGCGGTGACGATCGGCTGGTACCAGACCTCCAGCAGGCCGGCGTCGAGGGCGTGGGCGAGGTCGGCCTGCAGGCGCGACTGCAGGCGCATGGAATCCTCCATCGCCTGCTCGAACATGGTGTGGCGCCGGTCGCGGTCCTCCTTCGAGGCATAGAGGGCGAGGTCGGCGCGGCGGAACAGGTCGTCGGCGCCGATCGAGCGGTCGAAGCTCACCGCGGTGCCGACCGAGCCGGCGACCGGCAGGCGGCGGATGCCGACGAACATCGGCTGGCACAGCGTCTCGCTGATGCGGACGCCGAAGGCCTGCGCCTCGGCCGCGGCCAGCACCGAGGTCTGGAGCACGACGAACTCGTCGCCGCCGAGCCGGGCGACGAGGTCGTCGGGGCCGATCAGCCGCTCGAGGCGGCGGCCGACCTCGACGAGCAGCTGGTCGCCCGCGCCGTGGCCGTGGGTGTCGTTGAAGGACTTGAAGTCGTCGAGATCGACATAGTGGACGGCGACGCCGCGGCGGCCGTCGCGTGCCTCGAGCGCCGACTCGAGACGCGCCTCCAGCAGTCGCCGGTTGGCGAGGTCGGTGAGCGGGTCGCGCTCGGCCATGCGGTCGATCTCCTCGCGCCGGCGGGCGTCGGCGGTGGAGGCGGTGCCGAGCTTGACGAGCAGCTGCGCCGTCACCGCCGCCACCGCCGCCATCGCGACGACGGCGGTCGGCAGCACGTGGGTGCGGATCCAGTCGCCGGGGCGGTCGGGGCGCCAGGTGAGGAAGCCGAGCGCCGGCCCGCCGCCGCGCGCCGTCAGCGGCTCCACCGCCCAGCCCGCTTCATTCGGCGGCACGGCGCGCAGGTGCGCCCCGTTCAGTTGCAGGTCGCGGCCGATCTCGCCGAGGAGCTCGGCATCGAGGAAGGCGAGGCTGACCAGCACCGGGCGCTCGGCGGCCGCGAGGCCCTCCGGCGTGGGACCGACCGGCGAGGGACCCACGGGCACGACCGCCGCGAGCGCCGGCCGGCCGTCGCTGACGACGACGTCGGCGGCACCGGCGTGGGAGGGCTCGGTGGCGGCGGCGGCCTGGAGCCCGGCCAGCGGTGCCATCGCGCCACCGGCCGCACCGGCGCCACTCTCCGCCGCGGCGACGAGGTCACCCAGTGTCGGCCGCAGCCGTTCGAAGACGCCCGGCTCGACCATCGCGCCGCCGTCGGAGGCGTAGACGGGCCGGCCATTGCCATCGAGCAGGAAGACGAAATCATGACCGTGGCGGGCGCTCAGCCAGCGGCCGAGGCGCTCGTGCAGGCGGTCGCGGGCCTCCCGGTCGAGCGCGGCGACGGCGGCCGCCTCGCCGCCGATCGCCACCGTCTGCTCGCGGACCATGTCCTCGAGGCGGTCCTCGACGGCGGTGGCGAACAGCGAGGCCTGGCGGGAGACGGCGTAGTCGTCGGACAGCCGCGCCGCCCAGACGATCGCGAGCACGACGAGGAGCGCCGCGACGAGCACCGTCACGGCGACCGGAAGGACAACGGGCAGAACGGCGTTTCTCGCCCCCACGGCGCTCATGCTTCCCCTTGGTCCGGACGGCACCCCCGCGCCGCGCCGCTGCCGGCAGGACCCGTGACGACCTATCGCACGAACCGGCCACGGATATGGTTCACGATTCGTGGAGCTTCGCGCCAGTCCAATCGACCCTGCGCCTTGGTTAACAGAAAAAAGCCCCGGACGCAGGCGCGTCCGGGGCCGAGGGGAGATGAGGAAACCGCATTGGCTGGCATCCAACCCCAGCCAATGCGATTCGTTCCGAGGCCTCACTTTCGTTCCAAGGCCTTACTTGGCCGGGGCGATCGACTGCGCGTGGCGGAACACCTCCGTCGGGTCGACAGCCCCCTTGATGCGGCGCAGGCGATCGAGATTGTCGCCGTAATACTGCTTCGCCCAGTCATCGAGGGCCGGGTCCGACATGTTCTGGAAGGCACCCTTGCCGCAGTACGGCAGCATTTCCTCGTAAGTCTCGTCGAGCCAGTCGCCGGCGGCCGCGATGGTCCGGCGGCTGTCGCTCTGCTTGAAGGAAAACGTCGTCATCAGCAGCCAGGCGCTGTCGCGATGGACGAACGCGGTGTCGTCCGGCGCCGCCGCGTTCATCGCCGCTCCCGTCTGGAAGAGCTTCAGGGATGCGTCACCCTCCGTCCCGGGGAACCGGCGGACCTGGCGGAAGGCCGCATCGAGGGCGTCTGCGTCGAAGTCCCTGGCGACGAAGCGCGAACGGCCGCGGTACCGGTCGGGCTTGCGCTCCTCCGCGACGAACTTCTGGCAGTCCCAGTAAGGCCCGTGGCGGAGCGTCCGCTTCTCGGCGGGAGCGACGGCGAAGACCGGAGCGAGGATGTCGAGCAACTCCTCGCGTGGCCCGTGCAACTGGCCGGTCAGACGGACCTCGATGGTCCGTCGGCCTTCGGCCTTCTCGGACGGCACCGAGCGCAGCCGCGTCTTCGAGCCGCACCGGTTGGGCGCGTTCGCCAGCGCCTTGAGCAGCGCGGCGGCCACCGCCTCCGGCTTGCTCGACCAGGTGATGTCGAAGGTGGTGACGTCTTCGACCGAGAAGGTCTCGAACTCGAACTCGACGTTGATGCCGAAGTTGCCACCGCCGCCGCCGCGGCAGGCCCAGAACAGGTCCTGCTCGCTCTTGGCGCGGGCGGTCCGGATCTCGCCGTCGGCGGTGACGATGTCGGTCGCGGCGAGACGGTCACTGCCGACGCCGTGCAGGCGCGTGTCGTAGCCGACGCCGCCACCCAAGGTGAAGCCGCCGACGCCGATGCCGAGGACGCGGCCATGGACGATCGAGGCCTCACGGCGGGAGAGCGCCGCGAAGAGGTCGCGGTGAGTGGCGCCGCCCCCGACCCTGACACGGCCCGTCTGCTTGTCGAAGGAGACCGCGTTCAGGTCGGCCACGTCGATCAGGAGGCCCCGCGTCGTGGAGAAGCCTGCGTAGTTGTAGCCGCCGGCGCGCGTGGCGAAGCGAACCTCGTTCTCGCGGCACCAGAAGACCGCCGCGGCGACGTCCTCGGGGGTGCGGCAGCGGGCGATGCCGAGGGGAAGGCGGTCGTCGTAGACAAGGTTGTTCGGCCGCGCGGCCGCCCTGAAGGCGGCGTCGTCCGGCCGGAGGAGCGGGCCGGAGAGCTTTCGGGAAAGCTGCTTCCAGGACCGATCGGAGACCGCCGGCGCCGCGGCGAGCGGCGTCGCACGGCCGAGGATGGCGAAGCTGCCCAGCACCGCAACGGCGTCCAGCACACCACGCCGGGTGAGACCGGAGGCGGTGGACGGTGCTGAGGCGGACGACGTCGAAACGGGTGAAGTGTCGGATGCGTCGGTCATGCGCGAACCCCCAGCGGCACTGGTCCAAAAATCTGGACGCCGCGATCTGCTCACGCTCCGATAACGCGTTCGTGAAATCCCACTGACACGATGATGACAGGGTGACCGGTGGTGGCCGCCGCGTCAGCCGCTCCCGCGGATCGACTGGCCGAAGCGGAAGACGTCGTCGGGATCGACCGCCGCCTTCACCTCCCGCAGCCGCGCGAGGTTGACGCCGTAGTACTGCGCCGCCCAGTCGCGCAGCGCCGGGTCGGGGAAGTTCTGGAACGCCCCCTCCCCGCAGAACGGCACCATCGCCTCGTAGGTCTCGTCGAGCCAGTCGGTGGCGGCGGCGACGGTGCGGCGGCCGTCACTCTCCTCGAAGGTGAACGCCGTGGAGAACAGCCACTGGCTGCGGCGGTGGACGAAGGCGGTATCGCGCGCCCTGAGGTCGTTCACCGCCTTGCCGGTCTGGAACAGCTTCAGCGAGGCCGAGCCGCCGGTGCCCGGGAAGCGGCGGGCCCGGCGGAAGGCGGCGTCGAGGGCAGCGGCGCCGAACGGCTCTCCGACGAAGCGGGAGCGCTCGCGGTAGTGCTCCGGCCCACCCTCCTCCGAGAGCAGCGCCTGACCCTCCCAATACGGCCCGGTCCGGATCGTCTGCTTCAGCGCCGGCGCCACGGCAAAGACCGGAGCGAGGATGTCGCGGAGCTCGTCGCGCGGGCCGTGCACCTGGCCGAGCACGTTGACGCGGACATCCTTGCCGTCGCGGCGCTCCGCCGGGGTCACCGCGCGCAGCGAGATCTTCGAGCCGAGCCGGCGCGTCGCCCCCTGCAGGGCGGCGATCAGGGCCTCGGTCACCGCCTCCGGCTTGCGCGACCAGGTGATGTCGAAGGCGGTGATCTCGTCGACCGCGAAGGTTTCGACGACGAAGCGGGTGTTGATGCCGAAGTTGCCGCCGGCGCCGCCGCGGCAGGCCCAGAACAGGTCCGCCTGCCGGTCGGCCCGGGCGGTGCGGATCTCGCCGTCGGCGCCGACGACGTGGGTCTCCATCAGCTTGTCGGAGCCAATGCCGTTCAGGCGCATGTCGAAGCCGATGCCGCCACCGAGCAGGAAGCCGGCCACGCCCACGCCGTAGCAGCGGCCGTGGGTAATCGCCACGCTTTGGCGCGCCAACGCCGTGTAGATGTCGCGGTTCTTGACACCGGCGCCGACGGTGACGCGGCCGGACGTCGCGTCGAAGGCGATCTCGTCGAGGCCGCCGACGTCGATCATCAGCCCGTGCGTCGTCGAGTAGCCGGCATAGTTGTGGCCACCGGCGCGGGCGACGAAGCGCACGTCGTTGTCGCGGCACCACAGGATCGCGGCGGCGACGTCCTCCGCCGTGCGGCAGCGCGCGATGCCCGCCGGCAGGCGGTCGGCATAGACGAGGTTGTTCGGCCGCGCCGTCGCCTTGAAGCCCTTGTCGCCCGGGCGCAGCAGCGAGCCGGAGAGGCTGCGGGCGAGATGCTTCCAGGCGCGTTCGGAGACCTGCGGCGCCGCCGCGAGCGGGCTCGCGCGGCCGAGGACGACGAAGCCGCCGAGGGTCGCCGCGGCGCCGGCGAGGACGGTGCGGCGGGTGGCGCCGCCGACAGCGGGCGCCGCCGACGTGGTCGCGGCAGCGGCGAGCGGACGGGGCGACGGGGCGTCGTCGGTGGCGAAGGTCATGGTTGCTCCGGCGATGATCCGGCCTCGGGTGGGACGCCGCACGATGGCACCGCCCCCCGCGGCCCGCAATCGCGGTTGCCGGCAAACCTTGCGCGAGGCCTGCGCTGTCGGCTCGCGCGGCCGCCGGCCCGTCGCGACGACGACGACGCCCCCGGCGCTAGCCGCGACCTCCGACCGCCTCCACGACGACGCGCACGGCGATCGTCTCGCCTTCCCCGCCGGAGCGGGCGCCGCGCCGCGGGGCGGCGCCC
>CALRZT010000291.1:0-6715 GCA_943372725.1 Pseudoxanthobacter soli DSM 19599
AACGCCGCCGCTCCGCCACCGTTCCCCGCAGCGGGAACAAGGCAGCTGCGCTCCCCACCGACCCGTCCAGCCGGTTCTCGCAAGGCGGCGAAACGAGCGTCCGATGCCCCCGGCAGGACGCGAGCCCCGGGTCTGTCCCCGCCCTCGACCGTGCTAATGTGCGGCCATGACCGCCGCCTTCCATCTCGTCTTCGACACTGCGCTCGGGCGGTGCGGGGTTGCGTGGCGGGGGGAGCGGGTGGTGGCGACCTCGCTGCCGGAGGGGGACGATGGGCGGGTGCTGGCGGCGCTCGCGCGGCGCCTGGGGCCGACGATGGCGGGAGAGCCGCCGGCGCCCGTCGCCGCCGGGGTGGCGGCGATCCGTCGGCTGCTGACCGGTGCGGCCGAGGACTTCAGCTTTCTGCCGCTTGACCTCGAGGGCGTGCCCGACTTCGACCGGCGGGTCTATGCCGCTGCCCTCGCCATCCCGCCGGGCGAAACGCGCACCTACGGCGACGTGGCCCGGGCGATCGGGGAGCCGGATGCGGCACGGGCGGTCGGGCGGGCGCTCGGCGCCAACCCCTTCCCGATCGTCGTGCCGTGCCACCGGGTGCTGGCCGCGGGGGGCGCCATCGGCGGATTCTCGGCGCCGGGCGGCGTTGCCACGAAGCGGCGGCTGCTCGCGATCGAATCGGCGCACGCGCCGCTGCCGCTGTTTTCGGCCTCTCGCGGCGGCGCCGGCTGACGACCGCCAACGGCGTCACCGTTCCCTTCGGCGACAACACATGGCCCGGCGCAGCGCGCCGCGCCCGTGGCCTGTGATCGCCCGTCAGGCCGGCTTGGACGCGCGCCAGAGGGCGGCGCCGCCTTCGAGGCCGGCTTCGTTCGAGGCGATCGTGACGGTCGGCGGCAGCTCACCGTCGACGTGCTTGGCATTGCCGCCACCGAGGTAGAGGTGGTCGTAGTGAAGCAGCACGAACAGGATGTCGATCATCTTGTGGACGCGCTTGCTCCAGTGCTTCTTGCCGGCCTCGTCCATCGCGGCGCGGCCGAGCCACTCGTCGTAGGTCTTGTCCTCGTGGATCGGATGGTGGGCGAGTTCCATGTGCGGCATCAGTTCGCCGTTGCGGAAAAGCGCCGTGCCGCAGCCGGTGCCGAGCGTGACGACGAGCTCGAGCCCCTCCCCCTTGACGATGCCGAAGCCCTGCATCTCGGCGTCGTTGATCATCCGCACCGGATGGCCGCCGAGCGCCGCCGACACCGCCTCGGCCAGCGCGAACCCCGCCCAGGCCTCGGTGCCGAGATTGGGGGCGGTCAGCACCTTGCCCTCGCGGACGACACCCGGAAAACCGATGGAGATGCGGTCGTAGTCCGACAGCGGCGCGACCAGTGCGGCGAGGGTCTCGACGCACAGCGCCGGCGGACAGGGATGCGGCGTCGGCACCCGGATGCGGTCGGAGAGGAGCTTGCCGGTGTCGTCGATGACGGCCGCCTTGAGGCCGGTGCCGCCGACGTCGATCGCGAGAATTCCAGCGCTCACGGGCGCCTCCCTGTTGGTTGTGGTGTCCGGCGCGGCCGTCAGTCGGCGGCCGTCATGGTGGCGATGCCCTGGGCCCCGTCGATGGTGACGACGAAGTCCTCGTTCTCCCACTCGCCCGTCGACGCCCAGCAGAAGGTGAAGCGGACGTGCGTGCCGCGCGGCAGCTCGCCGACCGGCAGGTCGGCGAGGTGGACACCGAAGCTGTTGGTCACCGTCGGCATGTCGTTCTCGGTCGTCCACTCGTCGGTCGTCCAGCGCACGGAGGCCGCCTCCGGCACCTCGATGCGCAGGCGCTTGCCCATCGGCAGCGAGCGGCGCTTCTGGTTGAAGCGCCAGACGCGCACCGGCGAGGTCACCTTGCGCACCTGGTAGCGCTCGACCGGCTGCGGCGGCATATCGAAGACCTGGCCCTCGCGCAGCGAGCGCAGCAGCTTGATGTGCTCCGAGTGCGCCCAGACGAGCGGCATGGCGCTGCCGGAGGGCTTGCCGCGGAAGAGCTCGCGCTCCGGGATGTCGTCGCCGTCCCAGACCTGCTCGGGCAGCATTCCGCCCGCCCCGGCCGACTTCTCCAGGGTCTCGAGGAGGGCCGCGGCGGCGGCGGTGCGCCCGGCGGCGAGCTCGTAGTGGGCCCGTTCGCCGGCGAGCAGCGGCCACGGCCGGCCGATGCCGGTCCCGTCGAACGGATGGCCGTCGGCCTGCTCGCCGTAGCCGTCGCCGTTGTAGCGGTACCAGAGCGGGCCCTGCGGCAGGTCGATCTTCAGCATCGAGTCGATCGCCTTGACGGTGTCGACCATGCGCGGATCGTCGGCGGCGCGCAGGCCGAAGCGCACCAGCGCCAGCGCGTCCGGGCTGATCAGGCAGGAGGCGCGCTGCTGCATGTCGCTCGGCGGCCGGTTCTTCACCGGCACGAAGCCGTCGAGCGGCGAGGCGGCGTCCGACGTCTCCGGCGGGGCGATGCGCACGTAGTAGCCGGAGATGCCGAGCTGTTCGGCGAGCGCGGTACCCGTCGCAAAGGTCCAGAACTCGATCTCGTCGTTCCAGGTGTCGGCGGTCTCGCGCAGGCAGTTCGCCGCGTCAGCCTTACCGGCGATTTCGAGGATGTCGGCGGCCGCGAGCAGACCGGCGATCTCGACGGCGAGGGTGAAGGGCGAGTAGCCGGCGTCCTCCTCCCAGCGGTCCTGGCCCGTCACCGGACCGTTCTGGACGATGTAGGCGGCGGCGCGCTCGACCATCGGCACGAAGCGGGCGAGATCGTCCTTCGACAGGTGGCCGCCGCGGCATAGCATGTCGGCGAGCAGGATCGGGAAGGCGCACTCGTCCATCTGCACGCCCTCCCAGTAGGGCATGCCGTCGAGCCAGACGTTCTGCGACCAATGGCCATCGGCCTCCTGGATCGCCATCAGGTAGCCGAGGATCGCCTTGGCGTCGTCGATCGCGCCGGCGGCGAGGAACCCGCCAGCCGTCTCGACGAGGTCGCGCGGCCAGACGAGATGGTAGCCGCCGAGGTCCTCGTCGCCCTTGTTGAAGCCCCAGGGGATCGACAGGCTGGCGATGGTCGCGCCCGGGAAGGCCGGCGAGCGGTGCACGGCGAGCACGGCGGCGCTGACGCGGTACTGGTCCATGTTCTTCTTGTCGGACGGCCGATCGAGCGGCATCAGGTTGCGCTGCCACTCGCGCCAGCCGGCGACATAGTCGCGCCGAGCCACCTCGAAGCCGTCCTGCAGGCTGGAGAGGGCGCGGTAGCCCGCCTCCTCGGCGCGGACGCCGAAGCCGAGCGCGATCGTGGCGCGGCCGCCGGCGGCCTTGAGGTCGATCTCGCCGGTGATCGCGACGTTGCCGTGTTCCGCCCGCCGGTAGCGCTCCTCGAGCACGCCGTGCTGCGTCAGGCACTGCCAGCCGTCGGAGATGCCGACGAAGCCGGCCGAGCGCGACGGCCACGGCACCGAAGAGGCGATCGCCAGCGAGGCGCCGCGCGGCCCCGAGGCGAACAGCATCGGCGTGCCCTTGTAGTCCCCGACCCAGCCGGTGTTGTGGGCGCCGGCGTTGACGAGGTGGGGCGAGGCCAGGAGGTAGAGCCGGTAGTCCGAAAGCGTGCCGACCAGCGCCTCGAACACCACCTCCTGCAAGAGCGTCTCGCGGTGCGGGTCGGTGAGGATCACCTTGGTGATGCGGTAGCGGCCGTCACGGGCGGTGTTGGTCAGCCGGAAGGCGGGCGTGCCCTCCTCCAGCAGCGCCACCTCGTGGTCGGCGTCGCGCTTCTCTTCGGAGAAGTAGCCGTCCGGGCCGGTGACGAGGAAGCCGAGGTCGCGCGTGCACGCCATGTCGAGGCGCGGGTAGTAGATCTCGTTGAGGATGCCGTGGCTGATGGTGAACCAGATCCGGCTCGCCGCCGTCATCGCCGTGCCGACGCCGCTCTTGGCGCTGGAGGTCCAGCGCGGGGAGAGCCCGGGGGCGCCCGGGGGCGTGATCGCTGTGCCGTCCAAGTCGGTCGTCTCCCCTCGCGGGCGGTCGCTGGCGCGCCGCACGTTCGTCGCATCCCGGCCGGCACCCTAGCCTGCGCCGCGAGAGCGTGCAGCACCCGCCTGGTCTTTTCGCCCTCAGTCGGTTGGATCAACCTAAATGCTTTTTCATGCTTGAGCCCGTGACGGGCGGGCGGTCCCGCTGTAGGGTCGGCCATCCTTTGTGTGACCGGAGGCTGCTGGACACGCGTTCGTCGTTTCGGTGCGAGTTTCGATATCGGTCGCGTCGGCGGCGCCGCACGGGCGGGCCGGACCGCCGGACGCGACGCCAGCACGGGTGTCCCCCGCCACCCGCATTTCCTTCGGCAGCCCACAGTTCATTCGGCCGTCACGAGACATCTCTTCTCTGGTCCCGGTGCCGTTGCGGCCCGAGGCCGGCCGCTCAACCCGCAGTGAGGATGACCCATGAGTTCGACGGAACGGACACCGGGGGGCGCCGAGGCGGCGTCCGGGCACCTGCGGGGCACGGGCTCCGCGCAGACCGTTTCCGACATCGACAGCCTGGCGATCAACACCATCCGCACCCTCGCGATGGACGCGGTGCAGCAGGCGAACTCCGGCCACCCCGGCACGCCGATGGCGATGGCTCCCGTCGCCTATACGCTGTGGCAGCAGTTCCTGCGCTTCGACCCGGCCGATCCGATCTGGCCGAACCGTGACCGCTTCGTGCTGTCGGCCGGCCACGCCTCGACGCTGCTCTACGCGCTCCTGCACCTCGCCGGCGTCAAGTCGGTCAACAGCCAGTACGAGCGCCTCGGCGAGCCGTCGGTGACGCTCGATGACCTCAAGCACTTCCGCCAGCTCGGCTCCAAGTGCCCCGGCCACCCGGAATACCACCTCACCTCCGGCGTCGAGACAACCACTGGCCCGCTCGGCCAGGGCGTCGCCACCAGCGTCGGCATGGCGATCGCCGAGCGCTGGCTCGCCGAGCGCTACAACAAGCCGGACTTCAAGCTGTTCGACTACCGCGTCTACGCGCTCGGCGGCGACGGCTGCATGATGGAGGGCATCTCCAGCGAGGCGGCCTCGCTCGCCGGCCACCTGAAGCTGTCGAACCTCGTGTGGATCTACGATTCCAACCGCATCACCATCGAGGGCCACACCTCGCTCGCCTTCAGCGAGGACGTCGCCGCCCGCTTCCTCGCCTATGGCTGGAACGTGCTGCGCGTCGGCGACGCCAACGACTGCCCGCGCCTGGCTGCCGCCTTCGACAGCGCCCAGCACGTCGACGACCGGCCGACGATGATCATCGTCGAGAGCCACATCGGCTACGGCGCGCCGAACAAGCAGGACACCAGCGCGGCCCATGGCGAGCCGCTCGGCGAGGAGGAGATCCGCCTCGCCAAGAAGAGCTACGGCTGGCCCGAGGACGCGAAGTTCCTGGTGCCGGACGGCGTCTACGAGCGCTTCGCCGAGAAGATGGGCAAGCGCGGCCACGGCGAGCGCGTCGCCTGGGAAGAGATGTTCGCCCGCTACAAGGCGGCGCATCCCGAGCTCGCCGCCGAGATCGAAGAGATGCAGGCGCGCAAGCTCCCGGCGGGCTGGGACAGCGCCATTCCGACCTTCCCGGCCGACGAGAAGGGCATGGCCGGGCGCGACGCCTCGGCGAAGGTGCAGAACGCCATCGCGCCGCATCTGCCGTGGCTGGTCGGCGGTGCCGCCGATCTCGCCCCGTCGACGAAGACGCGCTTCACCTTCGAGGGCGCCGGCGACTTCGAGGCCGGCTCCTATGGCGGCCGCAACTTCCACTTCGGCATCCGCGAGCACGCCATGGGCGCGATCTGCAACGGCATGTCGCTGTCGAAGCTGCGCTCCTTCGGCTCCGGCTTCCTGATCTTCTCCGACTACATGAAGCCGGCGATCCGCCTTTCGGCGCTGATGGAGCTGCCGGTCATCTACGTCTTCACCCACGATTCGATCGGCGTCGGCGAGGACGGCCCGACCCACCAGCCGGTCGAGCAGCTGATCGGCCTGCGCTCGATCCCGGGCCTGCTCGTGTTCCGCCCGGCCGACGCCAACGAGGTGGCCGAGACCTGGCGGACGATGCTGTCGCTGCGCCACGAGCCGGCCTGCATCGTGCTGTCGCGCCAGGCGCTGCCGACGGTCGACCGCAGCAAGTACGCGCCGGCCACCGGCGTCGCCCGCGGCGCCTACATCCTGGCCGACAGCGAGGGTGGCGAGCCGGAGGTGATCCTGATGGCGACCGGCAGCGAGGTGCAGCTCTGCGTCGGGGCCCACGAGGCGCTGAAGGCCGAGGGCATCCGCTCGCGCGTCGTCTCGATGCCGTCGTGGGAGCTCTTCGAGAAGCAGGACGAGGCCTATCGCCACGAGGTCCTGCCGCCGCACATCACCGCCCGCGTCTCCGTCGAGCAGGCCTCCACCCTCGGGTGGGACCGCTATGTCGGCCTGTCGGGCGCCAAGATCGGCATGCACACCTTCGGTGCCTCCGCGCCGCTGAAGGCGCTGTTGACCGAGTTCGGATTCACGCCGGAGCGCGTGCTCGCAGCAGCGCGCGCCCAGGCCGGCCGCTAGAGCGCCGGCCCTTCAGATCGAACGGGAGCGAATTGCCTTGACCGAACAGTCCTCCACCCCCAAGGCCGGCACGAACCCGCTGGTTGAGCTCGCCGACTATGGCCAGTCGCCGTGGCTCGACTTCGTCCGCCGCAGCCACATCGAG
>CALRZT010000292.1:0-6711 GCA_943372725.1 Pseudoxanthobacter soli DSM 19599
ACCGCATCGCGAGGCCGCGCTGCGCGGCCTCGCCCCGAAATGGCATGAAACCGCCGCCCCGGTGACCGGGGCGGCGGTTCTGTCTTGTGGGACTGCGCGTCCAGCTCGGCAGGCAGGACGCGGCGCGGGCGATGCTCAGCCGGCCTCACCCGCCTCGCTGTCGACTGCGTCCACTTGGGCGGCTTCCCGGGCGGCGTCCCGCGCCCGCTTCTTCTGGCGCCACGGCGGGTCCTGCAGCCAGTCCCCGGCCATCACCGAGCCGTAAGGGCGCACCTCGTCGACCACCTCGGCGAGGCCGTACTTGCCGATCTGCGACCGCACCGCCGCCGCACTCTTGTAGGCGCCCGGCAGTTCGGAGACGTCGAGCGCCCCGCACCAGGAGCGGATGTCGACGCCCGGCGCGTAGTGCGCCGCGAGCTCGGCCGACGGGCGCCCGGCATGGGCCTTGAGGAACGCGCTGCGGCTCGCATTCCGCCCCGCCCCGTGCGGGGCGAAGCCGAGCGCGTCCGCCCGGTCACTGTGGCGCGTGACGAGCACCGGCTCGGCCATGTTGAGCGGGATCAGCGTCAGCCCCGCGTCATCGGCCGAGAACCCCGCCCACGACGGCGTCGCCCCCTTGCCGTGGTAGAAGAGGCCGTCCGACTTCCGGAACACGAAGTTGTGCTCGTTCCAGAAGCGGCCGGCGGTCTTCGTCCCGAGCTTGCGGGCGGCGAGGTCGTGGATGGCGAAGTGGCTCGCCTTCGTCCACGCCCGGACGATCTGCAGCGCCTCCCAGTAGGCCCGCCCGTCCTCGCTCTCCGCGTCGATCCAGGCGTTGTGGACCGGAACGCGCGGCGCGTGGATGGCGGTGTGCTTCCGCGCCACCGCCATGCCGCGCTTGTAGAGCTGCGCCCCCAGCCCACGGCTGCCGTGGTGGGTGACGAGGGCCGGCCGGTCGGCGGTCGCGAGCGTGCCGACGAAGGCGAAGTGGTTGCCGTCGCCCTGCGTCGCGAAGCCGAAGCGCGCCTGCGCCTCGAGCCCCTTCAGGAAGCGGTTCGCCGCGATCTCAGCCATCAGCTCCGCCGGCGGCTCGATGACATCGCGCCGGCTTCCCGGCCCGAAATGCGTCACCGCCTGCACCGCGTCGAGCACCTTGGCGAGGTCCTCACGGCGGTTCAGCACGGTGATCGCCACCGAGCAGCAGATGTCAGCCGAGTGGAAGCCCGGATGGATGGCATCCTTCGTCGCCACCGCCCCGCCGACGGGGATAGTGCCCGGCTGCCCGCCGCTCGGGCAGGCGTCCGGCATCACCGCCGCGCCGACGATCGTCGGCACGCGCAGCAGCGCGTCCATGTGGCGGGCGACCTCGCGCCTGTTCGCCTCCTCCTCGGGCGTCTCCGCATCGAGGAACATCGCGTAGTCGATGCCGCTGGTGCGCATCTGCGTCTCGATCGGCACGAACGCCTGGACGGCCGCGAACACGGCGTCATCGTCCGCGCCCGCGAGCGCGAGCCGGTTGCCCTCGGCGATCGCGGCCTTGAACCACGCCGCCGGCTTGAAGCCCCAGGCGATCAGCGTCTCGCCGGTAATCATCGCACTCTCCTTCCGGCGGTCGCGCCGCCGTACCACACAAGCCCCGATCGGAACGACAGGGCCTCGGATTCCAGAAACAGCTCGGTCGCGGCGACGAGGATTTGGCGAGACATCACCTCCGTCCCGAAGAACGGCGGCGGCGGGTTCGAACCGCTCCGCGTGCCGCCGAGACGCCACGCAGTCCCAATGTAGTCCCACCGGCATTCGCCGCGCCGGTCGATGGCAAGCGTCGTGACGACAAGGTTCGACGGAACGTCTGGCGATCCGGCCCGAGAGCCGTCTCGCCCCTGCTCTATCCGCTGAGCTACAGGCCGCCCGAAGGTAGCCCGGCGGGAGTCGAACCCGCGACCAGGTCGTTAAAAGCGATGTAGTTCCGTCAGCATTCGTCACGACGCCGTTCGTATGTCTCCAGTTCGCGTTGCCGGCCGGTCGGCCGCGGCGACGAGGTGTGGCGAGAGGCGAGCATCCCGATAACGGTGAGTCGGGGGCGTTTTCCAGACGCCTGCGCTCATGATGGAGGTGTACTCTCGGCCGGCATTCGCCACGTCTTTCCGGTCGTCTCCAGTGGTCCGATCCGCCACCCGCCCCGGGCACGCGGATTCGTGCCCGGGGCCGTCGTCAGAGATCGATCGCCTCGATCTCCCCGACGAAGTGGTCGACGCCGAGGGTGCCCCCGGCGAAACGGCCGACGATGTCGAACACCGCGTCGGAGAAGCCCCCGACGTTGAGGATGTCCGGCCGCTCGGCGGCCTGGGTCGTGGCGCCCGGCTGCAGGTCGATGCAGACGAGCCTGACGGCCGGGTTGAGCCGCTTCAGCTTGGCGAACGCCTGCATCAAGGGCGTGCCGCGACCGGTGCGGTGATCGATCCAGGACTCGTTGTCCGAGACGAACACCACCAGGTCGACCTTGGCCCCCTCCGCCACCAGCCGCTCGACCGGAGCCGCGCAGTTGGTGCCGCCGCCGCCGACCGCCGCGAGCTTCGCGGCGTTGGTGGCGATGCTGTCGCGCGCCGAGAGCTCGACCTCAACGACACGCTGCTCGAACGGCAGCACCCGCGCTTCGCGGTTGGCCCTGAGCAGCGCCGCCGCGGTCAGCGCCGCCACGTCGATGCAGCGCACCGCCGTGGTGGCGCCCCGCCGCCAGCCGGTCACCGGCGCGGCCATCGAGCCGGACACGTCCGGGCAGACGACCACCGCACCGTCGATCGACGGCACATTGGCGACGGCAACCTCCATCGCGTCCTGCACCGCCTCCCGCACCAAAGCCGGCACCGCCTTGTCGAGCGCGCCGTGCGTCGCCATCAGCTGGTAGGGGAACACCTTCGCTCGCCGGATCGCCTCCGGATCGCGCAGCCGCTCCGCCACCCACCCGGCGAACCCTTCCACCGCGAACGCGCCGTGGCGCGCCAAGGTGTTGAGGTTCATCCGCAGCATCTGCCAGCCCGCCCGCCGCCCGATGGCCGCCCACTGCTCGCCCGAGAGCGGCAGCGCGGTGAGCATCTGGAACGGCACGTCCGGCGGCTCGCCGGTCGGGTCGCGCTTGAACGCCTCGAAGGCGCGGACGATCTCCGGCACCGCCGCGACGTCGTACGGACGCCCGATCAGCCAGCCGTAGAGCGCCGCCCGCCCGGCCGAGGCCGGGTGCGGGTGGACCATGCGGACGACGTCGGCGAGCGACGGCTCCTGCCCCACCGAGGCGCGCACGATCTCGGCGTCCGACGCCTGCGCCAGCCAGCCGCGCACGAGGTTGCGGGGCCGCGTGCCGAGCGACTTGCGCCCGGTCACCCCCGACCGCATCACCTGCACGAAGGTGCGCAGCATGCGGCCGTTGGTGACAACGTGCGGGAAGGCGCGGGCGAACTCCGGGCCCGGCATCATCGACAGCGCCGCCAGCATCACCGCCGGCATGTCCTTCATGTGGCCGGTGCGGCGGGCATAGACCGCCGCCTTGGCGAGGAACTCCGCCTCGACCTGGAACGCGAGCGCAAGGACGTCAGAGAGCTGCTCCTCGGCCTCGGCATAGAAGGTGCCGTTCAGCGCCCCGGTGACGGCCATCTGCGCCAGCGCCTGCCGCGGCGACAGCCCGTAGGCCCGGCCGCCCGCCCGGTTGACGGTGTCGGTCGCCGGAACGCTCCGTCCCGCCGCCGACTGGAAGAGTGCCTTGTTCGCCATGATCCTGGCTCCCTGTTTCACGCCACCTCATTTGCGAGGCGCGTGCCAGGTTCCGGGACAGAGACCAGAAATCTGGTATCTCCATGATATTATTGAACAAATATTTTTTCCGCTAGTGCTGGTCGCAGGATTGCCGGATGCAACTATTCCGAAATACGATCACAACGGATAAGATCTTATCTGACTGGATAGAGCGTGGAACGACGCCGCGTCGTCATCGGCTTCCTCGGCACCCGGCTCGACGCCGGCAATCGCGACCGCTGGCGGCCGACGGTGGCGCTGTGCCGTCACGAGACGCTGCCCGTCGACCGGCTCGAGCTCATCCACGACGAGCGTGCCGCCGCGCTGGCAGAGCGCGTCAAGGCGTCGATCGCCGACGTGTCGCCCCGGACCGAGGTTCGTTCACAGCCGATGACGCTGCGCGACCCGTGGGACTTCGAGGAGGTCTACGCGGCGATGCACGACTTCGCCCACGACTATCCCTTCGACACCGACGCGGAGGACTATCTCGTCAACTTCACCACCGGCACCCACGTCGCCCAGATCTGCTGGTTCCTGCTGATCGAGGCACGGCTCATCCCGGCGCGCATCCTGCAGCTGTCGCCGCCGCGCAACTGGGAGGGCGACAGCCCCGGCGGCTACTCGGCGATCGACATCGACCTGTCGCGCTACGACCGCATCGCCACCCGCTTCCGCCGCGACCGCGAGGAGGCGACGAGCTTCCTCAAGGCCGGCATCGAGACGCGCAACGCCGCCTTCAACCGCATGATCGAGCGCATCGAGGCGGTGGCGATCCGCTCGAAGGCGCCGCTGCTGCTGTGTGGCCCGACCGGCGCCGGCAAGTCGAAGCTCGCCCGGCGCATCTACGAGCTGAAGAAGGCGCGCCGGCAGGTCGCCGGGCCGTTCGTCGAGGTCAACTGCGCGACGCTGCGCGGCGACGGGGCGATGTCGGCGCTGTTCGGCCATGTGCGCGGCGCCTTCACCGGCGCTGCGCAGGAGCGCGCCGGGCTCCTGAAGGCGGCCGATGGCGGCGTGCTCTTCCTCGACGAGATCGGCGAGCTCGGCTCCGACGAGCAGGCGATGGTGCTGCGCGCCGTCGAGGACAAGCGTTTCCTGCCCGTCGGCGCGGACCGCGAAGCGGCGAGCGACTTCCAGCTGATCGCCGGCACCAACCGCGACCTCGCGGCGGCGGTGCGCACCGGCCGTTTCCGCGAGGACCTCTACGCCCGCCTCAACCTGTGGACCTTCACGCTGCCGGGCCTCGCCGAACGGCGGGAGGACATCGAGCCGAACCTCGAGTTCGAGCTCGTCCGCCACGGCGAGCGCGAGGGCGCGCACGTCACCTTCAATCGCGAGGCACGGCAACGCTACCTCGCCTTCGCTGCCGCGCCCGAGGCGACCTGGCCGGCGAACTTCCGCGACCTCGGCGCCTCCGTGACGCGGATGGCGACGCTCGCCCCGAAGGGCCGCATCGACGAGGCGACGGTGGCCGACGAGATCGCCCACCTGCGCGCGCTCTGGGCCGGCAGCGAGGCGCCGGACGCGCTGGCAGAGGTGCTCGACGCCGAGGCGCTGGCGGGGCTCGATCTGTTCGACCGGGTGCAGCTCGCCGCCGTGGTGAAGGTGTGCCGCGCCTCCGCAAGCCTCAGCGCCGCCGGTCGCACGCTGTTCGCCGCCTCGCGCGCCGAGAAGACCAGCAGCAACGACGCCGACCGCCTGCGCAAATACCTCGCCCGCTTCGGCCTCGACTGGCAGGGGGTGCATGCAGCCGGGCCGGGGGAGACACGGCGGCTCTAGCCACAACGCCGCCCCCGCCCAACTGCCCTGCAGACGCTGCAGCAGGCTTGATCTACGTCAAGTCCAACGACCAATTTCGATTGTAACTTCCTTCTGACAAGAAGGGGAGGCAGTCGCATGAGGATCTTGTTCGTCCATCCGAACTACCGGTCCGGCGGCGCCGAGATCGCCGGGACGTGGCCACCTGCGTGGGTCGCCTACCTCACCGGACACCTGCGCCAGGCGGGGTTCGACGACATCCACTTCATCGACGCGATGACCGACAACATCCCGGACGAGGAGCTCGCGCGCAAGATCGCCGCCTGCGCCCCCGACGTCGTCGGCGTCACCTCGATCACCCCCTCGATCTACCGCGCCGAGGAGGTGCTGCGCATCGCCTCCGAGGTGGCGCCGCAGGCGGTCCGGGTGCTCGGCGGTGTGCACGCCACCTTCATGTACAAGCAGGTGCTGAGCGAGGCGCCGTGGGTGGACGTCATCGTCCGCGGCGAGGGCGAGGAGATCTGCACGGCGCTGATGGAGGCGATCCGCGACGGCCGCTGGCCGGCCGACCGGCGGGCTATCCACGGCCTCGCCTTCCGCGACGGCGCCGAGATCATCGCGACGCCCGCCGCCTCCACCGTCAAGGACCTGTCGAAGATCAAGCCGGACTGGTCGATCCTCGAGTGGGCGAAGTACATCTACATCCCGCTCGGCACGCGCGTGGCGATCCCCAACCTCGCCCGCGGCTGCCCGTTCACCTGCTCGTTCTGCTCGCAGTGGAAGTTCTGGCGCGACTACCGCGTCCGCGAGCCGAAGGACGTCGTCGACGAGATCGAGGATCTCGTGACGAACCACGGCGTCGGCTTCTTCATCCTCGCCGACGAGGAACCGACCATCAACAAGAAGAAGTTCATCGCCTTCTGCGAGGAGCTGATCGCCCGCGGCCTGCCGGACCGCGTCAAATGGGGGATCAACACGCGGGTGACGGACATCTACCGCGACCGCGACCTGTTGAAATTCTACCGCAAGGCCGGCCTCGTCCATGTCAGCCTCGGCACCGAGGCGGCGGCGCAGATGAAGCTCGACCAGTTCAACAAGGAAACCAAGGTCGACGAGAACAAGACAGCGATCCGGTTGTTGCGCGAGGCCGACATCCTCGTCGAGGCGCAGTTCATCGTCGGCCTCGACAAC
>CALRZT010000293.1:0-6689 GCA_943372725.1 Pseudoxanthobacter soli DSM 19599
ACCTCAGCGCCAACCTCGACGTCGTGGCGCACGCCATCGATGCGCCGTTCGCGAAGTATCGCGAAATCATCGAGAGCTACGGCTTCGACGACTTCTTCGGCGTCGGCGACATCAACGACAAGGGCCTCGGCGGCTACACCTACGACGACACCACCACAGCGGCAGTGACGAGCTGGATGCGGACGAAGGGGACCAGCCTGAACGCGGCCGGCAAACCGTGGTTCCTGGCGGTCAACTTCGTCAATCCGCACGACGTCATGTATGTGAATTCCGACCTGCCCGGCGAGACGGTACAGGGCCAGCGCTCGGCGTTCCCGATCTTCCGACCGCCGAGCGACGAGATCTATTCGGCGACCTGGGACGACGTGCCTTTGCCGGCGACACGCGCCCAGCCGCTCGATTCGCCCGGCCGCCCGAAAGCCCAGCAGATCTATCAGGAGGTGCAGGATCTGCTCGTCGGCGCCTGGCCCGACGAGGACCGCCGCTGGCGCGTGCTGCGCAACTACTACTACAACTGCATTCGCGACTGCGACCGGCAGGTCGTCGCCTTGCTCGACGCGCTGAAACAGTCGGGCGCTGCCGACAACACCATCATCGTCTTCAACGCCGACCACGGCGAACTCGGCGGCAACCACCAGATGCGGGGCAAGGGAAACTGCGCCTACCGCCAGCAGAACCACGTGCCGCTGATGGTCGTGCATCCCGCCTATCCCGGCGGTCTCGCGTGCCGGGCTGTCACTTCGCAGGTCGACCTCGTCCCGACGCTTCTCGCCCTGACGGGTGCCGAGCCGGCCAAACTGGCCTTAGCCTCCTCCGGGCTGAAGGGGCGCGACTTCTCGGGCCTGCTCGCGGCGCCGCAGGCGGCGGCGCCGGACACGCTCCGGCCGGCGTCGCTGTTCAACTACAACATGCTGACCTTCCAGGACGCCAAGTGGACGGAACGGATGGTCTTTTTCATGGACTCGACCAAGGTGCCGACGTCCGAGAAGATCGCCGCGGCACTCGCCTACGAGCCGAACTTCCACGACCGCTGCGCCATCCGCAGCACGTTCGACGGCCGCTATCGCTTCAGCCGGTACTTCGCGCCGCTCGACTTCAATCGGCCGACGACGTGGGAAGACCTGTTCGCCCACAACGACGTCGAGCTTTACGATCTCGAGAGCGATCCGGAAGAGATCGACAATCTCGCCCTCGACAAGGCGCGGTTCGGCGATCTCGTGCTGGCGATGAACGCGACGCTGAACGAGCGCATCGACGAGGAAGTCGGCGTCGACGACGGCAGCTTTCTGCCGATCCGCGACGGGCGCTGGTTTTTTCCGAAGCCGGATCAGCGCTGAGTGTGCCCGATCCATCGAGCCGGGCGGCTGACCCCGTGATCGGCGATGGGTTCGAGCGAGCCTGCCGCCGTTTCGGGCGACCGGTGCCCACGCTTTCGACGCGGAGCCGCAACAAAAGCGCGCTAGTGTCCCCCGGGGCGCGCCTCGGCGCTGGTCGGCTGAGGGATGGGAACCGTGGCTAAAATTCCTCCAGGTGTCGGGCCGAAGTTTCCGCAGGTGGTGGTGCTGGTCGGCGCTACCGGCGACCTCTCCAAGCGCAAGCTGCTGCCGGGGCTCTTCCACCTGTCGACGGCGGGCTTCATTCCCGGCTGCCGCATCATCGGGGTGTCGCTCGACGACATCGATGCCGACCGCTTCCGCGCCATCGCCCGGGGGGCGATCGACCAGTTTTCGCACCGAAAGTCGGTCGACGAGGCACGCTGGGCGTCGTTCGCGGAACACCTCGACTACGTGCCGATGTCGGCCGGGCCGGCGGCGCTCAGGGCCGCGGTGGAGCGGGCGGAGGAGTCCTTCGGCGGCGAGAGCCGGCGCATCCATTACCTCAGCGTGCCGCCGAGTGCCGCGCTCGCAGCCGTGCGGATTCTTGACGAGGCCGACCTCGTCAAGCGCTCGCGCGTCATCATGGAGAAGCCGTTCGGGGTGGACCTCGAGAGCGCCGTGTCGCTGAACCAGCGGCTGCACGAGGTGTTCTCCGAGGACCAGATCTTCCGCATCGACCATTTCCTCGGCAAGGAGCCGGCGCAGAACATCCTCGCCTTCCGCTTCGCCAATGGCCTGTTCGAGCCGATCTGGAACCGCAACTTCATCGATCACGTGCAGATCGACGTGCCCGAGACCCTCGGCCTCGGCCAGCGCTCGGCCTTCTACGAACAGACCGGCGCCTACCGCGACATGGTGGTGACGCACCTCTTCCAGATCCTCGCCTTCATGGCGATGGAGCCGCCGACGGCGCTGGCGCCGCAGCCGATCAGCGAGGAGAAGAACAAGGTCTTCCGCTCGATGCTGCCGCTCGACCCGAAGGACGTGGTGCGCGGCCAGTACACCGGCTACCGCTCGGAAGAGGGCGTCGACCCGGAATCGGAGACGGAGACCTTCATCGCCCTCAAATGCCAGATCGACAACTGGCGCTGGGCCGGCGTGCCGTTCTTCCTGCGCACCGGCAAGCGCCTGGCGGAGGGGCAGCGGATCATCTCGATCGCCTTCCGCGAGCCGCCGAAGTCGATGTTCCCGGCCGGCTCCGGGGTGGGGGCGCAAGGGCCCGACCACCTCACGTTCGACCTTGCCGACGCCTCGAAGATGTCGCTGTCGTTCTACGGCAAGCGGCCGGGGCCGGGGATGCGGCTCGACAAGCTCAGCCTGCAGTTCGCGATGAACGACACCGGCCTGATCGGCGAGGTGCTGGAGGCCTACGAGCGGCTGATCCTCGACGCCATGCGCGGCGACCACACGCTGTTCACCACCGCCGAGGGCATCGAGCGGCTGTGGGAGATTTCGACGCCGCTGCTCGAGGCGCCGCCGCCGGTGCGCCTCTACGCGCCGGGCTCATGGGGCCCGAAGTCGATCCACCAGCTCGTCGCCCCGCACGCCTGGCGCCTGCCGTTCGAGCGGGCGTGGCGGGATTCGAACAACGGCGGCGGGTGAGGGGGGAGGGGCGGCTGTGGCCCCATCAATCTGATCGGTCAATGCTGGAGTGGTGGACATGACGCCGGAGGAGTTTGTCTCTGCCGTCGAGTCGGAGGTCCGACGCAGCGCCATCGAAGGCGTCCTGATCTCTGTCACCAAGCCCCCAGGAAGGCGCGTTAGCGTTGCAGAACGGGCGCGCGCGGACTGGGTCAATTCGTTGAATGCAGACGAAACCGTATTTCTTCAATCAGTAATAAAGGACGCAGTAGACCACGCTGTATTTGGATTCCTTTGCGCCATCGACGGCGTTAGAGCACTGGATTCTTCAGGCGCAAACGGCGAATTCGAGTTGGTGTACCAATCTGATCGGAGACATGTAGTCTCGCCAACAGATGGCGAATTCCTTCATGACTTGTACCGGTCCCTGATCGAGCCCGGGATGGAATGAGGGCGCCTTTCGTTGCGACCCAATTTGGCGGCCTCACTGGGCCTGAAGTCGATCCACCAGCTCGTCGCCCCGCACGCCTGGTGGTTGCCGTTCGAGCGGCATGGCGGGATTCGAACAACGGCGGTGGGTGAGTCTGGGCCCTCGGCGCGTGTCGCGTCGGCTCCGTCCGACCCCCGTGTGATTTCCTCCAACCCCTCTCAGGGTCATTCCCGGCTTGTGCCGGGAATCCATGCGGGGGTGCCGGTTGGCAGTGCGCCCGCTCGTAGCGGGGTGCTTGCTGAGGAGGCGGGTAGGTTCCCGGCACAAGGCCTGGAATGACTACGGAGAGGTAGGCGCGCCTCATCAACGGGGGAGGGGGAAGCGGCCCCCTTTGCGTGAGGGCGACAGCTGGCGCCTGCGCCTCAACCTGAGTGCTGATCCCTCACGCGTTCGCCGGTCTGAGATGCCGCGTCAGGCGGCGCTCCAGCACGTCCCAGACGCGGCGGAGCGTTTCGACGATGGCGAGGTAGAGGACGGCCGCCCAGATGTAGACCTCGAAGTTGAAGCTGCGGGCGTAGGCGAGGCGGGTCACGCCCATCACGTCGAAGATCGTCACGACGCTGGCGATCGCCGATCCCTTGATCATCAGGATGATCTCGTTGCCGTAGGGGCGGAGCGCCACGATGAAGGCCTGGGGCAGGATCACCTTCCAGGTGGTGACGGCCCGCGAGACGCCGAGCGCGCTCGCCGCCTCCCACTGGCCGCGCGCCACCGACCGGATGGCGCCGCGCAGGATCTCCGCCTGGTAAGCGGCGGTGTTGAGGGAGAATGTGAAGACGATGCAGTTGAAAGCGTCGCGGAAGAACCACCAAAGCCCGACGCTTTCGAAAGCGCCGCGGAACTGACCGGCGCCGTAGTAGATCAGAAACGTTTGAACGAGCAGCGGCGTGCCGCGGAAGAACGTCGTGTACCCGTAGGCGATGCCGTTGACGATCGGGTTGGCAGACAGCCGCATGGCGGTGAGGGGGGCGGACAGCACGGCGCCGATGATGATCGCAAGGCCGACGATCGTCAGCGTGACGACGAGGCCGTCCAGCATGCGCGGGCCATAGCGGGAGAGCAGCTCGAGGTCGATCACCGGGCGGCTCCGTAACCCCGGCCGAAGCGGGTCTCGAGCTTCGACAGGCCGATCGAGGAAATGATCGACAGCACGAGGTAGATCAGCAGCGTCACGAAGTAGAAGAAGAACGGCTGCTTCGTCGCGCCGACCGCGATGTTCGTCATGCGCAGGAGATCGTTCAGCGCAATCAGTGAGACGAGGGAGGTGTCCTTGAGCAGCACGAGCCAGAGGTTGCCGATCGCCGGCAGAGCGAGGCGGATAAGCTGCGGCAGCACGACGACGAACCAGGTGGTCGTGCGCCGCATGCCGAGCGCATCGCCCGCCTCGAACTGACCCTTTCCAACGGCGCGGATGGCACCAGCAAAGGCTTCGCTGGCATAGGCGGCGAACACCAGACTGAGGGCGCACAGGCCGGCGACGAAGCTGTTGACCTCGACCTGCGCATCCGGAGCGACGAGGCTGACCACCCGCTGCAGCAGGATCTGGCCGCCGTAGTAGATGATGAACAGGGTGAGTAGTTCCGGCAGGCCGCGGAAGACGGTGGTGTAGGTCTCGCCGAGGAAGTTCAGCCAGCGCCGCTCGGAGACTTTCGCCAGCGCGATGAAGAAGCCGAGGACGAGGCCGAAGGGCACGGTGGCCACCGCCAGGCGGATGGTCATCCAGGTGCCGGCGGCGAGCTGGTCACCCCAGCCGTCCGGGCCGAACGACAGGAGTGAAATGAAATAGTCCATCGGCGCGTCGCCCCCCGGTCCGCTGAGACGGCGGCCGGCGCGGATCGCCGGCCGCCGTCAGACGATGGATCGTCAGTAGACGTCGAAGGGGAAGTACTTGTCGTTGATCTTCTTGTAGGTGCCGTTGGCGATGATCGCCGCGATCGCCGTGTTGAACTTCTCCTTGAGGTCCTGGTCTTCCTTGCGCAGCGCGATGCCTGCACCCTCGCCGAAATACTTCACATTGCGGATCGGCTCGCCGACGTTGTGGCAGCACTTGCCGTCTTCGGTCTTGTTCAGCCAGTCGTAGAGGACGACGGAGTCGGCGAGGATGGCGTCGAGGCGGCCGTTGGCGAGATCGAGGTTCGCCTCGTCCTGGCTCGGATAGAGCTTGACGTCCGACTCCTTGTACATGTCCTCGAGGTAGGTGGCGTGGGTTGTCGCCGACTGTGCGCCGAGCGTCTTGCCGGCCAGTGCCGCCGGGCTCGTGTCG
The DNA here is from genome assembly GCA_943372725.1 of Pseudoxanthobacter soli DSM 19599. GTDB lineage: Bacteria > Pseudomonadota > Alphaproteobacteria > Rhizobiales > Segnochrobactraceae > CAMDHY01. The sequence goes on from CALRZT010000293.1 coordinate 5,711, forward strand.
GTGATGCCGCCTTCCTTGGCGGTGATGAACTGCGCCGGGGTGTTGTAGTACTTGTTGGTGAAGTCGACCGTCTTCTTGCGCTCCTCGGTGATCGACATCGAGGCGATGATGGCGTCGTACTTGTTGGCGAGCAGCGCCGGGATGATGCCGTCCCAGTCCTGCGCCACGAAGGTGCACTTCACCTTCATCTCGTCGCAGAGCGCCTTGGCGATGTCGACGTCGAAGCCCTGCAGCTGATTGTTGGAATCGAAGTAGTTAAACGGGGCGTAGGCGCCCTCGGTGCCGATGCGCACCTCCGTCCAATCCTTCGCACCGGCGGTGCCCGCGGCGGCGATGACGATTGCGGCCGCTGCCGCGAGACGGCTGACGATCTTCATGGAAACCCCTCTTCCGGTTCGTTCAGGTCCGGATGCGATTGCTTCGCCTCGGGGCGCCCGCCGACTGCAGCCGCGCCTGCAAGCGAAGCGGGCGGCGCGCCGCGGGGCGCCGGGGACATCTTCCCATCATTCATTTCGTCGACGCAACCGGCGGGGGCCGGAATTGCGTCAGGTCGGTGAGGGGAGGGCGCGGACGGCCGTCTCGGCGACGTGGAGATCGGCCGGCGTGTTGAGGTTCTGCAGGGGATCGAGGCTTTGGCCGCCGACGACGAGCGGTGGGATATCCACTGTGCGGACGGTGTGGCGGGCGAGGAAGGACCGGACGCGGCGGTCGTCGCCGGCGAGGAAGGCGGCGAGGTCGTCGGCGAGAGAGGGCGGCAGCAGCGCCACGGTGTGGTGAATGCGGCCGCCGGTGGCGGCGACGGCGATCTCGTCGCCCGTCACGGCGGCAGCCAGCCGGGTTGCGATGTCGAGCGGCAGAAGCGGCGTGTCGACGGGCACGGTGAGGAGGCGAGGGGCACCGCGCTCCGCTGCCCATCGCAGCCCGGCCAGGGTGCCGGCGAGCGGGCCCTCGCGGGTGTCCCGCGCGTCGGTCAGCACGG
>CALRZT010000294.1:0-6682 GCA_943372725.1 Pseudoxanthobacter soli DSM 19599
CAGGCTGGGAGAAGGAGAGCCTGCTTCGACCTCTCACGCTGTTCTAGTCACTGACACCGCCGCGAGTCCCTTCTCCCGCAACGCGGGAGAAGGTGGCCGAAGGCCGGATGAGGGCCGCGCCGCGCGAGCGGCGCGGAAGCGACAGGCAAAGAACCCCTCAGCCCCGCTCCACCCCCTGCTCGATGGCGCCGAAGATCGAGTGGCCGGCCTTGTCCTTCATCTCGATGCGCACCGTGTCGCCGAAACGCAGGAACGGCGTCTTCGCCGAACCCGTGAGGATCGTCTCCACCGTGCGCTGCTCGGCGAGGCAGGAGTAGCCGACGCCGCCGTCGGCGATCGGCCGGCCGGGGCCGCCGTCGGCGCCCTTGTTGGAGACGGTGCCGGAGCCGATGATCGTCCCGGCCGACAGCGGCCGCGTCCTAGCCGCATGGGCGACGAGGGTCGGGAAGTCGAACGTCATGTCGACCCCCGCCTCGGCCCGGCCGAACGGCTTGTCGTTCAAGGTCACCAGCAGCGGCAGCGACAGCTTCTCGCCGTTCCAGGCGCCCTCGAGCTCGTCGGGCGTCACCGCCACCGGCGAGAACGCGGAGGACGGCTTCGACTGGAAGAAGCCGAAGCCCTTGCCGAGCTCGGCCGGGATGAGGTTGCGGAGCGATACGTCGTTGACGAGCATCAGGAGGCGGACGGCGGAGCCTGCTACCGCGCGGTCGGCCCCCATCGGCACGTCGCCCACCACCACTGCCACCTCGGCCTCGAAGTCGATGCCGTCGTCCTCGCTCGCCAGCCGGATCGGCGCGCGCGGGGCGAGGAAGGCGTCGGAGCCGCCCTGGTACATCAGGGGATCGGTCCAGAAGCTCTCCGGCATCTCGGCGCCGCGCGCCTTCCGGACGAGCTCGACGTGGTTCACATAGGCCGAGCCGTCCGCCCACTGGTAGGCGCGCGGCAGCGGCGACAGCGCGTCGTGCTCGTGGAAGCGCTGGCTCGGCACGGCGCCGAGCTCGAGATCGTGGGCGAGGTCGGCGAGCCGCGGCGCCGTGTGCTCCCAGTCGTCCAGCGCCGCCTGCAGCGTCGGCGCGATCGGCCGGGCGGAGATGCAGCGGGTGAGGTCCCGCGACACGACGACGAGCATGCCGTCGCGGGTGCGGTCGCGCAGGGTGGCGAGCTTCATGCGGGGTTCCACTCCGGGCGGGCGGGATCGAAGTTGCGGTCGAGGCCGTCCCAGCAGGCGGCGTAGTCGGGCTGCAGGGTCGGCAGGCGGGCGGCGAACTCGGTCGGCTGCTGGGCGAAGCGGGTCTCGAACATGAAGGCCATCGTACCGGAAAGCTTCACCGGCTTCAGGTCAACCGTGCTCGCTTTCATAAACGCTTCCGTGTCCGGCCCGTGCGGCAGCATGCAGTTGTGCAGGCTCATGCCGCCCGGCACGAAGCCGGTCTCCTTGGCGTCGTAGCGGCCGTAGATCAGCCCCATGAACTCGCTCATGATGTTCATGTGGTACCAGGGCGGGCGGAACGAGTGCTCCGCCACCATCCACCGCTCCGGGAAGATGACGAAGTCGATGTTCGCCGTGCCGGCCTCGCCGGACGGCGCCGTCAGCACCGTGAAGATCGACGGGTCGGGGTGGTCGAACAACAGCGCGCCGACCGGCGAGAAGGTCCTGAGGTCGTACTTGTAGGGCACGTAGTTGCCGTGCCAGGCGATGACGTCGAGCGGCGAGTGGCCGATGTCCGTTACGTGGAAGGCGCCGCACCACTTCACCGTCAGCCGGCAGGGCGTTTCCTTGTCCTCGTAGGCGGCGATCGGGGTCTTGAAGTCGCGCGGGTTGGCGAGGCAGTTGGCGCCGATCGGGCCACGCTCCGGCAGGGTGAACTTCGCCCCGTAGTTCTCGCAGACATAGCCGCGCGACGGGCCGCCGACGGGCTCCACCTTGAACTTCGTGCCGCGCGGGATCACCGCGATGTCGCCGGCCGCGATCTCCATCAGGCCGAGCTCTGTGAAGAGCCTGAGTGCCCCCGTCTCCGGCACGATCAAAAGCTCGCCGTCGGCGTTGTAGAAATAGTCGTCCACCATCGGCGCGGTGACGAGGTAGACGTGCGCCGCCATCCCGGTCTGGGTGTAGACGTCGCCGGCCGTCGTCATCGTCCGCATGCCGGTGACGAAGGTCAGCGCCTCCTGCGGCATCGGCACCGGATCCCAGCGCAACTGCGCCAGCGGCAGGCCGTGGCGGACGATATGCGGCGCCGTCTTCCAGTGCGGCACGTCGATTTCGCGGAACCTTGTGGCGTGGCGCACCGACGGGCGCATCCGGTAGAGCCAGGAGCGCTCGTTCTGGCCGCGTGGCGCCGTGAACGGCGAGCCGGAGAGCTGCTCGGCATAGAGCCCGTAGGCGCAGCGCTGCGGCGAGTTCTGGCCCTGCGGCAGGGCGCCCGCCACCGCCTCCGTCTCGAAGTCGTTGCCGAAGCCCGGCATGTAGCTGAGCGCCATCGCGTCCTCCGTCCCGGCTGTCGCGCCGCTCCCGCAGCGGCCCTTGCGGGCGGGCGATCCGGCGCGTTATCGTTCCGGAAGATATCATCTCATCTGCAACGATCGTCAAGCCGGGAGGGCGCGCGCGGTGACCGACGGGGAGGGGCCTGGCCTCGATCTCGACCGCTTCCTGCCCTACCAGGTCAGCCTGCTGGCGGCGCGGCTGAGTGCGGCGTTGTCGCGCGTCTATGCCGAGCGATTCGGCATCACCATTCCGGAATGGCGGGTGATCGCCCACCTGTCGCAGCACCGCAAGGTGTCGGTGCGCGAGGTGCAGGCGCGCGTCGGCATGGACAAGTCGAAGGTGAGCCGCGCCGCCGCACGCCTGGAAACGGCCGGTCTCGTCGAGAAGCGCGTCAACCCCGGCGACCGCCGCCTCGTCGAGCTGTCGCTGACCCGCAAGGGGCGCCGGCTGTTTTCCGAGATCGCGCCGCTGGCACTCGCCTTCGAGGCCGATCTCGTCGCCGCCCTGCCGGAGGCGGAGGCCGCGGCGCTCCGCTCCGCGGTGGCGGCTCTGCTCGCCCGCACCGAGGGTGTGGTCGTCTCCGCGGAAGCGAGCGGGGGCTAGCCACGTCCGCCGCCGCGCGCCATTCATTGCATCGCCAACGAAAAGGCCCGCGGGGGCCGTCGCGCCGTCGCGCTCCCGCCGGCGCCGCTACCGCCCCGCTCACACCGCCGCGGCGTGGCGCTGCGGCACGTCGCGGCGGTAGCCGTCGAAGATCGCGCAGACGTGGCGGACGAAGGCGCGCGCTTCCAGCGGAATGCTGAGCTTCCAGCCGGTGCGCACCACGAGGCCGTCGGCGGCCAGCCGATCGATCGCCGGCAGGAACTGCGCGAACCGCGACGGGCAGCGCCGGTGCGCCACCGCCACCTCGGCGAGGTCGACCGAGAGCGAGCACATCAGCCGCTCGATCACCGCCGCGTCGAGCCGTGTGTCGGCGTCGACCTCAGCGCCCCGCGCGGTGGCGAGACGCCCCTCGCGGATCGCGGTGCGCCACGGCCCGACGGTGGCGTGATTCTGCACGTAGCCGCCCGGCCGGCCGATGCCGCCCGGCAGCGAGCCGATCGCCGACGGCCCGAAGGCGACGAGCGCCGAGGCGCGGTCGGTGGTGTAGCCTTGGAAGTTGCGGTGCAGGTCGCCCTCGGCGGCGGCCCGCGCCAGCGGATCGTCCGGCCGCGCGAAGTGGTCGAGGCCGACGAGCACGTAGCCGGCAGCCTTCAGTTCCGCGGTGCTGCGCTCGGCGAAGGCGAGCCGCTCCTCCGTCGAGGGCAGGGCGGCTTCGGGAATCAGCGCCTGGTTGCGCTTCATCCACGGCACGTGGGCGTAGCCGAAAAGGGCGATGCGGTCCGGCGCCATCGCCACCACCGCCTCCAGCGTGCGCGAGAAGCCGTCGGGCGTCTGGTAGGGCAGGCCGAAGACGAGGTCGACGTTGACGCCGGCGACACCAGCGGCGCGCAGCCCCGCGATCGCGCCCTGCGTCTCCTCCACGCTCTGGATGCGCCCGATCGCCTTCTGCACGACGGGATCGAAGTCCTGCACGCCGACGCTCGCCCGGTTGACCCCGAGCGTGCGGAAGGCGGCGAGATGCTTCTCGCCCACCCGCCGAGGGTCGATCTCCACCGCGATCTCCGCCTCGGGGCGGATGTCGAAGCGCTCCTTCAGGAGCCCCCCGATCCACTCCATGTCGGCGCCCGACAGCGTCGTCGGCGTGCCGCCGCCCCAGTGGATGTGGCTGACCGGCCGCCGCGCCTCGCCGTGGCTCCCCAGCCGGTCGGCGACCAGGCCGATCTCGAGCGCCAGCACCTCGACGAAGTCGGCGACCGGGCCGTAGCGCTTCACGGCCGTCGTCGTGCAGCCGCAGTAGTGGCAGAGCTCGGCGCAGAACGGCACGTGCAGGTAGAGCGAAAGGTCGGTCTCCGCCGGCAGCGCGTCGAGCCAGGCGCCGTAGGTGCCGGCGTCCACCTCGGGGCCGAACTCGGCGGCCGTCGGATAGCTCGTGTAGCGGGGCAGCTTGGCGGCGGCATAGCGGGCGGCATTGCGGACCATCGGGATCTCCGGGTCGGGACCGGCCGCCGCGGACGGGTCCGCCGCGTGGCCGTCGCCGGCGCACCACGCGATCGCGGCCGCCGTGTCCGCAGGCTCCGGCGGCGTCCGCTCTCTCGCATTGATGCGGATCAATCCCCGCGCCCCGTGCCGCCGCCGCGGCGGGGTGCGTCGGCCCGCCGCGGCCGTTCGCGGATGCAGCATCGGCGGCCTTGACCTGGATCAATGAGAGGGAGGCGTGCGGGGCAGAGGGTGCACGCGAGGGCCCGGCGCAGCCGCCGGGGCCGCCGTGACGCACGAGGATGACTTGCGATGGCGACACCCACCACAGGCCGCAGGGGACTGGGCATCGGCGAAGGCCTCACCATCGCCGCCCTCATCGGGCTGGCGATCCTGTCGCTGTTCGCCGCCGCCAAGGCCCACACCCCCGCCTATGCCTTCCACGCCTACCTGTTCATGGCGGCGAGCGCCTGGGGCATCTTCAAGCTCATCGACCGCTGGTTCTCCAACGAGGGCGGCGTTGAGCCACGCGAGATCGGTGGCAAGCCCAACTACAACTTCGGCCCGGTGAAGTTCGCCACCATCGCGGCGCTGTTCTGGGGCATCGCCGGCTTCACCGTCGGCGTCTGGGCGGCGCTGGAACTCGCCTATCCGGCGCTGAACTTCGGCCTCGAATGGATCTCGTTCGGCCGCATCCGGCCGCTGCACACCTCGGCGGTGATCTTCGCCTTCGGCGGCAACGTCCTGATCGCGACGTCCTTCTATGTCGTGCAGCGCACCTCGCGGGCCCGCCTCGTCGGCGATGTCGCGCCGTGGTTCGTCGTCCTCGGCTACAACTTCTTCATCGTCATCGCCGGCACCGGCTACCTCCTCGGCATCACCCAGTCGAAGGAATATGCCGAGCCCGAGTGGTACGCCGACCTCTTCCTCACCGTCGTCTGGGTGACCTACTTCCTCGTCTTCCTCGGCACGATCATGCGGCGCAAGGAGCCGCACATCTACGTCGCCAACTGGTTCTACCTCGCCTTCATCCTCACCATCGCCGTTCTGCATCTCGGCAATAACGCCGCCATCCCGCTCTCGCTCTATTCGCCGAAGTCCTACATCGTCTGGTCCGGCGTCCAGGATGCGATGGTGCAGTGGTGGTATGGCCACAACGCCGTCGGCTTCTTCCTCACCGCCGGCTTCCTCGCCATCATGTACTATTTCATCCCAAAGCGGGCGGAGCGGCCGGTCTATTCCTACCGGCTGTCGATCATCCACTTCTGGGCGCTGATCTTCCTCTACATCTGGGCGGGCCCGCACCACCTCCACTACACGGCGCTGCCGGACTGGGCGCAGACCCTCGGCATGACCTTCTCGATCATGCTGTGGATGCCCTCGTGGGGCGGCATGATCAACGGCCTGATGACGCTCTCGGGCGCCTGGGACAAGCTCCGCACCGACCCCGTGCTGCGCATGATGGTGGTCTCGGTCGCCTTCTACGGAATGTCGACCTTCGAGGGACCGCTGATGTCGATCAAGTCGGTCAACGCGCTCTCGCACTACACCGACTGGACCATCGGCCACGTCCACTCCGGCGCGCTCGGCTGGGTCGGCTACATCTCCTTCGGCGCGATCTACTGCCTCGTGCCTTGGCTCTGGCACAAGCGGGAGCTCTATTCCTTGAAGCTCGTCAACTGGCACTTCTGGATCTCGACCATCGGCATCGTCCTCTACATCTCCGCGATGTGGGTGTCCGGCATCCTCCAGGGCCTGATGTGGCGCGCCTATACCTCGCTCGGCTTCCTCGAATACTCCTTCATCGAGACCGTCGAGGCGATGCACCCCTTCTACGTCATCCGGGCGATCGGGGGTCTGCTCTTCCTGTCCGGCGCGCTCGTGATGGCCTTCAACATCTGGAAGACCATCACCTCCGCCGCGCCGGAAGAGGCCGGCTCCGCCGCCGCCCCGCAGCCCGCCGAGTAAGGAACGAGACCAATGTCCGTCTGGGTTCGTCACCAGGTTCTTGAGAAGAACTCGATCCTGCTCATCCTCGGTGTGCTGATCGTCATCGCCATCGGCGGCCTCGTCGAGATCGTCCCGCTCTTCTACCTGAAGAGCACGATCGAAAAGGTC
>CALRZT010000295.1:0-6658 GCA_943372725.1 Pseudoxanthobacter soli DSM 19599
GCCGCGACGACGAACGAGAGCAGCAGCGCTGCGGCGAGGCCGGCGGCTCGCGCCGTCGCCTGCGGCCGCGTGCAGGTGCTGGGCGTGCGGGTGCGGGCGGTGGGGGAGCGGTGCATCAGTCGCTCTCCAGGCCCATCTCGTAGAGCGCCGCCCCGGGCGTCGCGAGCGGCGCGGAGAGCGTCGACTTCAGGGCGGCGGCGTAGAACAGCGGCGGCGCCATCGCACGGGCATAGTCGATGACGCGCTGCTGCAGCGCCGCCACCGTCTCGGGGTGCGCGCCGGAAAGATCGGTCGTCTCCGACGGATCGGCGTCGAGGTCGAAGAGCTCCACCTTCGGCGGCAGCACCACCTGCCAGTGCAGCTTCCACTTCCCCTCCCGCACCGCCCCCTGGGTCGGCTCGACGTTGTACACCACCTCGGCACGCCCCGGCCCGCCGCGGACGAGCGCAGGCCAGGCGTCGACGCCGTCGAGTGGCTTCGACTTCTCGAGGCTCGCGCCGGCGAGGCCGGCGAGCGTCGGCAGCATGTCGACGATGTGAACGACCCCCTCCGCCTCACCGGCGGCGATGCGGCCCGGCCAGTTGGCGAGGCCGACGACGCGGGTGCCGCCCTCGTAGAGCGAGCCCTTGCCGTTGCGATAGGGCGTGTTGCGTGCCGGCAGCTCGCCGGTCACCTCGCCCTCGCCGACGAACATCTTCGAGGTCGTGCCGCCGTTGTCGCTGTGGAAGATGATCAGCGTGTCCTCGCGCATGCCGGCCGCCTCGAGGGCCGCGACGACCTTGCCGATCTGCACGTCCATCGCGGTGATCATCGCCGCATAGGCGCGCCGCGACGGGTCTGTGATGTGGGCGTAGCGAGCGAGATCGGCCTCCGGCGCCTGGAAGGGCGTGTGAGGAGCGGTGAAGGCGAGGTAGAGGAAGAGCGGCGTCGCCATGTCGTGACCCTCGACGATGCGCACCGCCTCGGCGCCGAAGAGGTCGGTGTCGTATCCCTCCTCCTCGACGAGGGTGTTGTCGCGATACCAGTCGGTGACACCGTGGGCAGTGTGCTCGAAGTGGTCGATCTCGCCGACGAGCGGGCCGTAGAAGCTGTCGAAGCCGCGCTGACGCGGCCAGTAGGCCCGGTCGGCGTGGCCGAGATGCCACTTGCCGACGAGCGCCGTGCGGTAGCCGGCCGCCTTCAGGGCTTCCGGCAGCAGATACTCGTCGGTGGCGAGCCCGTAGGTCGCCCCGGAGGGGATGACGCCGGTCTGCAGGCCGTAGCGCATCGGATAGCGCCCGGTCATGAAGGCGGCCCGGGTCGGGGTGCACAGCGGCTGCGTGTAGAACGCGCCGAAGCGGGCGCCGCCGGCGGCGAGGCCATCGAGCACGGGGGTCTCGATGTCGGAGCCGTGGAAGCCGACGTCGGCGAAGCCGAGGTCGTCGGCGAGGATGTAGAGGATGTGAGGCCGCGGCGGCGCGGCGGCGCGGGCGCCGGCAGGCAGTGCCGAAAGCCCGGTGATGGCAGCGAGGAAGGCGGCGCTGCCGGCGAGGACGTCACGGCGGTGCGGGCCGGTGACGGCGCCGCTGGCGGCCGGGGTGGCCGCGAGGTCGAGGCGTTTCATCATGCGTATGGGCTCTCTGGCGCTGACGGCGCGTCCCTGACGGGCAGGGGGCCGCTGCGACGGTTCGTGTGCGCGCGGGAAGCGACCGCCCGGGGAGGGCGGGCGGGGATGCCGCGCGGAGGCGCCGGCCGATCCGTCGGGACACGTCCCGTCCGGCCCCCACGGCGCGGCTCTCCGCTCACCGACCCCCGTCCGCGGACCGCCGTACCGGATGCACCGCCCGGTCCGTCGGCCCTTCCGGGCGATGCCGCCCGTCCCCCGCGACCGGTGTACCGGGCGGCGGTGAGCGCCCTCAATTGCCATTTCACGCCAGACCGGGCTGGCGGGGCCACCCCCCCGGTCGCCTCACGCGGCGGGCCGGCCCGTCTCAGTCCAGGCGGCGCGACGGAAGGCGAGGGGCGTGCCACCCTCCCAGCGATGGAAGGCGCGCACGAAGTGCGAGGCGTGGCTGTAGCCGAGCACGCGCGCGATCGAGGCGACGGGAAGGGTGGTCGTGGCGAGGTGACGCCGGGCCTCGGCGTGGCGCCAGGCGTCGACCAGGGCCTCGAAGGACGTCCCGATCGCGGCGAGGCGCCGCTGCAGGGTGCGCGGCGCGAACCCCAGGGAAAGCCCGGTATCGGCGAGCGAGAGCGTGCCGCCGAGGGCCGCGCCCTCGAACGTGCAGCGGACCGCGGAAAGGAGGGCGTCGTCGTCGTACCACGTCGGCGGCAGCCCGCCGGGGGGGCGCAGGCCGGTGAGGGCGGTCCTGCCGGGGAGGACGTTCGGCCGATCGAGCCAGGAGGCGTCGAAGGACAGGACGATGCCATCGCCCGCTCCGAAGGTGACGCCCGCGCCGAGGGTGTCCTCGTAGGTGCGTACCGGCGCCTGGGCGCGGTGGGGTAAGGTCACCCGCAGTTCCGTCGCCGCCATCGCGGTCACCGCCCTGAAGGCGCCGACGAGAAAGCCGGTGATGCCCTCGTTGAGCACCCGTGCGTGCTGCGGGTCGCTGTCGGCGAGGCGGTGGTGCCACTCCGCCCGGCCCCTGCGAACCGTCAGCCCCATCGTCGTTCCGCCCTGCAGGCTCGGCATCTGGCGAGCATGGGCGCGCAGGCACTCCCGCAACGAGCGGCCTGCGAAGAGCGCCTGCCCCGCCGGGCCGAGCCGGCCGGGGCTCGCCGCGGTGGCGAGGGCGAGGCCGATGGTGGGTTCGCCCGCCCGCTGGGCCGTCTGCTGGAGGGCCGTGCAGATCTGCGCGCGGGCGACGACGGCGTCACCCTCGAGGAAGCTCGACCCTCGCATCCCGGCGCGCGCGAGGACCGGCTCGAGCGCGACGCCGCGCGCGGCGGCGACCTCGGGCAGCATGTGCAGCAGGGCGAGACGGACGGGGTTGCGGTCCCACATGGGGGCTGGGTTCTCGACGCGACGGAGGGCGTCGGGGCACTCTCGAAACTCGCCGGCGCGGTGTCAACGGCAGCTACCCTGCGCTGGCGCGGACGCCGGTGGCGCAGAGGGATCGCCGCATCGTCGCGAATGGGGATCCGGTACAACAGCCAAGCAGTCTGCGGCCACCGCGGCAGTCGAGGCCTCACTCCGCGATGTAGATCGTGTCCACCAGCGCGATCGAGGCGCGGGGGTTGCCGGCTTCGTCGGCGCGCACCGGCGAGACGAAGCCGAGGACGCCGTAGCCGAAGGGCTCGAGGAAGGCCGTCATCTTCTCGAAGGGGCAGGCGCGGGTTTCGCCGGGGGCGAGCGCCGTCACCACCTGGATGGCGCGGATGCGCTGCGAGGCGAGGTAGTCGATCATGCCGACCAGCACATCGAGGTCCCAGCCGTTGGTGCTCGACTTGAAGAGGTCGATCATCTCGACGCCGCGGGCGCGGAAATAGGCGTCGCCGCGCAGCATCGGCACCACCTCGGTGTTGCCGCGCACCTCGCCCTCGGCGACGATGCGGTTGCCGTTGGCGGTGCCGCGGGCGGTCATCAGCACGTTGCCGTCGACGCTGCCGAGGCACGCCTGCTCGACGACGACGCCGTCGAGCCCGGCCACGGCCTCCTGCAACTGCTGGAAGCTCCGGGTGATCGGCTCGAAGGCGAACACCGTCGCCTCCGCGTCGGCCACCTCGACGAGTTCGCGCGTCGAGCGGCCGACATTGGCCCCGACGTCGACGAGAAAACGGGGCGCGAAGGCCGGAACGACCTTCGCGATCTCTCGGATCGCCTTCGACACATAAGTCTCCGTCGGCTGAGCAGGCCGCGGTGGGAGGGAACCGCGAAAGCTGTTGAGACAAGTTCCAACTTTCAACCGTAAGGATAAAACCTTACCGGGCACCGGTCCAGAGACGCCTGCGCCGTGTTCGACAAATTGCCGATGATGGCACTGTCGCGGGCCCCCGCTTCGCCCGAGATGACGGCCCGCCCGCCGAGCGCGGCCGATCACGCCTCGGTCACGATCCGGCGGGGCGGATGACGGCTTCGCCGCGATCCGCTAGCGTGACCGCCATGAGCGGCGATCACGATCATCACGACCACCCGCAGCACGGGCATTCCCATCACGGGCACCCCGGGAGCACCCGGGCCGACACCCACGATCACGGCGAGGGCTCGGAGCTCTCGCCAATCGAGCTGCGCGTGCGCGCACTCGAGAGCCTGCTGGTCGAGAAGGGCTATGTCGATCCGGCGGCGCTCGACGTGCTGATCGACACCTACGAGACGAAGGTCGGGCCCCGCAACGGCGCCCGCGTCATCGCCCGCGCCTGGAGCGATCCGGCCTATCGCGACCGCCTCGTCACCGACGCCACCGCGGCGATCGCCGAGCTCGGCATCTCAGGCCGCCAGGGCGAGCACATGGTGGCGGTGGAGAACACGGCCGCAGTCCACAACCTCGTCGTCTGCACGCTCTGTTCCTGTTACCCGTGGTCGGTGCTCGGGCTGCCGCCGGTCTGGTACAAGGCGCCGCCCTACCGCTCGCGCGCCGTCGCCGAGCCGCGCGCCGTGCTCGCCGAGTTCGGCGTGGAGTTGCCCGCCGGCACCGCCGTCCGCGTCTGGGATTCGACCGCAGAGATGCGCTACCTCGTCGTCCCGATGCGCCCCGCCGGCACCGCGGGCTGGAGCGAGGAGGCGCTTGCCGACCTCGTCACCCGCGACAGCATGATCGGCACCGGCCTCGCGCGCGATCCGGCGGGTGAGCCGGAGCCGCGCGCATGAACGGCGCCCAGGACCTCGGCGGCCAGCACGGCCTCGGTCCCATCGCACCGGAGGTGGACGAGCCGCTGTTCCACGCGGCGTGGGAGAAGCGCGCGCTGGCGCTGACGCTCGCCATGGGCGCCACCGGTTCGTGGTCGATCGACACCTCCCGCCATGCCCGCGAGCGGATGCCGCCGGCGGACTCTCTCTCCTCGAGCTACTACGAGATCTGGATCGCCGGTTTGGAGCGTCTCATAGTCGAGCAGGGGCTCGCCACGGCCGACGAGATCGCCGCCGGCCGGTCGCTCGCGCCGCCGGCGCCGGTGAAGCGCGTGCTCGCCGCCGCCGACGTGCCGGCCGCGCTCGCCCGTGGCGGCCCGACCGAGCGACCGGCGACCGCACCGGCCAAATTCGCCGTCGGCGACGTGGTCGTCACCCGTCTCGCCAACCCGCACGGCCACACCCGCCTGCCGCGCTACCTGCGCGGCCGCCCGGGCGTCATCGAGCGGGTGCAGGGCGTCCACGTCTATCCCGACACCAACGCCCACGGGCTGGGCGAGGCGCCGGCGTGGCTCTATGCGGTGCGCTTTGCCGCCGAAGACCTCTGGGGTGCCGATGCCGAGCCTGCCACCGCGATCGTCGCCGACCTCTTCGAGCCCTATCTCAGGCCCCGCTGAGGCGCCCTTCGACGAGCCCTGGCAGGCGCAGGCCTTCGCGATGGCGGTGACGCTCGCCGACCGCGGCGCCTTCACCTGGGGCGAGTGGGCCGCCGCGCTAGGCGCCCGCCTCGCCGCGGAGCCGGGCGAGGGATACTGGCAGTCCTGGCTGTCGACACTGGAGACGCTGTCGGCGGGCAAGGCGCTGGTCAGCGCCGACGAACTCGCCCGCCGCTACGACGCCTGGGACCGCGCCGCCCGCGCCACGCCGCACGGCGAGCCGATCGTGCTCGGTGCCGAGCACCACCACGCCCACCATCATGGACACGCCCAAATGACGAAGCTGCACGAGGGCTATTTCTCCCGTGGCCTCGAGGCCGATCCGGTGCTCGCCGCGGCAATCGAGGGCGAACTCACCCGCCAGCGCGACGGCATCGAGCTGATCGCGTCTGAGAACATCGTCTCGAAGGCGGTGCTCGCCGCGCAGGGCTCGGTGCTGACCAACAAGACCGTCGAGGGCTTTGCCTATCACCGCTACTACGGCGGCGCCGAGTTCGCCGACGTCATCGAGGCCTTAGCGATCGAGCGCGCCCGCGCCCTGTTCGGCTGCCGCTTCGCCAACGTTCAGCCGCACTCGGGCTCGAACGCCAACGCCGGCGTCTTCCTCGGGCTCCTGAAGCTCGGCGACACGATTCTTTCGATGAACACGGCCGCCGGCGGCCACATCAGCCACGGCCACCCGGCGACGCTCACCGGCCGCGACTACCGTATCGTCTCCTACGGCGTTGCCCGCGACAGCGAGCGGATCGACCTCGACGAGGTCCGCGCGCTGGCCCGCGAGCACCGCCCGAAGCTGATCGTCGCCGGCGGCTCGGCCTATCCGCGGATCATCGACTTCGCCGGGTTGAAGGCGATCGCCACCGAGGTCGGCGCGCTGTTCATGGTCGACATGGCCCACTTCGCCGGCCTCGTCGCGACGAAGCTGCACCCCGCCCCGTTCCCCCACGCCGACGTCGTCACCACCACCACCTACAAGTCCCTGCGCGGCGCCCGCGGCGGCATGGTGCTGTGGAACGACGAGGCGCTGTCCGACCGCATCAACTACGGCATCTTCCCGGGCGTGCAGGGCTCGGTGATGATGCACGCGGTCGCCGGCAAGGCCGCCTGCCTCGGCGAGGCGCTGCGGCCCGAGTTCGTCGCCTACAACCGCGCCGTCCTCGAAAACGCCCGGGCGCTC
>CALRZT010000296.1:0-6639 GCA_943372725.1 Pseudoxanthobacter soli DSM 19599
GCCAACCTCAACGCCCCGGCGGTCGCCGAGGTGGTGGCGAAGCACGGCGACGGCGGTGGGGCCGCGCGGCAGGCGGTCGTCGACGCCTTCCGCAAGACCGTGCAGCCCTATGCGCCGATCCCGGCGATGAAGGCGGTGCTGGCCGAAACCACCGGCGACCGCCGCTGGCGCAATGTCCGCCCGCCGCTGATGCCGGCCCCCGTCGAGAAGGGGCGCGAGTTGCTCCGCACGCTCGAGGAAAGCTTCGGCTTCGCCGTGCGGGCGCTGGTGTAGGGGACCGCGTCCCTCACGGGGCGATGGACGCCGCCGAGGCGAGGGGAGGGGTGTGATGAGCGAGCGCTACCGGGCGGCGGACCTCGTCGCCTTCGCCGAGCGGCTGCTCGCCGGCGCCGGCCTGCCGGCGGAACCGGCCGCCGCGGTAGCCGCGGGTCTCGTCGAGGCGGACCTGCTCGGCCACACCACCCACGGTCTCGCGCTGCTCGGCCCCTATCTCGCCGCACTCTCCGCCGGCACGATGGAGCGAGAGGGGCTGCCCGCCATCGTTTCCGAGGCACCGGCCGCGGCCGTCTGGGACGGGAGGCGCCTGCCGGGCGTGTGGACGACCGGCCTCGCCGTCGCGGCCGCGACCGCCAAGGCCGCGACTCAGGGCGTCGGCGCGGTCGTCGTGCGCCGCAGCCACCACATCGCCTGCCTCGCCGCCTTCCTCGAGAAGCCCGCACGCGACGGTTACGCGGTCATGGTGCTCTCCTCCGACCCGGCAGTGGCGACCGTCGCCCCGCATGGCGGCATCACGCCGGTGATGACGCCGAACCCGCTCGCCGTCGCCTTGCCGGCGACCGCGGGACCGATCCTCATCGACGTCTCGACCTCGATCACCACCAACGGCTTGGTCGCCCGCACCGCGCGGGAGGGCGGGCGGATGGCGGGGCCGTGGCTCGTCGACGCCGAGGGCCGGGCGAGCGACGATCCGACGGTAGCGAGCACCGGCGGCGCGCTGCTGCCGGTCGGCGGCCTCGACCACGGCCACAAGGGCTTCGCTTTGTCCTTGATGGTGGAAGCCCTGACCCAGGGTCTCGGCGGCTATGGCCGCGCCGAGACACCGACCGACTGGGGCGCCGCGGTGACGGTTCTCGCCTTCGCACCGGCGCTGTTCGCCGGGCTTTCGCCGTTCCTCGCGCAGGTCAACTGGCTGGCGGATGCCTGCCGGGCGGCGACGCCGCGCGATCCGGGAGTGCCCGTGCGAATGCCAGGCGAGGCGGCGCTGGCGCGGAAGGCAAAGGCGTTGGCGGAGGGAGTGGCCTTGCACCCCGAGGTGGCGGCGCAGATCGCGGCACTGGCGGAGAAGCATGGGGTGGTGGGGCCAGAGGCGGTGAGGGAGTAGCGCGGCGGCCCCCTGTGGCGCGACGTTTCAACGCCCGCGACGCGTCCCTCCCCTGCCAGGGGGAGGGACAGAGCGCCGAAGGCGCTCAGGGTGGGGCCCGTGAATCCAGATTGAGACAGCCGACGTCGTCTTCCGGATCGACGGGCCCCCACCTGCCGGCTTCGCCGGCTGTCCTCCCCACCCAAGTCGGGCTTGCCCGACTTGGGTCCTTCAAGTGATCGCAGCGGGCAAGCCCGCTGCGATTGCAGGGGGAGGACGCGCTGCGACGTGGAACGGCCGCCTACCCCCGGCACGGGTGGGACGCGTCGCCGCAGGGATCGGGCGCCTACCCCCGGTCGATCAGGTGGAAGAACGACCCTGTCACCGTCCCCCGCCGTCCGCCGCTGCCATCCGCGACCACCGCCCCGTTCGCATCGGTGACCGCAAACAGCGGCGCGTCGCCGCCGGCCTCCGTCACGCTCGCATAGTGGAAATCGTGGCCGCGGAAGGCGTCGCCGGCGGCACCGAGGAGGCAGCCGTCCGTGAGGACGGCGCGGCGGTAGCCGAGATGGAGGCGGCGCTTCGAAAAGCTCGTGGCATGGCCGAGCAGCCCCGCCATGGCGTGACGGACACCGCCGGCGTCCTCGATCCCTTCGCCCAGCACCATGTGGCCGCCGCACTCTCCGTGCACCGGCTTTACGGCTGCGAACGCCCGCAGGCCGGCGAGGAAGCGGGCGTTGCCGGCGAGGCGGCCGGCGTGCAGTTCCGGGTAGCCGCCCGGCAGCCAGCAGACGTCGGCGCCGGCGTCCGGCGCCTCGTCGGCGAGCGGCGAGAACGGCACGATCTCGGCGCCCGCGGCGCGCCAGCCGGCCAGCAGATGTGGATAGACGAAGGAGAACGCCACGTCGCGGGCGAGCGCGATGCGCTGCCCCGGCGGCGGCAGTGCGACGGCATCGGCGGACCGACCGCCGTCGGCCGCAGGATGAGCCTGTCCCTCCGTCCCCAGCGGCCGTGCCGCCGCGAGGATGGCGTCGAGGTCGCAGTTCGCCGCGACGAAGTCGCCGAGTTCGGCGACGAAGGCATCGAGGCGCTCGTGTTCCTCGGCCTGGACGAGGCCGAGGTGGCGCTCGGGGACGCTCAAGCCCTCGGTGCGCGGCAGGGCGCCCAGCACCGGTAGCCCCGCCGCGGCGATGCCGCGGGAGGCCAGCGCCGTGTGGCGGGGGCTGGCGACGCGGTTGAGGATGACGCTGGCGACCGCCACGTCCGGCCGGAAGGTCGCGAACCCCTTCGCGACCGCGCCGGCGGTCTGCGACTGGCCGGAGACGTCGAGCACCAGCAGTACCGGCAGGCCGAGACGGGCGGCGAGATCGGCGGTGGAGCCGTCGCCGCAGGCACCGGGCGCGGCGACGCCGTCGAACAGGCCCATCAGCCCCTCGACGATCATCACGTCGGCGCCCTCGGCCTGGGTGGCGGCGAGCGCGTCGAGCAGGCCGCCGCGCATCGACCAAGTGTCCAGATTGACGCCCGGCCGGCCGGTGGCGGCGGCGTGGAAGGCGGTGTCGATATAGTCCGGCCCGGCCTTGGCGGCGGCGACCGTCAGGCCGCGCCGGCGGAGCGCCGCGATCAGGCCGAGGGTGACGGAGGTCTTGCCGGAGCCCGAGCGGGGGGCGGCCACGACGAGGCCGCGCGGGGTGCTGCTCACCGCATCGCCTCGATCAGCCGGGCGGTGCCGATGAGGCGGGCGCGGACGGCGACGATCTCGCCGATCGCGACGATCGCCGGCGGGTCGATGCCGGCGGCGGCTGCGTCTTCGGCGATTCGGGCGAGCGTCGAGACGACGACGGCCTCGCGGCCGGTGGTGGCGGAGGCGACGACGGCAGCAGAGGTGCCGGGCGGTAGGCCGCCGGCGATGAGGGCCTCGGCAATCGGGCCGAGGCTCGCCATCGCCATGTAGAGGACGATCGGCTGGCCGGTGGCGGCGAGCGCCGCCCAGTCGAGGCTGCCCACGCCGGTGCCGGCGTGGCCGGTGGCGAGGATCACCGCCTGGTTGACCTCGCGCAGGGTCGCCGGGATGCCGGCCGCGGCGAGGCCGGCGAGGCCGGAGGTCAGCCCCGGCACGACGCGGAAGCGCACGCCTTCCAGCGACAGTGCCAGCACCTCCTCGCCGCCGCGGCCGAAGACGAACGGGTCGCCGCCCTTCAGCCGCACGACGCGCTTGCCGGCGCGGGCGTGGGAAATCAGCCGCAGCGTGATGTCGGCCTGCTTCGCCGACGGCTTGCCGCCGCGCTTGCCGGCATATTCCAGCACCGCCGCGGGCGGGGCCAGCGCCAGGATGCGGTCGTCGACCAGCGCGTCGTGGACGATCACCTCCGCCTGCGACAACGCCGCGACGGCGGCGAGCGTCAGCATGGCGGGGTCGCCGGGGCCGGCGCCGACCAGCGCCACCTCGCCCGGCACGAGCGGCGGCACGTCGTCGAGGAAGCCGGCGACAAGGCCGGCGATCCGCTCCGCATGCTCCCTGCCGCTCACCCGCTCGCGCTCCTGGTCCGTCGGCCGGTCCTGCCGGCGCGGCCGGGATGACGCCCGTCCGCCGTCGTCCTATAGACGGTGGGAAGCGTCGAGTGGAAGGCATGGGTGCAGCGGAAGCCGACGAAAGACCGGATGACGAACGGCCCGGCGAAGACGCCGGCGACGCGGCCGAGGAGGCGGCGGCCGATCTCGGCCGGCCGCTGCGCCGCGGCTGGACGACGGGCGCCTGCGCCACCGCCGCCGCCAAGGCCGCCTACACGGCGCTGCTGACCGGCGCGTTTCCCGACCCGGTGATGGTGACGCTGCCGGCCGGCCTGACGCCGGCCTTCGCGCTCGCCACCACCCGGCTGGAGGACGGCGCGGCGATGGCCGCCGTCGTCAAGGATGCCGGCGACGACCCTGATGCGACGCACGGGGCACTGATCGTCGCGACCGTCAGCCCGGGTGCGCCTGGCACTGGCGTCGTCTTTCGCGCCGGACCCGGCGTCGGCACGGTGACGCTGCCGGGCCTGCCGCTGCCGCCCGGCGAGCCGGCGATCAATCCGGTGCCGCGCCAGATGATCGCCGCCGCCATCGCCGAGGTGGCCGCCGCCCACGGCGGCGCCGGCGACGTGGTGGTGGAGATTTCGGTGCCGGACGGCGAACGGATCGCCGAGCGCACCTGGAACCCGCGCCTCGGCATCCTTGGCGGTATCTCGATCCTCGGCACCACCGGCATCGTCGTGCCCTATTCGTGCGCCGCCTGGATCCACGCCATCCACCGCGGCGTCGACGTGGCGCGGGCCGCCCACCTCGGCCACCTCGCCGGCGCCACTGGCTCGACGTCCGAAGCGGCGGTGCGCGCGCTGCACGGCCTGCCGGAGCTGGCGCTGATCGACATGGGGGATTTCGTCGGGGGGATGCTGAAGTACCTGCGCACCCACCCGGTGGGGCGCGTCACGGTCGCCGGTGGCGTCGCCAAGATGTCGAAGCTCGCCATGGGCATGCTCGACCTGCACTCGAAGCGCGGCACGGTGGACTTCGGATTTCTGGCGTCGACGGCGGAGGCCTGCGGTGTGCGGCCGGAGCGGGTGACGGCGATCCGGTCGGCCAACACGGCGCTCGAGGCCTTCTCGCTCGCCGGCGAGGACGCCGTGGCGCTCGGCGACCGGGTGGCCAAGCTCGCCCGCGCCACCGCCGCCGAGGTGGTGCGCGGCGCCGGCATCGACGTCGAGGTGGTGGTGTTCGACCGCGGGGGAAAGCTCGTGGGCCGCGCGCCCTTCGAGGGGCGGCATCTGGGGTGAGCCACCCGCCTCGCGCGGGGACAGTTCGGCGACCGTAGGTCGCCGGGATGGGGTGCCGCTCACCCCGCCACCGTCATCCCGGACAAGCGAGGCGCAGCCGAGCGCCGATCCGGGACCCAGCGGATGAACGCGTGCCGAAGGCACGCACTGGGCGTCGCGCTACGCGCGACCAGTCTTCCGCTGGGCCCCGGCTCGCTCCGCGTTGCTTCGCGTCCGGGGTGACGCCGCGGGGGGCGACGACCGCCGGCCCCCTCACGTCCGCATCAGCACGCCACCATCCACCGCGAGCTCCACCCCGGTGATGAACGACGCGGCATCCGAGAGCAGGAACAGCGCCGCGTTCGCCATGTCGTCGGCCGTGCCGATGCGGCCGATCGGCACGTAGTCGGCGACCGCCGCCTGGATCTCGGCCGAATCCCAGCGCGCCTGCAGGGGGGTGAGCGCCGGGCCGGGGAGGATGGCGTTGGAGCGGATGCCGTCGCGCGCGCACTGCATGGCGATCGACTTCGACAGCGCGCAGACGCCGGCCTTCGAGGCCTGGTAGGCCTCCTGGGGCTTCAGGTCGCCGCGCAGCCACTGGATGGTGGAGAAGTGCACCATGGCGCCGCCGCCGGTCTTCTTCATCAGCGGCACGGCGAAGCGCGACGTCAGCAGCATCGTCTTGAGGTTGATGTCCATCACCTCGTCCCAGACGGCGAGATCGATGTCGAGGAAGCCCTTGTCGCGGCCGAACCACAGCACGCCCGCGACATTCGCGAGATAGTCGAGCCGGCCGGTGCGGGCGGCGGTGTCGACCATGGTCTTCTCGACGAAGGCGGCGTCGCGCAGGTCGCCCTGCACGAAGACGAGGCGGTCGCCGAAGCCCGACAGGCTCTCGGGCGCCGGCTTGATGTCGACCGCCGTGACCGAGGCGCCGGCCTTCAGGAGGTCGCGGGCGATCGCCTCGCCCATGCCGCCGCCGGCCCCGGTGACGACCGCCGTGCGGTCGGAAAAGTCGAAGCGCAGCATGGCAGCCTTCCCCGAAAGTGAGCGAGCGGGTCGCCCGCGATGACGCGCGGCGGCAAACCGGCCAAAGCCCGGCCGACCGCCGATCCGGCGAAAATCGTTGCCACGCGCCCCGGACCCGATCAAGCGAAATCGCAAAGATTTTCCAAAACAGAAAATCGTGCTAACGCTCGGCCTCCCGCGCGCCGTCCGGTGCGCCGCCGTCCGGAGCCCACCCATGTCCGTTACCGCCGTCGCACCGCACGCCTTCGAGGTGATCTCGCCGGTCGACGATCAGACCTACGTCACCCGCCCCTATGCCACCGCCGCCGAGGTGGAGGCGGCGATGGCGGCTGCGGAAGCGGCGCAGAAGACCTGGCGGCGGACGCCGCTCGACGCCCGCGTCGCCGTCGTCAAGGCGTGGCTCGTCGAGATGGAGAAGCGCAGCGGCGACCTCGCCGACACGCTGTCGCGCTCGATGGG
>CALRZT010000297.1:0-6627 GCA_943372725.1 Pseudoxanthobacter soli DSM 19599
CTCCCCCGCGAGGGGGGAGGGTTTCAGTGCCTCAAGCAACTGGGAGGAATACGGGGCCTCCGACCTCTCCGGCGCATGAGTGTGTTGCCCCCTCACTGTGCCGCCTCCGGCATGCACCCGGCCATCAGCAGGCCGAGTTCGCCTTCGGGGGCGTCGGTGGCGCATTCGCCCATCAGCTTGCCGTCGAACATGACGAGGATGCGGTCCGACAAAGCGCGGATCTCGTCGAGTTCGACGGAGACGAGCAGGATGCCCTTGCCGGCGTCGCGCAGCGCCACGAGGCGGCGGTGGATGAACTCGATCGCGCCGATGTCGACGCCGCGCGTCGGCTGGCCGACGACGAGCACCACCGGGTCGCGCTCGATCTCGCGGGCGAGCACGATCTTCTGCTGGTTGCCGCCGGAGAAGTTGGCGGTCTTCAGCCGCACGTCGGGCGGGCGGACGTCGTAGGCGGCGAAGGCCTCCTTCGCGTGGGCGCGCACACGGTCCGGCGACAGCATCGGGCCGGGGCCGAGCGACGGGTCGTCGTGGTAGCCGAGGATGGCGTTCTCGGCCGCCTCGAAGGGGATGACGAGGCCCATGCGGTGGCGGTCCTCGGGTACGTGGGCGAGGCCCTGGCGGCGCACCTTCTCGGGCGTGCCGGCGGCGGGCGCGCCATCGATGAGGACGCGGCCGAGGGTCGGGCGGGCGAGGCCCGCGATCGCCTCGATGAGCTCCGATTGGCCGTTGCCGGAGACACCGGCGATGCCGACGATCTCGCCGGCGCGGACCTCGAACGACACGTCCTTGACGCGCAGCACGCCGCGGCGGTCGATCACCGTGAGGCCCTCGACGGCGAGCACCGTGCGGCCGGGCTTCGCCGGGCCCTTATCGACGCGCAAGAGCACGCTCCGGCCGACCATCAGCGAGGCGAGCTCCTCGACGCTCACCTCGGCCGTCGTGCGCGTCGCCACCATGGCACCCTGGCGCATCACCGAGACGGCATCGGTGACCGCCTTGATCTCGCGGAGCTTGTGGGTGATCAGCAGCACCGTCTTGCCCTGGCCGCGCAGCACCCGGAGGATGCCGAACAGCTCGTCGGCCTCGGGCGGCGTCAAGACGCCCGTCGGCTCGTCGAGGATCAGGATCTCGGCGCCGCGGTAGAGCGCCTTGAGGATCTCGACGCGCTGCAGCTCGCCGACGGACAGTGACGAGACCACCGCGTCCGGATGGACCTTCAGGCCGTAGGCGTCGGAGAGGCGGGCGAGTTCAGCGCGGGCGCGATTGAGGGCCGGGCCGATGAGGGCGCCACCCTCGGCGCCGAGCACGACGTTTTCCAGCACCGTGAAGGTCTCGACCAGCATGAAGTGCTGGTGGACCATGCCGATGCCGTGGCCGAGCGCCGCCTTCGAATCCGGGATCGAGACCTCGGCGCCGTCGATCAGGATCTTGCCGGCATCGGCCTGGTAGAAGCCGTAGAGGATCGACATCAGCGTCGACTTGCCGGCGCCGTTCTCGCCGACGATGCCGTGGATGGTGCCCTTCTCGACGACGAGGTGGATGTCGCGGTTGGCGTGCACCGCGCCGAAGCGCTTGTCGATGCCGGCGAGCTCGATGGCGGGGGCGGTCATCCGGGCATTCCGTGGTCGACGTCCGGCGTCTGGGTGACCGGCGTGTCGCGCCGGATGCGCGGGGCGGCGAGGATCATCGCCCAGTAGAAGCGGGAGCGCGAGGCCGGGGCCTCGGCGGCGCCGAAGCCGACCTGGGTGACGCCGGGCTTCAGAAGATTGGCGCGGTGGCCGGCGGAGCCGACCCAGCCGTCGAAGGCGGCTTGAAGCGTGCGGTACCCCATGCCGATGTTCTCCGCCGTCACCTCCCAGTCGTAGTCGACGGCAGCGAGGCGGGCGGGCAGCGCGTTGCCCCAGCCGATCGAATGGGAAAGGTCGTCGTGGCGGGCCATCTCGAGCGCCTGGGCTGCGGCGGCGCGCGACAGGCGGGCGTCGAGGGTGACGGGGCCGAGGCCGTTCTCGGCGCGGTAGCGCGAGCTGAGCAGGACGCCGAGGGCACCGTCCGCTGGTAGTGGCCGGGCGTCGAGGAGACGCCCGGCGCAGCCGGTCAGTGCAAGGCCGGCGATGCCGAGGATGACGCTCCGGCGAGCCGGCCGAGCCCCGTCCTCGACGAAGTGCGGGCGCGGCGGAACCGCGCCGGCCGCAGGGTGAAGGCGCGGCTGTGCCGCGCTTGTCGCAAAGGTTGGGCGCGGCTGTGCCGCGCCCTTGCCGTTCGTCATGGCGCGGCCCCCGCTGCCGCCGCTGTCGGTCAGCCCGCCGGGCAGGCGTTGTCCGACATGTAGTCATGCACCTTGATCGAGCCGTCGACGATGCCGGCCTTCGCCTTGTCGGCGGCCGCCTGCATCTCCGGGGTGATCAGCGCCTTGTTGTTGTCGTCGAGCGCCCAGCCGACGCCGTCCTCCTTCAGGCCGAGGACGTAGAAGCCGCTCGTCCACTTGCCGTCCTTGGCGTCCGTGAAGGCCTTCTCGACGGCGGTGTCGACGCGCTTCAGCATCGAGGTCAGCACATGCCCGGGATGCAGGTAGTTCTGGTTGGAATCGACGCCGATGCCGAGCTTGCCGGCCTCGGCGGCGGCCTGCAGCACGCCGATGCCGGTGCCGCCGGCGGCGTGGTAGACGACGTCGGCACCGCGATCGAACTGCGACTTGGCGAGCTCGCCTCCCTTCGCCGGGTCGTTCCAGGCGGCCCCGGTGGTGCCGGTCATGTTCTGGAACACCTCGACGTTCGGGTTCGCCGCCTTGGCGCCCTCGACGTAGCCGCAGGCGAACTTGCGGATGAGCGGGATGTCCATGCCGCCGACGAAGCCGATCTTACCGGTCTTCGAGGCCATCGCCGCCAGCATGCCGACGAGGTAGGAGCCCTCCTGCTCCTGGAACAGGATCGAGCGGACGTTCGGCAGGTCGACCACCATGTCGACGATGGCGAACTTGGTGTCGGGGAACTCCTTCGCGACTTCCTCCACCGCCGCCGCCTGGCTGAAGCCGATGGCGACGATCGGCGACATTCCGCGGCGGGCGAAGTTGCGCAGCGCCTGCTCGCGTTGGGCGTCGTTCTGCACCTCGAAGTCGCGGTACTCGATACCGGTCGCCTTCTTGAACGCCTCGGCGCCGTTGTAGGCGGCCTCGTTGAAGGATTTGTCGAACTTGCCGCCCATGTCGTAGACGACGGCCGGCTGGATGGCGTCCTGCGCCAGTGCCGCGCCCGAGAGCAGCGTCGCCGCCGCCAGACCGAGAAGCGCCGCGCGCGCCGCCGCGAGGCCGCGCCGATGGGCCGTGGCCCGCTTGAAGATGTCGATCATAAGTCCTCCGCCGCCGCTCCGCGCCTGACGCGGGCGGCCTCTCGAACAGGCCCGAAGGCGGCCGCGGGCCCGAGCGGACCGCGGCGCGAACGAATGCGACGTCGACGCGACCGGGCCGGCCCTCTTTTCCGGCGTCGGTCGAGGCAGGAGGGCCGGCCCCGAGCGGGCAGTTGCCTCCGACGTCCACGCCCCCACGATCGCCGGATTTTTGCCATCCGGTCAAGTTTCCCGATCGGCGATGATCCGGTGGCGGCCGCGCCGCCGCCATCACGAGAACGTGGACGGGTGCGTAAAGCGCTTCGGCTGGCCGGGATGCTCTGCCACACTATCTATGCTGGGCGTGGCCGCTGGGGGCGGAGGCGCGCGAGATGCAGGAGTCCCGTCGAACCGAGATCGTACCGACACCGCCCCGCCGGCTCGCGGCGGCCTGTCTAGCGGTGGCCATCGCTGTCGCCGG
This sequence comes from Pseudoxanthobacter soli DSM 19599, assembly GCA_943372725.1. GTDB lineage: Bacteria > Pseudomonadota > Alphaproteobacteria > Rhizobiales > Segnochrobactraceae > CAMDHY01. The sequence goes on from CALRZT010000297.1 coordinate 3,803, forward strand.
CCTGTCGCAGGCGCGGCCCGCGAGCGCCGAGGAGGTCGACCTCGAGCTGGTGCTGGCGGTCGACGTGTCGTTCTCGATGGACGAGGACGAGCAGCGCCTGCAGCGGCTCGGCTACGTCGAGGCGATCCGCTCGGCAGAGGTGCTCGCCGCCATCAAGGACGGCATCCACGGCAAGATCGCCGTCGCCTACATGGAATGGGCCGGCGCCGCCGAACAGCGCGTCGTCGTCGACTGGCAGGTGATCGGCGACGCGGCGTCGGCCGAGGCCTTCACCGCGAAGCTTGGCCAGCAGCCGATCCGCCGCGTCTTCCGCACCTCGATCTCGGAAGCCCTGGCGGTGGCGACCGACCTCATCGCCGAGAATGGCTACGAAGGCATCCGCAAGGTCATCGACGTGTCCGGCGACGGGCCGAACAACCAGGGCCGCCTCGTCACCACGGCGCGCGACCGGGCGGTGGCGGCCGGCATCACCATCAACGGTCTGCCGCTGATGCTGAAGCGCTCGGCGAACAGCTATTTCGACCTGCCGAACCTCGACGAGTACTACACGACGTGCGTGATCGGGGGGAATGGCGCCTTCCTCGTGCCCGTTCGCGACATCGAGGCGTTCGGCGAGGCGGTGCGCCGCAAGCTCGTGCTGGAGATCGCCGGCGGTCCGCCAGAGCGGGCGACGGTCGTGCCGGCGCAGATGACCGTGCAGGTCGACCCGTTCTGCACCATCGGCGAGCGCATCTGGCGAAGCCGCATCGGCGACAACTGAGCGAGCCTGCCACCGCCGGCGCGGGCGCGTCGGCTCAGCGGCCGTAGCAGACGAGGTCGTCGGCGTAGATCCGCCAGGCGGCGATGGCCGATCGCCGCTGCGCCTCGCTGCCGCCGCTGTAGATGGCGTCGAAGCTCTGGCCGGTCATCTGGTTCAGCGTCGCGGCGAGGGCGTCGACGACCTGCTCCGGCTCGTAGGTCCGAATGGCCTCGATGGGGTTCGGTGGCCGGTTGACCAGCGCCAATTGCTCGACGGCGAGCGGCCGGCGGTCGTCGAGGTGGGCGACGATGGCAGGTACAGCGGGTTTCCCCAGCTTCTCCAGCTTCACGAAGATCGCGTCCTGTCGGGCGCGCGCCTCATCATAGGCCGCCTCTTTGCCCTTGGCAGGCCTGCGGACGGCGGCGAGGTCGGCGACGAGTGCCTTGACCTCCCCGAAGTGAGGGAGCGACCGGTCGGGCTTCCACGCCTTGAGGATGGCCCACTGCCGGTCGCGTTCCCGCTCGGCCGCGCCGATGGTCGCGGCCGTGGCCGGCTGCAGGGCCTTCGCTCCCCGGGTCAGATAGAACTCGCCGTCGCGCCCCCGGACCAGGAAGACGAGCACCGGCTCGCCCGCGAGCTTCTCCATCTGCTCTGGCGACACGCCACCGCGTCGCCTCTCGGCGTAGATCTTGACCGTGAGGCGCTGGGGGACCTTGCCGCCGATGCTGGTCAGGTCGACGAACGGCAGGTCGAGATAACCGCCGGCGCTGAATGCCTTGCGGATTTCTGCCTTCGTGACGGCGAGGGTTCCGGTCGCCACCACGTTGCTCTCCATGAAGAGCTGCGCGAGCGTCCGGTCCGCCGGCCGGCCGGCACAGACGGCGGCATGGGCCGCCGGCGTCCGCAGGCTCGGGCAGGCCGTCAGGACGCAGACGGCAAAGGCGGCGGTGAGTGCGGCGCGACGGGTGGTTGTCATCAATGGCCCTCAGGCCCTCGGGCCTCATGACCCTGCCGCAGGCGGGAGTGGCCGTCCACTCACGACTGGGGCCGCCGCCTCACCCCCGCGTGTCCCGCTTGACCTCGTCCAGGAGGAACGACCGGAAGGCCTTGACCTTGCGGGTGGTGGCGGACGCGGGGGTGGTGACCAGGTAGTAGCCGTAGCCGTCGGCGAGCGGCAGGTCGGCGACGGTGACGAGGCGGCCGGCGTCGAGGTCGGCCTGCACCAGCGCCACCGAGATCAGGGCGACACCCTGGCCGGCGAGCGTCGCCTGGATCAGGGCGTTCTCGTCGTCGAAGACGGGGCCGTTGCGGGCGGGGGCGGGATCGAGGCCGGCGCGCACCATCCAGTCGGCCCATTCCTCGCGGCAGTCCTCGTGCAGCAGCGCGGCGCGGGCGAGATCGGCGGGCTCTCCAAGGCCGAGCTTGCGGGCATAGGCGGGCGCCGCCATCGGCGCGAGCACCGACGGGCCGACGAGTTCGGCCTCGAGCCCCGGCCACGTTCCCTTGCCCCAGCGCACCGCCGCGTCGATGCCCTCGCGGGCGAGGTCGAGCGTCGCCCGGGTGTGGCGAATCGAGACCTCGATCTGCGGATGCTTCTCGACGAAGCGGCCGAGGCGGGGCGCCAGCCAGCGCGCACCGAAGGACGGCGTCGTGGTGACCGTCAGCACCCGCTCGCCGTGGCGCACGTCGGCCAGCGCGCGGGCGAGCAGTTCGAAGGCCTCCGTCGCCGGCGGCAGCAGCCTTCGCCCTGCGGCGGTGAGGGCGAGGCTGCGCGTCGACCGCTCGAACAGGCTGGCGCCGAGCTGTTCCTCCAGCGCCCGGATCTGGTGGCTGACGGCGGCCGGCGTGACGTTCAACTCCTCCGCCGCCTTCGTGAAGGAGAGGTGGCGGCCGGCGGCGGCGAACACCCGCAGCGCCGGCAGGGAGGGAAAGGCAGCCATTTCGATTACCAAGTATAGTTTGTCGTGATCGACGTTCGGCCAAGAACCCCGCGTTTGTCAATGCCATGACCCAAGCGCAGGATTTCCGTCATCGCGCGCCGTCGAACGGAGCGCAGAGCGGACAAAAGGACCGGTTCGATGTTCAA
>CALRZT010000298.1:0-6607 GCA_943372725.1 Pseudoxanthobacter soli DSM 19599
CGTTCGCCTTTCCGGGGGTGGACGACTGATGGCGACGTTGGTGCTGCAGACGGCCGGGGCGGCGGCGGGGGCGCTGTTCGGGCCGGTGGGGGCGGCGGTCGGGCGCGCCGTCGGCGGGCTCGCAGGCGCGGTGATCGACCGGGCGCTGATCCCCGGCGAGCGGTCGCGCGGGCCGCGGCTCGAGAGCCTCGACGTGCAGACCTCGACGGAGGGCGCGCCGGTGCCGCGCGTCTACGGGCGGGTGCGGATCGCCGGCCAGGTGATCTGGGCGACCCGGCTCGAGGAGGAGACGCGCGAGGAGGGCGGCGGCGGCAAGGGCCTCGGCGGCGCGCAGCGCAGCTACCGCTACTTCGCGAACTTCGCGGTGGGGCTCTGCGAGGGCAAGGTCGACCGCATTGGCCGGGTGTGGGCGGACGGCAAGCCGCTCGACCTCGCCGGCGTGACGATGCGCCGATACCGCGGCGGCGAGTTCCAGGAACCGGACCCGCTGATCGAGGCGAAGCAGGGCGACGCCCCGGCCTATCGCGGCCTCGCCTACGTGGTGTTCGAGCGGCTGCCGCTCGACCCCTACGGCAACCGCCTGCCGCAGCTGACCTTCGAGGTGATCCGCGCCGTCGATGCGCTGGAGGGGATGGTGCAGGCGGTGACGCTGATCCCCGGCGCGACGGAGTTCGGCTACGCGACCGAGGCCGTGACGCGCGAGGGCGCGCCGGGGGTGACGATCGCCGACAACCGCCACGTCGGCACGGCGGAAAGCGACTTCGAGGCGGCGATCGACGAACTCGTCGATCTCTGCCCGGCGCTCGAACGGGTAGCGCTCGTGGTCGCCTGGTTCGCCGACGACCTCAGGGCCGGACACTGCCGGCCGCGGCCGAAGATCGAGGACGCCGACCGCCGCACGCGCGGGGCGACCTGGGAGGTCGACGGCGTCACCCGCGACGAGGCCGAGGCGACGAGCCGGGTCGCGGGGCGGCCGGCCTATGGCGGCACGCCCTCCGACGACAGCGTGACGGCGGCGATCCGCTCGCTCAACGCGCGCGGGCTGAAGGTGACCTTCTATCCGTTCCTGCTGATGGACGTGCCGCCGGGCAACGACCTGCCGGACCCGTGGGGCGGCGGCGAGCAGGCGGCGTTCCCCTGGCGGGGGCGGATCACCGTGCACCCGGCGCCGGGGCGGCCGGGGTCTCCGGACGGCACCGGCGACGCCGCAGACGAGATCGCCGGCTTCGTCGGCGAGGCCGTGGCGGCCGACTTCGACATCGACGGCGACCGGGTCCGCTATACCGGGGCGGCGGAGTGGTCGTGGCGGCGGATGATCCTGCACTACGCGCACCTGTGCACGGTGGCGGGCGGGGTCGACGCCTTCCTGATCGGCTCGGAGCTGATCGGGCTCACGACGGTGCGCTCGGCGCGGCGGGAGTTTCCGTTCGTGCAGGCGCTCCGGGACCTCGCCTCCGACGTCTCGGGCGTGCTGCCGGGCTCGACGCTCGTCTCCTATGCGGCGGACTGGTCGGAGTTCTTCGGCTACCGGCCGAACGATGGCAGCGGCGACCACCTGTTCCACCTCGACCGGCTGTGGACGAGCCCGCACGTCGATTTCGTCGGCATCGACGTCTACTGGCCGCTCGCCGACTGGCGCGACGGCGACCACCTCGACGCGGCGGCGGCGCGCTCGATCTACGACCCCGTCTATCTCGGCGGCAACGTCGCCGGTGGCGAGGGCTACGACTGGTACTACCCGACGGCCGAGGCGCGGCGGAACCAGGATCGCGAGCCGATCACCGACGGCATGCACGGCAAGCCGTGGGTGTTCCGCTACAAGGACCTCGCCGGCTGGTGGTCGCACCGCCACTACGACCGGCTCGACGGCGTCGAGGTGGAGGACGCGACCGCCTGGGAGCCGCAGGGGAAGCCCTTCTGGTTCACCGAGGTGGGCTGCCCGGCGGTCGATCGCGGCGCCAACCAGCCGAACGTCTTCGTCGACCCGAAGTCGTCGGAATCGAACCTGCCGCACTTCTCCGACGGCGGGCGCGACGACGCCATGCAGCGGCGCTACCTCGAGGCGGTGCTGCGCCGCTTCGATCCGACCGTGCCGGGCTATGTTGCCGGCGACAATCCGCAGTCCGAGGTCGACGGGGCGCGCATGGTGCGCCCGGACGCCATCCACTTGTGGACCTGGGACGCGCGGCCGTGGCCGGCCTTCCCGGCGCTGTCGGACGTGTGGGCCGACGGCGACAACTGGGCGCTCGGCCACTGGCTGAACGGGCGGCTCGGCGCCACCACGGTGGGTGGGCTGATCGGCGCCATCCTGCGCGACCACGACTTCACGGCCTTCGACATCGAGGGGCTCGACCGTGTCGTCGCCGGGGCGGTGATCGACCGGCCGATGGCGGCGCGGGCGGCGCTGGCACCGCTGGTGGAGGCTTTCGACGTCATCGTTTCCGACCGCGGCAGCCGGCTCGTCTTCACCGACGCCGACACGCCGCCGGTGGCGACGATCGCGCCCGGCGACTGCGTCGACACGGACGCGGGACGAGGCCCGCTCGTCCGCTGGACGCGGACGCAGGACAGCGAGTTGCCGATCGAGGTGCGTCTCGGCTACCGCGACGTCGAGCGCGACTTCTCGCCGGCGGTGGCGGCGTCGCGGCGGCTCGCGGGCGAGACGCGCCACGTCGTTGAGATCGACGTCGCCGTGTTCGCCGACGCCGAGACGATGGGCCGGGCGGCGGACGCGGCGCTGTTTTCCCGCTGGGCGGGGCGCGAGCGGGTCGCCTTTGCGCTGCCGCCCTCGCGGCTCGCCCTCCAGCCGGGAGACGTCGTCACGGTCGTCGAGGGGACGGCCGCGACCGAGGTGGTGATCGAGGAGATCGAGGACGCCGGCACGCGACTGGTGGCCGCGCGGGTTCTCGACCGCGAGATCGCGCGGCGGCGTGGACGGCGGCGGCGTGGCAGCGGCGGCGGGGCGTGGCGGCGTGCGCGGACGGTGGCGCCGCCGCAATTCGGAGCGCCGGTGGCGATGATCCTCGACTTGCCGGCGATCGACGCCGAAGTGCCGGCGGAGCGGCCGTTCGCGGCCGCCTTCGCGCTGCCCTGGCCCGGCAGCGTGGTGGTGGAGCGCAGCCGCGACGGCGACGGCTTTTCGGCGATGGCGACGCTGACGCGGCCGGCCCGGATCGGCACGCTGGTCGAGCCGCTCGGCCCCGGGCCGGAGGGGACGTGGGATCGCGCCGGACGGATCATCGTGCGCATCGCCGCGGGGCTGGAGGGACGGACGGTGGCGGATGTGCTCGCCGGCGCCAATCTCGCGGCGGTGAAGACGGAGACCGGCGCCTGGGAACTCCTGCAGTTCGCCGAGGCGGAGCTCGTCGCCGCCGACACCTACGCGCTGTCGATGCTGCTGCGCGGACAGTCCGGCACCGAGGACGCGATGGCGGCGGGTGCCGCAGCGGGGGCACCGTTCGTGATGGTGGACCGCCGGCTCGCGGCGCTGCCGGTGACGCGGGACGAACTCGGCACGCCGTTCCTCTGGCGCTCGACCCCGGCCGGCGGCGACCCGAACGGCGCGGCGGCGGTGACGGAGACGTTGGCGCCGGAGGGGCGGGGGCTCAGGCCGTTCAGCCCGGTTCACCTCAAGGCGGTGCGCGACGCCGGCAGCGGCGACGTGACCGTCTCATGGATCCGCCGGACGCGGGTCGGCGGCGACGGCTGGGGCGAGGAGGAGGTGCCGCTCGGCGAGGAGCGCGAGCGCTACCGCCTCGACATCCTCGACGGCTCGAGCCTGAAGCGCCGCATCGTCACCGGCGATCCATCGGCCGTCTATGCGGCGGCCGACCAGATCGCTGACTTCGGCGCCCCGCCGGCGAGCCTCGCCGTGCGCGTCGCGCAGATCGCTGCCGGTTTCGGCGCCGGCACGCCAAGGGAGGCGCTGCTGCATGTCTGAGACACCGAACCTTTCGCTGCCGCTCGTCGCGGCCGCGCAGGCGCAGAAGCATGTGACGGTCAACGAGGCCTTGCTGCTGCTCGACGCGCTCTCTTCGCTGCGGCTCGAGAGCGTGGTCGAGACGGCGCCGCCGGGCTCGCCGGTCGACGGCGATCGGTATGGCGTACCGGCTGGGGCGAGCGGGGCGTGGAGCGGCCACGCTGGCGAGATCGCCGTGCGCATCGGTGGCGGCTGGGTGTTTCGCGCGCCCGCTCTCGGCCAGGTCGGCTACGTCGCCGACGAGGCGCGGCTCGCGGTGTTCCGCCCCGGCCTCGGCTGGGCGAGCGCGCTGGCTGCGAGCCCGAACGGGGCGAGCCTCGCGCCGGCGGTGATCGAGGAGGAGGTGGCGCTCACGGGCCCCTTCGTCGACACCGTGGCAGTGATCCCGGCGCGGGCGCTGGTGCTGGCGGTGAGTGCGCGGACGGTGACCGCCGTGACGGGAGCGACCTCCTACGACTGCGGCCTCGCCGGCGAGCCGTCGAAGTTCGGCGGGTCGCTCGGGGCGGGGGCCGGTGCTGCCAACATCGGCGTCGTCGGGCCGTTCGCCGTCTATGCCGACACGCCCGTCCGCCTCACCGCCAATGGCGGCGACTTCACCGGCGGCGCGGTGCGCGTGGCGATGCAGGTCATCCGCTTCACCGCACCGGCTTCCTGAGCCGTCCGAGCGACCGATCCAGACAGACGCAACCTCTCGCAGACAGGAGCCGAGCCATGCCGATTCTCGATCGCTTCGCCCACCAGGGACCCGGGCCGGACGGCCCGGCGGTGCGCTGTTTCGCCGTCACCCCGGACGACGACGACGACCTGCCGGAACTTGTGCGCGGCCTCTATGTCGGCGGCGGTGGCGCCGTCGCGATCCACGACGCCGAGGGCGGCACGACGGTGTTTTCCGGCGTGCCCTCGGGCACGGTGCTGCCGGTGCGGGCGCGGCGGGTGCGGGCGACCGACACCACCGCGACCCTGCTCGTCGGGCTCGTCTGATGCTCGGCATCGGACTGCCGGTGGGGGCAGCGGGACCCTACCGGGCGATCGACCCGGACGCGGCAGCCTTCGCCTCGGCGATGACGGTGGCGCCATCGGCGGCGCGGGTGGCGCTGATCGACGCCTTCGTGCGGGCGATCAAGGCGGGCGGGCTGTGGTCCCAGCTCGACGTGCTCTACCTGCTCGCCGCCCATGACGAGCAGGCGGGCCGCGTCAACATCATGGCGCCAGGCTCGCACACCTGCACGGCGGTGAACTCGCCGTCGTTCGTGATCGATCGGGGCTTCGCCGGCGACGGCGCGACCTCCTACCTGTCGACCGGGCTCAACCCGAGCCTCGGCGGGACGCGGTTCTCGCTGAATGACGCGGCGCTGTTCGTCTGGTCGCTGACCGACCTCAACGCCAGCGCCGCCGAGATCGGCACCGGCACCGCGACGCGGCTTCTGGCGCGCTCCTCCGGATCGCTGGCGGCGCGCGCCAACACGAGCACCACGACGACGGTGGCGACGGCGGATTCGCTCGGACTCGTCGGCTGGTCGCGCCGCAGCTCCACAGGGCACGACTTCTTCCGCGGCGGCACGGTGGTGGCGAGCCCGACGCAGGCGAGCGGGGCGATCAGCAACGACGCCATCCGCATCGGTGCCGCCGGGTCGACCTATTCGACACGGCGGCTGGCGGTCGCCGGGGCCGGAGCGGGGATCGACGGCGGCCATGTCGCGGCGCTGGCCGCGGCGTGCGAGGCCTATCTCGACGCGGTGGGGGCGCTGCCATGAGCGAGGCGAGCTACATCGAGCTGACGATGGCGGAAGCGGAGGCGGTGCGGGGCGAGACGAGCGCGGGCCACCGGCTCGATCCCGTCGAGCTCTCCGGCGGCACGTTCGTGCTGCCGGTGGCCGTGCTGGCCGACCCGGCGCACGGGCTGCGGCACGGCGTGCTGGCCGGGATGCTGACGCGGGCGGTCGGCGCCGAGGAGTGGGTGGGGGAGTAGGGCTCCTCCTTTTCCCGGCTGTGCCCGGAGAAGGTGGCGCGCAGCGCCGGATGAGGGCGGCGCACGCGGTGCGCCGGGGGCTGCGGCTTGTCGTGACGCCGCGCGGCTTCGCCGCGCGCCCTCATCCGCCCTTCGGGCACCTTCTCCCCGCCTTCGGCCGGGAGAAGGGGAAGACGGCGGCCATCTACTTCTTCTTCAGCAGCGTCTCGGCCTGGTGGAGGTACTCGAGGCAGCCCTGCTCGTCGCCGGCTTCCTGGAGGGCGTTCGCCTCCGACAGCGCGTTCATCGCGGCGACCGGGCCGGCGAGCGGCGGGTTGCCGACGGCGGCGTCCGCACCGGAGGCATCGGCGGCTGCGAGCGGGTCCGGGCCACCCGTGGGCGCGGGGGCGGTGCCGGCCGGCGGCGTCACCGCCGAGGCGGCCGCGGGATCGCCGGGCATGCCGCCGAGGCCTGGATTCTCGGCCTGGATCTTCTTTTCGAGGGCGGTGATCTGAGCTTCGCAGTCGGCCGCTGCCGGGCCGACCGTCGCCATCACCAGGGCTGCGGCGACGGCCGCCGTGACCACCGACGACGCGCCCCTGGCGCGCTGCGAACCGACACGCATGACCGAACCTCCGCTGCCGCTGTGGGAAATGCGTAGAGCCTCGCGCGTGCGGCGG
>CALRZT010000299.1:0-6529 GCA_943372725.1 Pseudoxanthobacter soli DSM 19599
CGTTGGCAGCATTCGACGGACAATGCGAGGGTGCCGACCGCATGAACGACCCGACCCTGTCACCGGTGGACGACATCCAGGCCGGACCCGACGCGCCTGTCGATGCGCCGATCGGCGACATCACGCTCGACACCTCAGATCGTTTCATGAGTTTCGGAGCCTGGATCCGGTTCGGCGAGGTGCATGCCGTGGATCCCGACGGGGAACCGGTGCGCTTCACGATCGAATCCGATCCGTCCGGCTTTTTCCGTGTGGATGAGACGCAGGGAGACCTCTACTGCACGCAGTCGCGCCTCGTGGAGCCGGTCGAGATCGTCATCAGGGCGAGCACCGACGAAGGTGACACCATCTCGAAGACGTTCGTCATAGAGCCCGCCGACGTCAACGTCCCCCCAGAGATATTCTTCGCGCCGTGGCAGATTCCGGAAAACCTCGTCGGCCCGATCGGGCAGGTGAGCTATCGGGACGTCAACCGCGACAGCATCACGATCAGCCTGATCGACGATTGCGACGGCCTCTTCGAGATCGTTGGCGACGACGTCTACATCACCCGAGCCTTCGACTTCGAGACTGAAAATCAGTTCGAGTATTCTTACACTATCCAGATTTCGGACGGGATGGGCGGTGTTGTCGCCCAAACCGTCCGTGCGGAAGTGCAGAACGACCGTGAAGCGATCCTGCCGGAACATTTCAGTCTGAGCACCGGGGACCCCTCCATCTGGAGCGAATTCGACGACGAGATCAGCGTCGGAGAAATCAGGATCTTCGATCCGGCCAGCGATCTGGAGGACAGTTATTCTCTCCGGATCGTCAGCGACCCTACCGGCCTGTTCAAAATTCGGTCGCACTGGGACGACGATGATATTGTGCTTGTCTACACGGGACGAGAGCTGGAGACAGCGGTCGAAATCGTCCTGTCGGTGGCGAATGGCGGCCAAGTCACGGAGAAGACGTTCGTCATCAAACCTGAGGACATCAATCTCGCGCCAGAGATCCATGACGTCTCGTCGTTGGCTGTAATCGGCGAGCACGCTGCGCTCGGAACGGTGCTGGCGACGCTGGAGGCGTCCGACGTTAACGGCGATGAATTCACGATCGAGTTTGGCGGCAGTCTTGGGGGCGAAGTCGAACTCGTCGGAAACCAGTTGGTGCTGGTTGGGCCGCTCGACTACGAGGCACATACCAGACTTGAGTTTTCAGTCGTTGCGACTGATGAGCACGGAAAGACAGGGTCAACGAGTTTCAATATCCGCGTTACAGACCAGAACGATGCACCGAGCGACCTCTTATTGCAGGGAGCCGCGGTTCGCGAGAATTCACCGAAGGACATGTTGGTCGGAACGCTGCTTGGATCCGACCCGGATGGTGACCAGCTCAGCTACAAGCTCCTCAAGGATGCCGGCGGTCGCTTCTATCTGGATGGCAATATCCTGCGCACGGTGGACAGTTTCGATTTCGAAACGCGGTCCGAATACGAGGTCGTCGTCGCTGTCAGCGACGAAAGAGGACGGACGCTGACGAAGACATTCACCATCACCGTTGAGAACGTCAACGATGCCCCGACGCTCAAGGTCAGCGGCGACAAGGTCGCGGCAAACGACCCCGCCGGCACCGTCGTCGCGACACTGTCCGCTTCCGATCAGGACGGCGACGACGTCTCCCTCCGCCTCACCACCAACCCTGGCGGACTGTTCAAGATCGTCGACGGCGAGATCGTGCTGGCGAAGCGGATGACCGAGGCGGTGGACGGCAGCGTCGAGATCACCGTCGAGGCGTCGGACGGACGCGGCGGCGTCACCTCGGAGACCATCACCGTCGAGATCGACAAGAGCGTGCAGAACGGCGACGGCGGGGACAACACACTCGTCGGCGACGCCGGGCGGAACGTCTTTTCCGGCAAGGGCGGTGACGACGACCTGCAGGGCCTCGCCGGCGACGACAAGCTCGTCGGCGACGGCGGCGACGACGTGCTCGAGGGCGGTCTCGGTGGCGATGCGATGATCGGCGGCGCGGGTGAGGATACGGCGTCCTACGCCGCGGCGACTGCCGGCGTGACGGCCAACCTCGCGCGTCAGAACGCCACCACCGGCGAGGCCGCCGGCGACAGCTACAAGGCCATCGAGAACCTCGAGGGCTCCGCCTTCGACGACCGCCTGACCGGCGACGGCAAGGCGAACCGGCTCGATGGCGCCGCCGGCGACGACAGCCTCGAGGGCGGTAGCGGCGACGATGTGCTGAAGGGAGGTGAGGGCCTCGACGAGCTCGCCGGCGGCACGGGGCGTGACCAGCTCAGCGGCGGCCTCGGCCCCGACAGCTTCGTCTGGAACGAGCAGCGCGAGGCCGGCGATGTCGTTCTGGACTTCGTCTCCGACGGCGACCTTCTGGTCTTCGCGGTCGACGGCTGGAAGGGCATGAAGGACGGCGGCTTCAAGCTGGTGCAGTCGGACGATCCGGAGGCGACCGGCGGCAAGCAGACGTTCCTGTTCGACCGTGACAACGGCAAGCTCTGGTTCGATGCCGATGGTGCCGGGGAGGGCGAAGCGGTGTTCATCGCCACCTTGCGCGACGTCGACAAGCTGAAGGCCTCCGACTTCGACCTCGTCTGACGGGCGTCCCGGCGTCGCCGCATCGACTTTCCGACGTCGGCTGCATGAGCTTTCCTCGGGATGCTCCGTTCGGGGCGGCTGACCCGATGCCCGGGGGGCGCGCCCGCGCCGAACCTGGCGGCATCCGGTGTCTTGGTCCCGGGCGGTCGGCTCGGGGACTGCTCACGGTGGGACGGGCGCGGCTGCTCAGCTCTCCTCGTCGCCGCCCTTCCGGAATGGCGCGTGCTCGGCGAGGTACTCCGTTTCGGCGGCCACCATCGCGCGTTCGCGCTCGAGGTAGTTCGCCACCGCGTCGCGCAGGCCCTTGTGGGCGATGTGGTGGGCGGAGTAGGTCGGCACGGCGCGGTAGCCGCGGGCGAGCTTGTGCTCGCCCTGCGCGCCCGCCTCGACGCGGACGAGGCCGTGGGCGATGGCGTGCTCGACCGCCTGGTGGTAGCAGACCTCGAAATGCAGGAAGGGGTGCTCCTCGATCGCCCCCCAGTAGCGCCCGTAGAGCGTGTCGGAGCCGGCGATGTTGAGGGCGCCGGCGATGGTACGGCCCTCGCGCCTCGCCAGCACCAGCACCACCCGCTCGCCGAGCCGCTCGCCGAGCAGCGAGAAGAAGCGGCGGTTGAGGTAGGGCCGGCCCCACTTGCGGGCGCCGGTGTCGGTGTAGAAGCGGAAGAAGGCGTCCCAGTGCGCCTCCTTGAGCTCGGCGCCGCTGAGGCGCTCGATCGCGATGCCGGCCGCCACCGCCTCGCGGCGCTCGCGCTTCACCTGCTTGCGCTTGCGCGAGGCGAAGGTGGCGAGGAAGTCGTCGAAGGTGGAGAAGCCCTCGTTGAACCAGTGGAACTGCCGGTCGGTGCGCGGCAGGAAACCGCGCTCGCTCAAGAGCCGCCATTCCGCCTCGGTCGGGAAGGTGACGTGGGCCGAGGACGAGCCGGTCTCCCGCTCGAGGGCGACGATGCCTTCGGCCAGTGCCGCGCGCACGATGTCGCGGCCCGGTCCGGGCGCCGCAAGCAGCCGCGGCCCCGTCGCCGGGGTGAACGGCACCGAAACCTGCAGCTTCGGATAGTAGCGCCCGCCGGCGCGCTCATAGGCGTCGGCCCAGCCGTGGTCGAAGACGAATTCGCCCTGCGAGTGGCTCTTCACATAGACCGGCACCGCCCCGGCGAGGCCGCCTTCGGGAGCGTCGAGCACGAGGTGGCGCGGCATCCAGCCGGTGCGGGCCGAGACGGTGCCGGCCTCTTCCAGGATCGCCAGGAAATCGTGGCAGACGAACGGGTTGAAGGGCTCCGTCGCGGTGCCGTCGGAGGCGATCACGCCGCCCGGACCCACCGTCCAGCCCGGATTGGCGACGGCGTCCCACGCCGCCTTGTCGATCTCGGCCATCGCCGCGGCGATGCTGAGGCGGACGGTGTCGCGGCTCTCGGGTGACGTCATCGGACCTGGGTGGTGCGCACGGCGGCGTGCGAGAGGGATTGGCGCCTGCGGGAGGATCGCGAGGGCGTCGCTTGTGAATTTAGGGCCGCCACTGCGGCTGTCGAGTGGGGCTCGACGTGGGCCGCCGGACTGCCGCCTCCGCGCTCACGCCGGGTTGCCGGCGACCGGCCCGCGGCCTCATCGTGCGGACGCTGAGAATCGGCGCCGAAGGGGACGGACAGGCGTGGAGGAACACGGCGGCGGCATCCCCTATCTGCGCGAGGCGATCGTCTTCCTGGTCGCCGCCGGCGTGGTGGTGCCGCTGCTGCACCGCCTGCGCGTCGGCTCGGTCCTCGGCTACCTGATCGTCGGCGGTGTCATCGGACCGTTCGGCCTCGGTCTGTGGGCCTCCGCCTATCCGCCGCTCGCCGCCGTCGTGATCACCGATCTCGACGGCGTCCAGGCGCTCGCCGAGCTTGGCGTGCTGTTCCTGCTGTTCACGATCGGGCTCGAACTCTCGCTCGACCGGCTGTGGGCGATGCGGCGGCTGGTGTTCGGGCTCGGCAGCCTGCAGGTGCTGATCACCGGCGGCATCATCGGCGCCATCGCCTGGCAGTTCGGCAACTCGGTGCCGGCCTCGATCGTGCTCGGCGCCTGCCTGGCGCTGTCGTCGACGGCGATCGTCATGCAGATCCTCCTGCAGAAGCGACGGCTGGCGACGCCGCTCGGGCGGGCGAGCTTCGCGATCCTGCTCATGCAGGACCTCGCAGTCGTGCCGATCCTGTTCGTCGTCGGCGTGCTGGGGGCGAAGGTAGAAGGCAGCATCGGCCTGGAGCTGGCACTCGCGCTCGGCAAGGCGGTGCTGACGATCGGTGCGATCTATCTCGTCGGCCGGCTGGTTTTGCGGCCGGTGCTGCGCCTCGTCGCCCAGGCGCGCAGCCCCGAGATGTTCATGGCGGCGGTGCTGCTGGCCGTCGTCGGGATCGCCACGATCACCGGGTTCGCCGGCCTGTCGATGCCGCTCGGCGCCTTCCTCGCCGGCCTGCTGCTGGCGGAGACGGAGTTTCGCCACGAGATCGAGGTCGATATCGAGCCCTTCAAGGGGCTGCTGCTTGGGCTGTTCTTCATGTCCGTCGGGATGGGCATCGACTGGCGCGTCGTCGCCGACGAGCCGTTCTGGATCGCCGGCGGCGTGGTCGGGCTGTTCGCGCTGAAGTCGACGATCACCGCCGGCCTCTGCCTCGCCTTCGGCGTGCCGCGGGCCGCCGCCCTGGAGACAGGGCTGCTGCTCGGCCAGGGCGGCGAGTTCGCCTTCATCGTCGTCGGGCTGGCGATGAGCCTTGCGCTGCTGTCGGCCGACGTCGGCCAGTACATGCTGATCGTCACCGGCCTGACGATGCTGGCGACGCCGCTCGTCGCCGCCGCCGCCGCGCGGCTCGCCGCCCGGTTGGCCCACCACGACACGGCCAGCGCCGCCGAGGGCGACCTCGCCGCGGTGGCGACGATCGACGGCCACGTCGTCATCGCCGGCTTCGGCCGCGTCGGTCGCCTCGTAGCCGCGACGCTGCAGGCCGAGGCGCTGCCGTTCCTGGCACTCGATAACGACGCAGCCGCCGTCGCCCGCGAGCGCGCGAGCGGCCTGCCGGTGTTCTTCGGCGACGCTTCGCGGCTGGAGATGCTGGTGCGCGCCCACGTCGAGCGGGCCGGCGCGGTGGTGGTGACGCTCGACGATCCGGCATCGGCCGAACGCATCGTCGGCGCCGTGCACGGCGCCTGGCCGGCGATCCCGATCTACGCCCGTGCCCGCGACGCGGCCCACGCCGCCCGCCTCACGGCCGCCGGCGCGAGCGTCGCCGTGCCGCTGCCGACGGAAGCGAGCCTGCAGCTCGCCGGCCGCGTCCTCGTCGGCCTCGGCCTCAGCGAAGACGACGCCCGCCGCCGCCTGGAGCACCAGCGGCTGCTGGAGGGCGGTTGAGGGTCGGCGTTGCCGTTGTCGTCGCTTACTCCGGCACGAAGCCCTCGAAGATGATCTGGTCGGCGTGGGCGCGGGCGTGGCGGAGTTCGTCGGGGGTGCGCACCGTCCAGGTCAACAGCGGCTTGCCGAAGATGCGGCGGAGGATGACCGGGCCCGGCATCGGCAGGGCGTGGACGTCATAAGCGACGAAGTCCGGCCGCGAGCGTGGGGCGTGCAGAAGGTGGCGAAGCGCGAAGCGCTCCATCGTCGTCAGCCGCCCGTACTCGTGCGGGTCGGTGGCGATGTCGGCGACGATGCCGCGGGTCAGGCCCGGCATCGCCCGACGCAGGCCCTCGACGATGTCGGGGTCGAACGACATCGCCGCCACCGGACCGTCATAGGCTTCGAGCGCGGCGACGACGCCGGCGACGAGGCGGGTGCCGGGATCGCGGACCCACTGCGACTTCAGCTCGAGCACCAGCGGCACGCGGCCGGCGACGCTGCCGAGCAGGCCCTGCAGCGTCGGGATGCGGGCGTCGGTGCCCTTGAAAGGGATGTCGCCGAGCTC
>CALRZT010000300.1:0-6466 GCA_943372725.1 Pseudoxanthobacter soli DSM 19599
TGCGCGTGGCGACCATCGGGTGACGCTGCGCCACGGTGTCAGCCGCATCCGCAGCGGCCGGCGCCACACCCTCGGCATCATCTTCCACGACGCCGCGTGAGCGAAACCGCTCGTGCCTATTCGATCGTCCCGGTTGCCGTGCAGAAGGCCGACGCCTGATCGCCGCTCGTCCAGAGCTCCATCGAAAACGGTGCATCACCGGGCACGCTGAAGGGGCTGGTCCGCTCGAAGACGGTGTAGGTCCCCGCCTCCGTCCACGTGTTCGCGGCCGGCGGCAGAATAAAGTCGGGGATGTCCTTCGACGCCGTCAGCGTCACCGTCGCATAGAGCCCGCTGCCATCCGAGATGAGAACGCAGGAGAGCGTCTCGATCGTTCGCACCTTCCCCTTCTTCCTGCCGAAATCGGCGACGCAGGTGCTGACGAGGCAGGTCACGGCAGCGGTGGCGAGATAGCGCTTGGCGCCGCCGACGGCCGCTGGACCGATCTGCTCCTGCGGCTGAGCCTTGGGCTTTTCCCGGACTGGCGCCGCCGCCAGCGGTGCGGTGGCGGCGACCATGGCGGCAATCAGGGACGGGAGGGCGAGGGCGGGAGAGGGCTTCATCCGGCGCTCCTGCGGGGCAGAGTGGGCGACATCGGGCGATGACGACGCACGATCCCCACCATAGGCCAGCTGCGACCACCGGCCTCGTCACGACCCGGCGATCACCCGCTTGCCGCGCTTCGGCCTTATTGGCGCTGCCTCTCGCAATAGCGTAAGATTCCCACGCTAGGCTCATCCAGGCACAGCGCCACGAGGAGACCTTCTCTTGCCGGCCGACGCCCAGAACGCCCTCCTCGTCTATCCGAAGTTCAACGCCGCCTCGTTCTGGAACTATGGCGAGACGTGCGAGATGGTGGGGGCGAAGTACCCCGCCTCGCCCCTCGGCCTCATCACCGTGGCCGCCATGCTGCCGAAGTCGTGGAACGTCCGTCTCGTCGACCGCAACGTCGAGGAACTCACGGACGCGGACCTCGACTGGGCCGACATGGTGATGACCGGCGGGATGCTGCCGCAGCAGCGCGACTGCCTGATGCTGATCGAGCGCGCGCAGTCCCGCGGCAAGGCGGTGGTCGTCGGTGGGCCCGACGTCACCTCCAGCCCCGACATCTACGCAATCGCCGACATTCGCGTGCTCGGCGAGGCGGAGAGCGTCATCGAGGAGTTCCTCGCCGCCTGGGCCGCCGGCACTCGCCGCGGCGACTTCGTCGCGCCGAAATTCCAGGCCGACGTCACCGCGAGCCCGGTGCCGCGCTTCGATCTCCTGAAGCTCGACCGCTACCTCCACGTCGGCGTGCAGTTCTCCCGCGGCTGCCCGTTCACCTGCGAGTTCTGCGACATCATCGAGCTCTACGGCCGCCGGCCGCGGATGAAGACGACGCCGCAGATGCTGGCCGAGCTCGACGCCCTCTACGCGCTCGGCTACCGCGGCCACGTCGATTTCGTCGACGACAACCTGATCGGCAACAAGAAGGCGGTGAAGGCCTTCCTGCCCCACCTCGCCGACTGGCAGAAGCGCAACCGCCATCCCTTCGAGCTTTCGACCGAGGCGTCCCTCAACCTCGCCGAGGACCGCGAGTTGATGGAGCTGATGCGGGGCGCCGGCTTCTTCTCGGTTTTTGTCGGCATCGAGAGCCCCGACCCCGAGGTGCTCGCCGCCACCAGCAAGAAGCAGAACACCCGCGGCGACATCTCCGAGAGCGTCCACAAGATCTACGGCTCGGGCATGTTCGTGCTCGCCGGCTTCATCGTCGGCTTCGACAGCGAGAAGGGGCGCGTCTCCGCCCCGATCACCCATCTGATCGAGGACGCGGCGATCCCGGTCGCGATGGTCGGCATGCTCTACGCGCTGCCGAACACGCAGCTGACCCGCCGCCTCGCCAAGGAGGGCCGGCTGCATCCCGACCACGGCGTCGACATGGACGACGGCTCGGCCGACCAGTGCCTGTCCGGGCTCAACTTCGACACCCTGCGGCCGCGAGCCGAGATCCTCGCCGACTATCGGGCCGTCGTCGACGCGGTCTACGCGCCGGAGAACTATTTCGGTCGCGTCCGCCGCGTCGGCCGGGCGCTCAAGATCCAGATGTCCGCCGGCGACATCAATCCGGGCGCCGCCTGGAAGGACATCGTCCAGGTGGTGCGCCTGATGACGGCGATCACGCTGCGCAAGCCGCAGTTCCGCGGCGAGTTCTGGAAGACGGTCGTGCTGACGGCCCTGCGCAATCCGCTGGCCCTGAAGGCGGTATTGCAGATGTCGGCCCTCTATGCCCACCTCGGCCCGTTCTCCCGCCACGTCGTGAGCGCCATCGGCGAGAAGATCGAGGCCGTCGAAAGCGGCGCTTGGACGGCGCCGACGGCGCTGCCGGGAACCGCAGCCACACCGGCCCACAACACCCACGCGCACACCGCCGCACACACGCACGCCCCCGCACCGGCGGCCGTCACGGCCGCCTGATCCCGCGCACCCGGAGCCCGCGTCCGGTTAGCGGGGTCCGACACCGGATGCCCGCCCCCGTCGCCGCGTCCGTGCGGATCGGCTAAGCTCTCGGGCAGCACGCGGGGCGTGCGTGGTCGGGGGATCGTTCATGGGCAATCGAGCGGGCATCGGCTTCGGCCGTCGAGAGTTCCTGAAGGCCTCGCTCGCGGTCGCGGGCGCGCCGACGATGGTCGCCGCCGCGACCGGTGTCGCCACCGTCGCCGGTACCGGTGCGGCGGCCGCCGCCACAGAAGCGTCGCCACCCGCCTCGGCCGCCGCCGCTTCGGCCGCCGCCGCTTCGGCCGCCGTCGATGCCGTCAGCGACGCCATCCTGCGCCTCTCCCGCGAAGTCTGGGCTACGCCGGAGCTCTCGCTGGAGGAAGAGAAGTCGGCGGAGATCCATCTGCGCGAGTTGCGCGCCGCCGGCTTCACCATCGTCAGCACCGGTACCTCCGGCACGCCGACCGCCTTCGTCGCCGAATGGACGCAAGGCACCGGCGGCCCGAAGATCGGCTTCCTGCCCGAGTACGACGCCCTGCCGGGCCTCGGCAACGCCGCCGAGCCGCGCGAGACGCCCGGCCCGACCGGCGTCGCGGTCGGCCACGGCTGCGGCCACAACCTGCTCGGCGCCGGCTGCACCGGGGCGGCCTTCGCCCTGAAGAAGATGATGACGGACAGCGGCACGCCCGGCACCATCCGCGTCTACGGCTGCGCCGCCGAGGAGACCCAGGGCGTCAAGGTCTACATGGCGCGTGACGGGCTGTTCGACGACATGGACGCCTGCCTCGCCTGGCACCCGGCGCCGATCACCGCGACCGGGCTCCTGCGCACCGCCGCCGCCGACATCGTCCGCGTCGACTTCTACGGCCGCACGGCGCACGCCGGCGTCGCCCCGTGGGAGGGCCGCAGCGCCCAGAAGGCGGCGGAGATGTTCGGCATCGGCGTCAACTTCATGCGCGAGCACATCGAGCCGACGTCGCGCCTGCACTACGTCTACCCGCGGATGGGCGATGCGGCGAATGTCGTCCCCGACCGCGCCCAGGCCCTGATCATGATCCGCGACGCCGATCGTGACCGGGTGGTGGCGATGACGGCGTGGGTGCGCCAGATCGCCGAGGCGGCCGCGCTGGCGACGCAGACGCGCGCCGAGGTCGATCACTTCTTCGGCCTGCACGACCTGTTGCCGAACGAGACGCTGGCGGCGCAGATCGATCGCCACCTCCACGCCGTCGGCCTCGACTGGAGCGAGGAGGAACAGGCCTTCGCCCGCGCCTGCCAGGCGGCGTCGGGCCTGCCGGAGAAGGGGCTCGCCACCGACATCCTGCCGATGCTGCCGGAGATCACCACCGGCGGCGGCACCGACGTCGGCGATGTCTCCTACAACACCCCGACCGGCCTGTTCGGCTGGACGACGATGCCGCTCGGCGTCGGCCTGCACACCTGGCCGGTGACGGCCTGCGGCGGCATGTCGATCGGCGACAAGGCCTCCCTCGACACCGCCCGCGTCATGGCCGGCGTCGGCTACGACCTGATGACGGACGCGGCCCTGCGCGCCGCCGCGCGGGCGGACTTCGACCGCCGCCGCGCCGGCCGCCCCTACGTCTCGCCGATCCCGCCGGACCGCAAGCGGCCCGACGGCATCCCGGAACACCTGCTCCTGCGCGACGGCACCGGCGAGTTCGTCGACCAGCTCTACCTGACGGAATACGTCTACCGCTGACGGCGCGCGTCGAGGCGGTGCGACCGTCGTCGCCGCCCGCCTGAGATCAGTGTCGCGAACCGGCCGGAGCGGGCCCGCCACCGGCTAGCGTCGTCATCAGCCGCATCGCTTCGGCGGACAGCGTGTCCATCTCCATGTAGGCGTCGATGGCGCCGCCGATGTCGCACTTGGCGGTCTTTTCGACGATGACGGCGCCGAGCCGCGACAGCGTCGCGGTGATCTCGGCGAGGCGGCGATGCTCCGGCGTCGCGACCATCGCCGGATCGGTGATGCCCCCGAAATGGGCGCCGAGCGGCACGAGCCGTTCGGACACGGGGAACGACGCGGCGGAGCGGACCCCGGCAAGCACCTCGGCGAGCGAGCGCTTCCAGACCATGTGATCGGCCCGCAGCCGCTGCGCCGCCGCGGCGGCACCCCCTCCGGTCGCACTGTCCTCGATCAGGTTCGTGACGATCCCGTCGGTGCGACCGACGATCTCCGCGGCCGAGCGCGAGTCCGTCTCGTTCTGGCTGGCGAGGCGGGCGATCTCGACGAGGCGGTCGGCGAGGTCGCGGAGGGCCTGGCGGCGATCACCCAGCATGCCGGCGATGCGGCCGACGCCGTCGGCGGTCTCGCCGACGCGACCTTCGATGCCGTCCATGTCGCCGACGACGGCGTCGACGGCCTCGCGGCCCTCGCGCACCTTGGCGGCGCCGGAGGCCATCGCCCCGAGCATGCCGGTCATCACCCGCGTCAACGTCTCGAGCTGCTCGCGGATCAGATTGGTCGTCGTCGAGGCCTCCTCGGAAAGCGCCTTCACTTCCGCTGCCACCACGGCGAAGCCGCGGCCGGCCTGACCGGCACGGGCCGCCTCGATGGTGGCGTTGAGGGCGAGCAGCTTGGTCTGGCGGGAAACGCTGGCGATCGCCTGGGCGAAGCCGCCGATGCTGTCGGTGGCAGTGCGCAGTTCGCCAAGCCGGACCTCGAGATTGCCGAACGCGTCGGCGATGCCGGCCATCGCGGTCCCGGCCGAGCGGGTGCGGGCGGCACCGTTGACGACGAGCTTGCGCGCCTCCGCGGAGCGGTGCTCCGCGACGCCGCCGAGGTCGGCGATGTCGTCGATGGTCTTGGCGATGTCGGCGACACTGGCGGAGGCCGCGTCTGTCTCGCCGCTGAGCTTGCGGGCGTTGCCGCTCGACCACGCCATCAGGCACAGAACGTCGCTGAGGTTGACGGAGGCCTCGACGGCCGCCGCGAGGGCGGCGTGATTTGCGGGCAGCACACCGATGGATGCGGGTGCGCCGCTCCGGCCGCCGTCCTGTTTCGCCTCGTTTGGCGTCGACATCCGCCCTCCCCGCTTTTCTGAGCCGTGCTTTCCGGTGATGGATATTTTCCGGTTTCTCAGAGGACGATCGAACGGTTGGCTTGCGCGGGCCTGTCCACGGTGCAGCCGCCGCCGGACGGCCGGGCGGGCGGCGGCAGACGCGGGACTCGGCTAACGTGAGGATGGGTGCGAGGCGATTCGGCGCGCCCGTTCGACGGCCGATGGCAGCGAGGCGAGGCGCCGATGTCAGAGCGTTCCGGCATTCCCGGCCTGTCCTCGGTGTCGGCCCTCGGCGTGGTGCTCGGAACGCTGTGCTTCGCCGCGTCGTTGACGCCGAGCCTCGTGCCGCGGCCGCCGCTGGTGCAGGGCGCCCTCGCCGGCCTCGCCCTCGCCTTCGGCTACGGCTGCGGCGTGCTCCTGCGGGCGATGTGGCTGTGGCTGCAGCTGCCGGTGCTCACAGACCGGGTCCGGCATGGCCTGGTGGTCGCCGCCTTCCTCCTCTGTGCCGTCGCCGCAGGCCTCTGCCTGTGGTGGTCGACCGGCTGGCAGAACCGGCTGCGGGCCCTGATGGAGATGCCGGCGGTCGACAGCGCCGGGCCGGCGACGATCGCGGCGACGGCGCTCGCCGTGTTCGTCGTGCTGCTCGTCCTCGCCCGCATCGTCCGCGCGCTGACGCGCCGGCTGTCGGACTGGCTCGCGCGCTGGATCCCGCGGCGGCAGGCGATCATCCTGGCGCTGGCGGTCACCGCAATCGTGTTCTGGTCGATCGGCAACGGCCTCCTGGTTGACGGCGCCCTGCGCTTCCTCGACGGCATCTACGCCGAGCTCGACCAGCAGTTCGAGGAGGGCAGCCCCGCGCCGACCGACGCCCTGAAATCGGGAGGCCCCGGCTCGCTCGTCGCCTGGGACAGCCTCGGCCGGACGGGGCG
>CALRZT010000301.1:0-6448 GCA_943372725.1 Pseudoxanthobacter soli DSM 19599
CGACAAGAAGATCATCCTCGCCGACCGGGTCAAGAAGCGCCTCGGCGTCAGCCTCGATCCGGACGCCATGTTCGACGTCCACATCAAGCGCATCCACGAGTACAAGCGCCAGCTCCTCAACATCCTGGAGACGGTGTCGTTCTACCAGGCGATCCGGGCGCAGCCGCAGCACGACTGGCGGCCGCGGGTGAAGATCTTCAGCGGCAAGGCGGCCGCGAGCTATCACATGGCGAAGCTGATCATCAAGCTCGCCAACGACGTCGCCCGCGTCGTCAACTCCGACCCGACGGTGCGCGGCCTTTTGAAGGTCGTCTTCCTGCCGAACTACAACGTCTCGCTCGCCGAGGTCGTCATTCCCGCCGCCGACCTGTCGGAGCAGATTTCCACCGCCGGGATGGAGGCGTCGGGAACCGGCAACATGAAGTTCGCGTTGAACGGTGCGCTCACGATCGGCACCCTCGACGGCGCCAACGTCGAGATCCTCGAGCGTGTCGGCGACGACAACATCTACATCTTCGGTCTGACGGCGGAGGAAGTGGCGGAACGGCGGTCCCAGGGTATCGATGCGACGGAGACGATCGCCTCGATGCCCTATCTCGAGGAAGTCATCGAGGCGATCGGCTCCGGCGTGTTCTCGCCGGACGAGCCGACGCGCTATCACGGCCTCGTCGACATGCTGCGCCACCACGACTATTTCCTGGTCACCGCCGATTTCGAAGCCTACCGAAAGACCCAGGTCAGGGTTTCGCGGGACTGGCGCACCCCGAGCGAGTGGTGGCGGCGGGCGATCACCAACACCGCCAGCGTCGGCTGGTTCTCCTCCGACCGGACGATCCGCGAGTACGCCACCGAGATCTGGAACGCGATGCCGTCGCGGTAGCGCGAGCCTCGAACGAGATGCCGTCGGCCAACGACGGCGAGGAAGGGAGTTCCATGCACCTGCCCGACGACGAGATCGCCGCTATCGCATCAGGCGAACACGGCGATCCCTTCGCGGTGCTGGGACGTCAGGGCCTCGAGGGCGGCCGCACCCTGCTGCGCGCCTTCGTGCCGGGCGCCGAGCGTCTCGAGGTGCTGACACCGGACGGCGAGAGCCTCGGCACGCTGGCGCTGCGCCACCCCGCCGGCGTCTTCGAGGGCGTCCTCACCCGCCAGTACGATCTCGGCCGCTACGTGCTCGCCGCCGGCAATGCCGGCGGCGACTGGACGGTGGAGGACCCCTACGGCTTCGCCCCCGTGCTCGGCGCAATGGACGACTGGCTGATCGTCGAGGGCACCCACGAGCGCCTCTACGACAAGCTCGGCGCCCACGAGATCATCCACGAGGGCGTCGTGGGCGTTCACTTCGCCGTCTGGGCGCCGAACGCCCGCCGGGTCTCAGTGGTCGGCGACTTCAACCAGTGGGACGGTCGCCGCCACGTCATGCGCCGGCGTGTCGACACCGGCGTCTGGGAGATATTCGTGCCAGGCCTCGGCGAGGGCACCGTCTACAAGTACGAGATCGTCGGCGACAACGGCGCGCTTCTGCCGCTGAAGGCCGATCCGGTCGGCTTCGGCGCCGAGTTCCGCCCCGGCACCGCCTCCGTCGTCCGCCGCACCGACAACTTCGTCTGGACCGACGACGCCTGGATGGAGAGCAGGGCGGCGCAGGAGCCCCGCCGGGCGCCGATGTCGATCTACGAGGTGCATCTCGGCTCATGGCGGCGCGCCGACGGCTGGCGCTTCCAGACCTATGACGAGATCGCCGACAGCCTCGTCCCCTACGTCGCCGACATGGGCTTCACCCACGTCGAGTTCCTGCCCGTCAACGAGCATCCGCTCGACGATTCGTGGGGCTACCAGCCGATCGGCCTGTTCGCGCCGACGAGCCGCTTCGGCGAGCCGGCGGGCTTCGCGCGCTTGGTCGACCGGCTGCACAACGCCGGAATCGGCGTCATCCTCGACTGGGTGCCGGCCCATTTCCCGACCGACGTGCACGGCCTGTCGCGCTTCGACGGCACCGCGCTCTACGAGCACGCCGACCCGCGCCTCGGCTTCCACCCCGACTGGAACACGGCGATCTACAACTTCGGCCGCGTCGAGGTGGCGAACACCCTCTACGCCAACGCGCTGTTCTGGCTCGACCGCTACCACGTCGACGCGCTGCGGGTGGATGCCGTCGCCTCGATGCTCTACCTGGACTATTCGCGCCCGCAGGGCCAGTGGCTGCCGAACAAGTTCGGCGGCCGCGAGAACCTCGAAGCGATCGAGTTCCTGCGCCGACTCAACGAGGTCGTCTACGGCCGCTTTCCCGGCGCCTTCACCATCGCCGAGGAATCGACCTCGTGGCCGGGCGTCTCGAGGCCGGTCTATCTCGGCGGCCTTGGTTTCGGCTTCAAGTGGAACATGGGGTGGATGCACGACACCCTCGACTACATGAAGCACGAGGCGATCCACCGCCGCTGGCACCACAGCGAGATGACGTTCGCGCTCGTCTACGCCTTCGCCGAAAACTTCGTGCTGCCGCTCTCCCACGACGAGGTCGTGCACGGGAAGGGATCGCTCTACGGCAAGATGTCGGGTGACGACTGGCAGAAGCGGGCGACGCTGCGTGCCTACTACGGCGCCATGTGGGGCTTCCCCGGCAAGAAGCTCCTGTTCATGGGCCAGGAGTTCGCGCAGGTGCGCGAGTGGAACTTCTCCGCCGAGCTCGACTGGTGGCTCCTCCACGACGAGCGCCACCGCGGCGTCCAGAGCCTCGTGCGTGACCTCAACGGCCGCCTCGCCGCCGAGCCGGCGCTCTACCGCCTCGATAGCGAAGCGGACGGCTTCCGCTGGGTGGTGGTGGGCGACAACGAGCAGTCGGTGTTCGCCTGGCTGCGCTTCGGCGGCGGCGATGCTCGCCCGGTTCTCGTCGTCAGCAACTTCACACCGGTGCCTCGAAGCGGCTACCGTGTCGGATTGCCGTGGGCGGGGCGCTGGACGGAAATCCTCAACACGGATGCAACCCACTACGGCGGCGGGGGTTGGGGAAATCTCGGTGTGATCGAGGCGCGGGAGGAAGCCGCCCACGGTTGGCCGGCGAGCGCCGATCTGACGTTGCCGCCGCTGTCGACCCTGTGGCTCGCGCCGGAAGCGACGTGAGCGGGGGCGTGTAACGAAACGGTGCCGGTGAGCGAACGGGCACCAGGGAGGATGGATGACGGATAAGCGACAGCATGCGCCGCTCGCCCGTTCGGCGATGGCCTACGTTCTGGCGGGCGGTCGCGGCAGTCGCCTGCTCGAACTGACCGACAACCGCGCCAAGCCGGCCGTCTATTTCGGCGGCAAGACGCGCATCATCGACTTCGCGCTGTCGAATGCTCTGAATTCCGGCGTCCGGCGCATGGCGGTGGCGACGCAGTACAAGGCGCACAGCCTGATCCGCCACCTGAACCGCGGCTGGAACTTCCTGCGCCAGGAGCGCAACGAGGGATTCGACATCCTGCCGGCGAGCCAGCGCGTCTCGGAGGACCGCTGGTATGCGGGCACGGCCGACGCGGTCTACCAGAACCTCGACATCATCGAGGGCTACGAGCCGGAATACCTGATCATCCTGGCCGGCGACCACGTCTACAAAATGGACTACGAGAAGATGCTCGACCAGCACGTCGCCGAAGGCGCCGACGTGACGGTCGCCTGCGTCGAGGTCCCGCAGGCGGAGGCGACGGCCTTCGGCGTCATGCACGTCGACGAGAACGACCGCATCATCTCCTTCCTCGAGAAGCCCGCCGACCCGCCCGAGATCCCCGGCCAGCCGGGCCTGTCGCTTGCCAGCATGGGCATCTACATCTTCTCGCGGAAGCTTTTGTTCGAGCAGCTGCGGCGCGACGCCGAGGACCCGAACTCGTCGCACGACTTCGGCAAGGACATCATTCCCTTCCTCGTCGAGAACGCCACCGCCATCGCCCACCGCTTCTCGAAGTCGTGCGTGCGCTCTCCCTCGGAGCCCGGCTCCTACTGGCGCGACGTCGGCACCATCGACGCCTATTACGACGCCAACCTCGACCTCACCGAGGTGGTGCCGTCGCTCGACATCTACGACCGCGACTGGCCGATCTGGACCTATTCGGAGATCACCCCGCCGGCGAAGTTCGTCCACGACGAGGACGGGCGGCGCGGCATGGGCGTGTCGTCGCTGGTCGCCGGCGGCTGCATCATTTCGGGCGCGCGCATCCACCGAACGCTGCTGTCGACCGGGGTGCACCTGCACTCCTATGCCGACGTCGACTATTCCGTGATCCTGCCCAATGTCGATGTCGGGCGCGGTGCGCGCCTGCGCCGCTGCGTCGTCGACGCCAACGTCAAGATTCCCGATGGCCTCGTCGTCGGCGAGGACCCGGAGGAGGACGGCCGGCGCTTCCGTCGCACGGAACGCGGCGTCGTGCTCATCACCCAGCCGATGATCGATCGGCTCGGGCTCTGATAGTCTCGTCTCGCCGTTAGTCCCGTCTCACCGACCGACCCGACCGCCGTCCGACCCATCCCCGAGCCCTCGCCGTGAGCCCCTCGCCATGAGCCTGTCCGTCATCGCGGTGTCCTCGGAGATTTTCCCGCTGGTGAAGACCGGCGGGCTCGCCGACGTCGTCGGCGCCCTGCCGGCGGCGCTCGCGGGGGAGGGGGTGTCGGTGCGCACCCTCGTGCCCGGCTATCCGGCCGTCATCGCCGCGCTGGAGCGCACCCGCAAGGTGGTGCCGCTCGAGGGCCTCGTCGGCGGACCGGCGCGGGTGCTGCTGGCGCGCGCCGGCGACCTCGAGCTCGCCGTCCTCGACAACCCCGCCCTCTACGACCGTCCCGGCGGCCCCTATGCCGATCCGACCGGGGCGGACTGGCCGGACAACCCGATCCGCTTCGCCGCCCTCGCCCATGCGGCCGTGCAACTCGCCCACGGCGCCGGCGACGAGCCGCCGGACCTCTTCCACTGCCACGACTGGCAGTCGGGCCTGGTGCCGGCGCTGTTCGCCTTCACCGGGGTGCGCATCCCGACGGTGATGACCGTCCACAACCTCGCGTTCCAGGGCCAGTATCCGGCCTATCTGCTGGGCGAACTCGGGCTGCCGGCGAGCGCCTTCCACATCGGCGGCCTCGAGTACTACGGTGACATCGGCTTCCTGAAGGCGGGCCTCGCCTATGCCGACCACATCACCACGGTCTCGCCGGGCTATGCACTCGAGATCATGACGACCGAGCACGGCATGGGCCTCGACGGCCTGCTGCGCGACCGCGCGTCGACCGTCACCGGCATCCTGAACGGCATCGACACCAAGGTCTGGGACCCGACGTCCGACGACCGCCTCGCCGCCGCCTACAGCCGCCGTCACCTCGGCAAGCGCGAGCGCAACCGGGCGGAACTGCAGGCGCGCTTCGGTCTCGATGAGCAGAAGGACGCGCCGGTGCTCGGCGTCGTCAGCCGCCTCACCTGGCAGAAGGGCATGGACATGCTCGCCGAGGCGCTGCCCTTCGCCCTCTCCCAGGGCATGCAGCTCGCTGTGCTCGGCTCCGGCGAGCCGGCGCTCGAGGCCGCCTTCGGCCACGCCGCCAGCCTCCATCCCGGCCGTGTCGGCTGCCGCCTCGGCTACGACGAATCCCTCGCGCACCTGATCCAGGGTGGCGCCGACGCCATCCTCGTGCCGTCGCGCTTCGAGCCGTGCGGGCTGACGCAGCTCTGTGCGCTGCGCTACGGCGCCGTGCCGCTCGCCGCCCGCGTCGGCGGCCTCGCCGACACCATCGTCGACGCCAACGAGATGGCGCGCGCCGCCGGCGCCGGCACCGGCATCCTGTTCTCGCCCACGAGCCGCTCCGCTCTCGAGATGTCGCTGATCCGCCTCTCGGCGCTGTGGCGCGACCGGGACGCCTGGCGCGGCGTGCAGCGGGCGGCAATGGCGACCGAGGTCGGTTGGAATGGCCCGGCGAAGCGCTATGCCGAGCTCTTCCACGACGTCCTCGAGCGGCGCTCCAGAGGCTGAGGCTGACGATCCCGATGGTGCAGCGTGGACGTTTGGGCGAGGGCCGCCCGGAGCCGCTCGGAGTGACGGCGGAGGACGGCGGCGTCAACGTCGCCGTCGTCTCGCAGAACGCCACCCGCATCGAGCTCTGCCTGTTCGATGCCGACGGTGAGACGGAGACCGACCGCATCGCGCTGCCCGAGCGCACCGGCGACGTCTTCCACGGCTTCGTCACGGACGTTCCGCCCGGCACCCGCTACGGCCTGCGCGCCGACGGTCCGTTCGACGTCGCGAGCGGCCACCGCTTCAACCCGGCGAAGCTCCTCGTCGACCCCTACGCCGCCGCCCTCGACCGCCCCTTCCGCCTCGACCCGGCGATGTTCGACCGCACCGTCGACGGCCGCATCGAGCGCGACGACGCCGACAGCGCCTCCGTGATGCCGAAGGCGATCGTGCAGGGAGGCCCGGCAGGCACAATGCTTGGA
>CALRZT010000302.1:0-6356 GCA_943372725.1 Pseudoxanthobacter soli DSM 19599
CGTAGAGCGCCTCGAACTCGGCGAAATTGTCGAAGCGGCGGCGGGTGACGTTGTCGACGAAGGTCTCGGCCGGCACGCCCTCGGCGAGGATCAGGGCGTGGTCGTCGAGCTCGACGTGGAAGTAGGTGAAGCGCGCGGGCATCGCGGTCATGCGGGTGACCGTCGTGCCGTTGACGAGGGCACCCGCCTGCACGAGCACGCCCTCGAGGAACAGCGCGTGGTCGGGCGAAACGAAGAGGTCGCGGTGCGGCAGCCCGTCGCCGAGGGCGCCGCCGGCGATGCGGATCGGTAACGTGCGCAGCGGATCCGCGAAGACGCGGACGACGGTCTGCACGCCGACCCAGCGCACCGGCGCCACGCGGCCGTCGGCGGTGAGGACGCCGTCGCCGATCGCCAGGTCCTCGATCGGGTGCGATCCCGAGGGCGTGGCGATCGCCGTCCCGGCCAGGAAGCAGGCGGTGAAACTAGTCCGGTCGACCTCCAATGCGGCAAGCGATTGAGGGAACGAACCAAACGTCAACGGGCTTTCGCCAAGGAGTCGAGTCAACCCACTGGTCTCCGTCGATTCGACTACAAGTACTGTCGTCCCGTTGATTGACGCCACTCCCGCGAACTTGCCCAAGAGGAAGGTTGAAAAATAAACGCCATCACCGATGTTGAAGTTATCGCTATCATTATAGGCGATGACAGTTGAGATGCCGGGACTTGAGCCGACCCCAACCAAATTGCCATTGTTATAGTCGGCGAACGCTCGTTCAAAAAATGAATACGATGCCATCGAACAACGCGCCCCTGCCCGCGAAGATGCGAGTACATCTTCGACTTCATCGATACTGGGGGTCTGTGTCGCGGCTGCGACAGCTGTTTGAAGATTGTGTAGTCTCGCGAGGTCACTCCCGCTGGTTCAGGCCCTCGGTGCCATCGGGAATTTTCTTATGAGTGGGGTATCGTCTGCCCGCGTGACCCACGCCGTGCCACCACGGGCGGAGAAACGGCGAACGACGCCGGGTCGGTGTACCCGCATCGCGTTTGGCCGGTGGGTCGGCAGATCCCACGACGGCGAGAGATGATCTTCAGGAGAGATTTGGTGGAGCCAATCGGAATCGAACCGACGACCTCTTGAATGCCATTCAAGCGCTCTCCCAACTGAGCTATGGCCCCACGACCCGATGACGGGTGTGCCGGCGAGCGGGGCGGCGGACCCCCGAATGCGATCGCACCCGCCGTGCCGCTCCGGCTGCCATGGGAATACACTGTCCGCTCGTCGGGGCGCGCTCAGCGATCTACCTCAAACGAGGTACGACGTCCGGCTCGCAACGTGCTCGGCTGAGGGCGCGGGGCTCACGAACCGATCTGTCAGCCAAACTGACCTGCCACTACGTCGGCCCGCACGGTGAGCGGAGCGTGAATCACAGTCGCGGTGTTGGATGTCGACGGCGTCGGCAGGACCGCACTCCACGCAACCCCTTGGCCGCCAACGCGCGATGGCGGTCCTCGGGTCCCAATTTCGACGCGAGGCCGAAGAGGCGGCTAGGCGCATCAGCCGGCCGAAACTTGCCGACGAGCGCCTTGGAGAACCCAAGAGGGGGCACGGGTATGTACTCTGTCAGTCGTCGAAGTGCATGGGTTCAGAAGGGCGCAGGCGCCCTCGTCATTGTGTTGCTCTGCCTCGTCGGCCCTTCGATCGGGCACAGCGAGCAGGCGATCGAAACACTCTTCTCGTTTACCGGCGCTCCGAACGGCGCAGAGCCACAGAGTGGTGTCGTCGCAGGCAAGAGCGGCAAGCTCTACGGAACGACGTTCAGGGGCGGTCACAAGGAAGATATGGATGGCGATATCGATGGAAGGGGCGTCGGCTTAATCTTCAGCCTCACTTCCAATTCATCCCAAGTGGTTCCATACAAGGGCGATATTCTCTTCAAGTTCACGCATCAACCGTCTGTTGACGCTGGTCATTTTCCGGTTGGCGGAGTCGTCATCGGAAAGAACGGGACCCTCTACGGCGTGACGATGCGTCACTCGGATGGCCACGGTGGAGACGGCGGTGGCACGATCTACGCCCTCAAGCCGCCGTCATCCGCCAGCCAGGTTTGGGACCACAATGTCCTCTTCAGCTTCCGGGCGATTGGCGGCACGCCACAGGCGGGCCTGGTGATCGGCCAGGACGGCGCTCTCTACGGAACGACGTCCATCGGCGGGGGCCTTTGCTATTCCGGGACGGTGTTCCGGTTCAAGCCGAACGGCTCCGCGACCGGCGGAAGCTATAGAGACATTTACCGTTTCAGAGGGCTGTCCGGCGATCCCAGATGTCCCAAGAATCCCACCCTCAACAATGGCATGCTTCCGGCCGCGCGGCTGACGCTCGGCAATGACGGCGTTCTGTATGGGACGACCGCTTTCGGTGGTCAGCGCCCCGGCCACGGCCCCGGCGGTGAGGGCTGCGGCGTCGTGTTCAGTCTCACACCACCCCCGACAGCGACCGCGGAATGGAAGCTCGGTGTCCTGCTGAGATTCCTGTGTGTCGAGAACGGCAAGGGAGAGGCCCCGGCCGCAGCCGTCTCGATAGGGCGGGACGGCTCGCTCTACGGTACGACGGAGAACGGCGGGATTTCGCCTGACGAAAGCAGCCGCCGCGGATACGGAATAGTCTTTCAATTGACTCCGCCCGATCCCGTGACGGGAAAGCGCGAGCCGAAGAGCCTGTGGCGCTTTACCGGGGGACTCGGCGGCGAAAGTCCGCTCGGTGGCCTCATCGAGACGAGCAGTGGCGTCCTCTACGGAACGACCAACGGCGGCGGGAGACACGGCGGCGGCACGATCTTCCGCCTCGTTCGCCAGCCGAGCGGCGCGTGGAAGCACGAGGTTCTACATCATTTCACCGGCGTCAATGATGGCGCATTCCCGTCGGGCGATCTGCTGCTGATTGGCGGCTCACTGATTGGCACCGCAAGGGGAGGTGGCCTCGACGGCGGTGGGTCCGGGACAGTCTATCGCCTCAGCCTTGACACGGACGACTGACAATTCAGTCGAGGCTGCACCGAATGCCTTTCGATTTCATCCTTCGGACGCGACCAAGTATTTTCCCGAGCTGACTCCGACCATAGCAATTGGTGGAAGAGAAGCTTCAGGCCGCAACGCCGGTGGGAGCAACTTGTAGTTCTGTGCGTTCTGCAAGTAATCGTGATTTGATCACGCCATAAATGGCCTTAGTCTTTCGAGTCGGGGCAAACGGCCTGAATGCTGCAGGCCTTGTGCACTCCCGCTGTGGGGGTGGGGGATGGCAGACTGGAACCTGCATGCGGTCGGCGAGGCGCTGACCGCAGCGGCGATCGGCTCGTCCGACTGGATTTCCGCCGTGCAGTGCGCCGCAGAGCAGACCGGCTCGATCGGCGCCCTGCTGCTGCCGCTCGACGGCCGCCTTCCGCACGTCCCCTATACGAGTTCGGTCGGCGGCAGCACCGAGCATTATTTTCGCGAAGGCTGGGTACATCGCGACCTTCGGGTCTACGGCCTCCACCATCTGTTCGACCGCGGCGCCTTCAGCGATCTCGACATCGTTACGCCCGAGCAGGTCGCGCGCACGGCCTATTATCAAGACTTCCTAAGGCCTCATGGACTGCGATGGTTCGCGGGCGTTTCCGTCGCGTGCGGCGAGGAGCGCTGGTGCCTGTCGATTCAGCGCAGCATCGCCCAAGGGCCGTTTTCGCCCGAGGAGATGTCCCGGCTCGCCGCTGCCTCGCGAGGCTTCGGTGCCACGGCTGCTCTCGCCCGCGCGCTCGGCTTCGCGCAGGCGTCGACGGTGCTCGCCGCCATGGATGCGGCCGACGTGGCGGTGGCGCTGATCGATCGCTCGGGGTGCCTGTTTCGTCTCAACGCCTCTGCCGAAGCGCTCGTCGCCGATGGAACCATCAACGTCCTCCACCGCCGTCTCGTCGCCGCGACCCGGGCTGCGACGGATGCCTTCGATCGCATGCTGCACCGCCTGTTGTGGACGTCGGTTTCCGATGCACTCTCGCCGCCGATCCGCCTGCCGCGCCTCGACGGACGCCGACCGGTGCTCGCGTATCCCCTGCGCCTGCCGCGATTCAGCGACAATCCGTTCGCGCCGGCCATCGTCGCGCTGGTGCTGCGGGACCTGGAAGCGCGGCCCCGCCCGGCCGTTGAGGATCTCATGCTCGCCTTCGGGATGACGGCAGCCGAGGCGCGTGTCGCCCGCGGCCTCGCCGGCGGACAATCGCTCGATGCCGTTCATCGCACGCTCGCGATCTCAATCGGAACGGCGCGCGTGCATCTTCGATCGATCTTCCAGAAGACCGGCACGAGACGTCAGGGTGAACTCGTTGCGGCCCTGGCCCTGTTGAGACGCGGACCGTCCATCAAGCGTGATTGAGGAGCCGAGACGTCCGTGGGACGATCGAGGAGGACCGCGCGCAAGGATGAGCGCCGCCCCACGGGCGCTTACCTCGGGTGATCAAACCTCAAGCGGTAAGAAGATTTGGTGGAGCCAATCGGAATCGAACCGACGACCTCTTGAATGCCATTCAAGCGCTCTCCCAACTGAGCTATGGCCCCACGACCCGGTGACGGGTGTGCTGGCGAGCGGGGCGGCGATCCTGTTCCAGAAATCCGGAGACCGGAGGCCGCGGCCGTTTGGGAACGGCCGGCTCGTCGAGCGGGGCGGACCATAGTTGCGTCGCCCGACGGAATCAAGGCCGATTGCAGCCGGCTGAAGATCGGGCCGAGCGGGGCGCGCGGAGCCAGGGAATCCGCGGGTCCACGTGGCGGTCGGCTGGCGGTTGGACGCGGTGGCTGATGGCTCGCTGTGTCGGATTCCAGTCTCGCCGGAACAAGCGGCGCCTTCGGAGCACCTCATCCCACCGGACGGCCTCGCCGCCGCTCAGAACGGCCGGCGCTGGCGCAGAGCCGCCGACAGCGTGCCCTCGTCGAGGTAGTCGAGCTCGCCGCCGACCGGCACGCCGTGGGCGAGGCGCGACACCGCGACGTCGATGTCCTTCAACTCGTCCATCAGGTAGTGCGCCGTCGTCTGGCCCTCGACGGTGGCGTTGACGGCGATGACGACCTCGCGCACCGCAGGGTCCCGCGCGCGCTCGACCAGCCGGGCAAACGACAGCGCCTCCGGCCCGACGCCGTCGAGCGCCGACAGCACGCCGCCGAGCACGTGGTAGCGGCTCGACAGGGCGCCGGCCCGCTCCAGCGCCCAGAGGTCGCCGACGTCCTCGACGACGACGATCACCGAGGGGTCACGGGTCGGGTCGGTGCAGACCGAGCACGGGTCACGGGTGTCGAGGTTGCCGCAGGTGGAGCAGGTGCGCACCGTCTCGCCGACACGTGACAGCGCCGCCGCCAAGGGCTCGAGCAGGCCGGTGCGCTTCTTGACGAGGTGCAGCGCCGCGCGCCGGGCCGAGCGCGGCCCGAGGCCGGGCAGCTTGGCGAGAAGCTGCACCAGCGCCTCGATCTCGGGGCCGGCGACGGCGCGGGCGGGCATCGGAGGCGTTCCTCGCCGCGCCTCAGAACGGCAGCTTGAGGCCGGCGGGCAGGCCGAGGCCGCCCATCAGCGCCTGGGTGCGCTCGGCGAGCGCGGCTTCGGCCTTGGCCTTGGCGTCGGCATGGGCGGCGACGATCAGGTCCTCGATGATCTCGGCGTCCTCGGGCTTCACCAGCGACGGGTCGATGGACAGCGCCTTGAGGTCGCCCTTTCCACTCAAGGTGACACGGACGAGGCCGCCGCCGGAGGTGCCGACGACCTCGATCTGAGCCACCTCCTCCTGCAGGCCGGCCATCTTCTCCTGCATCTGCTTGGCCTGCTTCATCATCTTCAGCATGTCCATCGGGACGTCCTCGCGGGTTCGGGCCGCCGGGGCGGCGAATGGTGGGGAGATCGGGTGCCGGGTCTCAGAAGTCGAGCCCGTCGTCGAAGGCTTCGTCGGGCGGGGCGATCTCGCCGTCCTCGTCGAGCAGGGCGGCGGGCGGCGCCGGCAGCACCTCGTCGGCGCGCATGCGGATGTCGACGATCTTGGCGCCGGGGAAGCGGGCGAGCACGGCGGAGACGAGCGGGTCGGCCGCGGCATCGTCGCGGCGGCGGCTTTCGGTGGCGAGGCGCTCGTCGTGCAGGGTCGTGCCGCCGGCGCCGCGCGTCACCGTCACGACCCAGCGCGTGCCGGTCCATTCGGTGAGCTTGCGGCCGATCTCGCCGGCGAGATCGGAGGGGGCGTCGGCGGTCGGCTCCACCTCGATGCGGCCGGGCTCGAAGCGCACCGGCTTCAGCTGCCGCTCCACCGCGAACTTCAGCCTCAGCTCGCGCCGCTCGCTGCAGAGCGCGGCGACGTCGGCGAGCG
>CALRZT010000303.1:0-6347 GCA_943372725.1 Pseudoxanthobacter soli DSM 19599
GCGAGACCATGACGACGCCGAGGAAGCCGACGAGGCCGGTGAATTCCGACAGAACCACGGCGCCGAAGGCGGTGACGAGGATCGGCGCGAGGCCGCGCATCAGCGGGTAGGCGACCGACAGGTCGGCACCGCGATAGGCGCGCGCCAGCAGCGCGAAATAGAGGATGTGCACGAGGCTGGTGACGACGACGTAGAGGAAGGCTTCCGGCGCCATCGGCGGCAGGAAGGGCAGCGCGCCGATGGCGACGATGCCACCGCCGCCGGCCACCGCGATCGCCGCCGCCTCGCGGTCCTCGACCTTCTTCACCGCGGCGTTCCAGCCGGCGTGCAGGGCCGCCGCCAGGATCAGCACGAGGAGGACGCCGAGGGACATCGCGGTTACTCCGTCCGGCCGCGGCGGCGGGGTCGCCGTCGCGAAACTCTCCCGCGCCGGGTGACGCCCTTTTGAGGCCGCCGCCGGGTTCTGGCGTCAGGGGGCCGCGGTTGGGGGCAGCCGCGGGACGCCACACCGGGACGCGTGGTCGGGCCCGACGAGCGGCACCATGGACGGACGGCGAAAATTTGTCTATAAGACTAGATGAATATTTTTCGCCGGCGAACGAACGGAGACGGTCGTGGGGAAGGATGAACCCGCTGCGGCGGGACGAGCGGCCGCTCCGTCGGTGGTGCGCGGCAGCGGCGTCTCGGCCTGGCGGCAGATCGCCGATGCGCTGCGCGACGAGATCGCCTCCGGCGCACTCGCAGCGGGCGAGCGGATGCCGACGGAGGCCGAGCTTTCGCTGCGCTTCGGGGTCAACCGCCACACGCTCAGGCGCGCCATCGCGGCGCTCGCCGCCGACGGGCTGGTGCGCGCCGACCAGGGCCGCGGTACCTTCGTCGCCGAGCGGCCGCTGCCCTATCCGATCGGCCGCCGCACGCGCTTCTCCGCCGCCGTCGAGGCGGCGGCGCGCACGCCCGGCCGCATCCTGCTCGGCGCCGTCGTCGAGGCGGCCACGCCGGCCCTGGCGCGACGGCTCGCGATCGACCCCGGCGCGCCGCTGCACCGCATCGAGACCATGAGCGTCGTCGACGGCGCGCCGATCTCGGTCGCCACCGGCTGGCTGTCGGCCGACCGTTTCCCGGATTTTCCGGCGCTGATCGCCGAGACGGGCTCCTACACCGCCGCCTTCGCGCGCTGCGGCATCGCCGACTACGTCCGCCTCGAGACGCGCATCCGTGCCGCGGTGGCGGACGCCGACGACGCGCTGCGCCTCGGTCTTCCCGCCGGGGCGGCGGTGCTGGTGACGGAGAGCGTCGACGGGGACCCGGACGGCGCCCCGCTCGAATGCGGCTACACGCGCTTCGCGGCCGACCGGATCGAGCTCACCGTCTCCGCCTGATCGCGCGGCCCGGCCGCGCCGCGCCGGCGGACTACTCGGCGACGATCTTCACCGCCATGCCGGGCTTCAGGTCGTCGTTCGTCTGCACCGCGTTCATCACCATGAACAGCGGCCGGCGCAGGGCCGCTTCGATGCCGACCATGCGGCCGGCAAGCGCCTCGATGGTGTCGCCGGCGCCGACGCGGACGATGCGCACGCGCAGGGGTTTAAGCTCGGCGATCTGGGCCGGCGTCAGCCGCCGGAAGCTCTTCACCGTCTCCATGAAGCCGGTCTCGAAGCCGCCGGTCGGCGAGGCGGTGGCGAAGATGAAGCGATAGACGCGCGAGCCCGCCCGCACGACAGCGATGCGGAACGACCAGCCCTCGGAGATGGCCGAAGCGGTCGCGGCAGGCGCGCCGTTGACCTCGAGGGAGCGGACGCTGTCGGGGATCAGCCCCTTCACCCAGCCCGAGGCGAGGTAGTCGGGCAGCGACATCGCCTCCGGCACCTCGACGCCGTCGAAGCGCATGGCGACCTTGCCGCCGTCGCTGGCGAGCACCGCCTTCGAGGTGTTCTCGAGGAAGAAGCCGGCCGGGACGGTGAAGGCGATGCCGAGCTCGCGGTGCAGGAAGGCGCGGCCGCGGGCGAAGCCCTCGCGCGGGTCGTCGCCGTAGAGCATGCCCTCGAGGCTGGCGAGATAGGCGTCGCGGTCGCGCTCGCCGATGTCGGTGCCGCCGACCTGGCGCGCCGCCCGCACCGCCAGCGCGACGCGCTCCGGCGTCGCCGGATGGGACGACAGGAAATCGGGCTTGTCGCCGGCGGCGGCGTCCTTCAGCGAGGCGAAGCGCGACATCGCCTCGAGGAAGCGCGCCGCGGCGAAGGGGTCGAAGCCGGCGCGGGAAAGCGTCTTCACGCCGATCTGGTCGGCCTCGAGCTCCTGCGCCTGGCTGAAGCGGGCGAGCGACATCTGCGTCGTCGCCATCGTCTCGCGGGCGACCGTCGGATCGCCGACGACGGTGGCGGCGACGCGATTGACGACGGCGGCCGCCTCGGCGCGGCGCTGGCGGGCGATGGCGTGGTTCGCCGTGACGTGGGCCATCTCGTGGGCGAGCACGGCGGCGAGCTCCGACGCGTCGTCGGCGAGCGCCAGCAGGCCGCGCGTCACGTAGAGGTAGCCGCCGGGCAGCGCGAAGGCGTTGATCGCCGGCGAGTTCAAAATGGTGATGCGGTAGGTGCGCGACGGATCGTCGGAGGCGGCGACCAGCCGGCCGACGACGCGCGCCACGGCCCGCTCGGCCTTCGGGTCGGAATAGACGCCGCCATAGGCCATCACCAGGCGCGGATGCTCGCGGGCGCCCAGCGTCACGTCGGCGGGGGGTGCGGCGGCGGGATCGGCGGTGACCGGCGTGGAGATCGTCGGCTGGCCGACGTCCTGGACGCCGGCGCACCCGGCGAGCCCAAGCGCCGTAGCCAGCGCAAGCCGGCGCGCCGCCGCCGCCAGCCGACCGGCCGGACGGCACGCCCCCTCGGCGACCCAAGAGACGACGTCCCTCACTCGACGCTCACTCGTCCTCATCGCGGCGCCGGCCCGTCCGGACGCTCGAGATCCTCGGGGCGGCCGAGCCGCACGAGACCCCCGTCGTCCGCTTCGAGCCAGCCGCGCACGCGTACGCGGGAACCCGCCAGCGCATCGGGGCCGATTCCCCAGCCGCGCGGCCATGCCCCTTCGCTTTCGGCGATCGTGGCGGTGAAATCAAGGCTCCACCGCCGCCCGAAGTTGAGATAGCGCGTCCGGCCGGCCTTGCCGACGCCGACGATGCGGCCCTCGACGATGACGTAACGGCCGGCGCGGGTGACGATCAGCGGGTCGTCGGCGGCCTCCAGCGCGAAGGTGCCATCCGCCCACAGGCCCCGGCGGGCGACGCGG
Source organism: Pseudoxanthobacter soli DSM 19599 (assembly GCA_943372725.1). GTDB lineage: Bacteria > Pseudomonadota > Alphaproteobacteria > Rhizobiales > Segnochrobactraceae > CAMDHY01. The sequence goes on from CALRZT010000303.1 coordinate 3,286, forward strand.
GCGGCCGCCTCGGCGGCGCGGAGGCGAGCCCGGCAGGGGCCGTCCGCGGCGTCGCGCGGAGCCGGCCCGACGAGGGCGACGCCGGCGGCCACCAGGCGCTCGCCGAGGTCGGTGCCGTCGACCGTGGTGACGCGGGTCACGCGGCGGCCGTAGCGGTCGGCCTGAGGCGGGGCCGCGTCGAGACGCACCGCGCGGTCGAAGACGAGGTCGCGCAGGACTGCTGCGGCGGCGGCCTCGCCTTCCCCCGGGGTGGCGAGGCCGACGGCGGCGATGCGCACCAGGGTCCCGTCGGCGAGCCGCAGTTCGAACGGCGCGGTCACCGCCGCGACGGCGACGATCGGTCCCGCCGGCGGCACGCAGACCGGGACCGGCGCCGTGGCGGCGGGCGCGGACCCGAGCCCAACCACTGCCGCCATCGCTGCGACCACGCCCCTCACGCGCGACACCGGCGCTCCTCCGCTCGGACGCTCGGGCGATAGCCTACAGCCGGACGGACCGGCTCGGAAGCGCCGGCCGATAGACCCTCAGGCGCGCTCGATGGCGAGCGCGATGCGGTCTCAGGCGCGCTCGATGGCGAGCGCGATGCCTTGGCCGACGCCGATGCACATGGTCGCGAGCGCCCGCCTGCCGTTGCGGGCGCGCATCTCCAGCGCCGCCGTGCCGACGATGCGGGCCCCCGAGGCGCCGAGCGGGTGGCCGAGCGCGATCGCGCCGCCGTTCGGATTGACGTGCTCGCCGTCGTCGGGAAGGCCGAGCTGGCGCAGCACCGCGAGGCCCTGGCTGGCGAAGGCCTCGTTGAGCTCGACGACGTCGAAGTCCGACACCTTGATGCCGAGGCGCTCGACGAGCTTCAGCGTCGCCGGGGCCGGACCGATGCCCATGATGCGCGGCGCGACGCCGGCGGTAGCGGCGCCCGAGACCCTGGCGATCGGCGTCAGGCCGTAGCGCGCCACCGCCTCCGGCGAGGCGATCAGCAGCGCCGCGGCGCCGTCGTTGACGCCCGAAGCGTTGCCCGCGGTCACGGTGCCGCCGGCGCGGAACGGCGTCGGCAGCTTGGCGAGCTGCTCGAGCGTCGTCGCGGCGCGCGGGTGCTCGTCGACGGCGACGATGGTGTCGCCCTTGCGGCCGGAGATGGTGACCGGGACGATCTCCTCGGCGAACCGTCCGGAGGCCTGGGCGGCACCGGCGCGCTGCTGCGAGCGCAGCGCGAAGGCGTCCTGGTCGGCGCGCGACACCTGGAAGTCCTCGGCGACGTTCTCGCCGGTCTCCGGCATCGAATCGACGCCGTACTGCTTCTTCATCAACGGGTTGACGAAGCGCCAGCCGATCGTCGTGTCGTGGATCTCGGCGTGGCGCGAGAAGGCGGTGTCGGCCTTCGGCATCACGAACGGTGCGCGCGACATCGACTCGACGCCGCCGGCGATGATGAGCTCCGCCTCGCCGCACTTGATCTGGCGGGCGGCAATGGCGACTGCGTCCATGCCCGAGCCGCACAGGCGGTTGACCGTCGTGCCGGGCACCTCGACCGGCAGGCCTGCCAGAAGGGCGGCCATGCGGGCGACGTTGCGGTTGTCCTCGCCGGCCTGGTTGGCGCAGCCGTAGATCACCTCGTCGAGGCCCGCCCAGTCGATGCCGAGGTGGCGCGCATGGAGCGCGCGGATCGGCACCGCGGCGAGGTCGTCGGTGCGCACGCCGGCGAGGGCGCCGCCGAAGCGGCCGATCGGCGTGCGGGCGAAATCGACGATGTAGGCCTCGCGCATGGACTGTCCTCCGATGTGCCCCGGCCGTCCCCGTTGCCGGCGCTGTCTCGCCACCGTTCATTGACCGAACGGTCGGTCGGCATTCACATTTCTCTTAACGCACGGCCGGCCGCGGCTCAACTGCCGCGGCGCCGGCGGCGGCGACGGGACACCGCGGCGACCGTGACCGGCCCGCCACAACCGCGCGCCGCGCGGGGTACCAGCCGGCTTCGCCCGATCTGGCAATTCCCTTTCGCCGCGCTCTTGGCTATCACGGAGGCAGTGACCGCGGGGAGGGTTCGCCGGTGTTTCAAAGTGTCCGTGTCCGGCGCCACCGGCGGCCCAGCGAGTTCGGTGCAGCGACGGCGGTGAAGACCGCGGGCGCCCGCGCCGCCCACGCCGGCCTTCTCGCCGCCGGCCTCGCGCTGGCGACCGGTCCCGCCCTCGCCCAGACCGCCGCGGCGCCGCCGCCGCCAGCGGTGATCGTCGCGCCGGTGGTGCAGCAGGACGTCACCCAGAGCTTCCAGTACGTCGGCCGCATCCAGGCGATCCAGACGCTCAATCTCGTCGCCCGCGTCGAGGGCTTCCTCACCGGCGTGCTGTTCCAGGAAGGCTCGCACATCAAGGCGAACGAGGCGCTCTACACAATCGAGAAGGCGCCGTTCCAGGCGCAGCTCGACCAGGCGAACGGCCAGCTCGCCGCCGCCAACGCCCAGCTCGCCGGCGCCAACGCCTCGCTCGCCGAGGCCCAGCTCACCCTCGACCGCCAGATCGCCCTGGTGAAGTCCGGCGCCGTCAGCCAGGCGGTGCAGGACACCGCCCAGGCGCAGCGCGACAAAGCCGCCGCCGACGTCGAATCCGCCAAGGCCTCGATCGCCCAGGCGAACGCCCAGATCGAGACGGCGAAGCTCAACCTCTCCTACACCGACATCGCCTCGACCATCGACGGGCGCATCGGCGACACCAACGTCACCCAGGGCAACCTCGTCAACACCGCCACGGGCACGCTCGCCACCGTCGTCCAGATGGACCCGATGCGGGTGGTGTTCTCGATCTCGGAGGCGCAGTACACTGAGGTCGCCGAGGAGATCCAGGCCGCCCAGCTGAAGCCGGGCCTCGCGCACCAGACCTTCACGCCGACGCTGCTGCTCTCCAACGGCAAGTCCTACGAGCACCCCGGCAAGATCGCCTTCATCGGCAACCAGATCTCGCAGACGACCGGCACGCTGCCGATCTACGCCGACTTCCCCAACCCGAACGAGCTTTTGCTGCCCGGCGGCTTCGTCACCGTCTCGGTGAAGCAGGACACCAAGCAGGAATCGC
>CALRZT010000304.1:0-6339 GCA_943372725.1 Pseudoxanthobacter soli DSM 19599
GAAGCGGAGGCGGCGGCGCTCGACGGCTTCACGGCCAAGCTCGCCATCCACCCCGCCCAGGTGCCGGTGATCAACACCGCCTTCACGCCGACGGCGGAGGCGGTTGGGCGCGCGCACGCGGTGCTGGCGGCCTTCGCCGCCGCCGGGCCGGGGGCGGGTGTCGTCGCCCTCGACGGCGCGATGCTCGACCAGCCGCACCGGCTGCAGGCCGAGCGCCTGATCGCCCGCGCCCGCGCCGCAGGTCTCGGCTGAGATCAGTCCGTGCCGCCAGCGCGGTCTTCGTCTGTGCTGCCGGCGCGGTATTAGTCCGTGCCGCCGGCTTGTTTTTAGTCAATGCCGCCGGCGCCCGGCGGCCGCTTCATCACAAAAATCGTGTCCGGCCGCGCCACCGAATAGTTGAAGCCGCCGAGCCGGGTGATCGTCTCGAGCTTGCCCGGGTCGACGCGACCGTCGACGATGACGCGCTCGTCGAGATGGACGCCCACCACCTCGCCGAAGACGATGACGTTCTTGGCCTGCTTGCCGTGGCGGTCGTCGAGCTGCACGGTCTTCAACAGCACGCACTCCAGCGCCGCCGGCGATTCCGCCACCCGCGGCGGCTTCACCGCCACGCACGGCGCCATCGTCAGGCCCGCGAGTTCGAACTCGTTCACCCCCGCCGCGGCCGGTGCCGACGTGATGTTCATCTCCTCGCGCAGCGTCCAGGTGGCGAGGTTGCAGACGAACTCGCCGGTCGCCAGCACGTTGGCGAGCGAGTGCTTCATGCCGGCGGAGGAGAACATCACCACCGCCGGGTTCTCGCCGACGGCGTTGAAGTAGCTGTAGGGGGCGAGGTTCGGCCGCCCCTCGGCGTCGAGCGTCGAGATCCAGCCGATCGGCCGCGGCGCGACGAGCGCCTTGAAGGGATCGCGCTCGAGCGACGGGTGGCCGGTGGCGAGGTCGAAATAGATCACGGTTTGGCCCCCTCAGAACTCGGTGACGAGCTTGGCGATGTCGGGCCGGTCGCGTTCGAAGGGCGGCTGCTTCGGCGTGCCGACGTGGACGAAGCCGGCGAAGCGCTCGCCGTCCTTCAGCCCCAGCAGCGCGCCGGCCTCGGCGTCGAAGGACGGCCACTCGGTGATCCACTGGCCGGCGAAGCCGTGGGCGTGGATGGCGTGCAGCAGGTTGACGCCCACCGCGCCGGCCGAGAGCTGCTGCTCCCACTCCGGCACCTTGACGTGCGGCCCGGCGCGGCTGACGAGGCCGACGGTGAGCGGCACGCGGGTGAAGCGGGCGCGCTCGAAGGCGAGGCGGTCCGCCGAGGTCGCCGGATCGCGGCGGGCCAGAAGCTCGGCGAGCGCCGCGCCGGCGCGGACGGCGCCGTCGCCGCGATAGAGGATGAACCGCCACGGCGCGATCTTGCCGTGGTCGGGCACGCGCGCGGCGATCGTCAGGATGTCGGTGAGCGTCGCCGCGTCCGGCCCCGGCTCGCCGAGCTGCGGGGCGGGGATGGAGCGGCGGGTGCGCAGGTGCGTCAGGAGGTCGGTCATCGGTGTCCGCTGAACGAGGGGGTCGGCCGGCTCGGCGCGGGGCGCGACGGTGCGGCCCGTCCGTCGCCGCGCCACCGGCGGTCGGCCGGGCCGCGCCATCAGGGCGAAGCAGACCGCAGCTGTCAACGGCGCCCGGGTGGCGTGCAGCCCCTCCGCCGGTGTACACAGCGTCACCGCCCTCGGCGCGCCCCGGTGCGCCGAGGTCTTGAAATCGCCCCCGTTCTGCGACTGCAGTGCGACGGGAACATCGGCGGACGGAGCACCACGGATGGCGGACGGCGGCGAGCGGAGCGACCATCTCCTGCGGCGGACGGCAGGCTCGCTGCTCGCCCTCGCCACACTCATCGCCGCCGCACCGCCCGCATTCGCCGAGCCGACCGCCGGCGCCTTCGTCGTCCCCCGCCCGCGCCCGCCCGCCGACGCCGCCGCCGCCGACCCCCTCGCCACCGCCCCGCCGCCGCAGACGGCGGTGCCCTATGCTCCCGCCGTGACGCAGGACACCGGCCGCCCGGCCGGCCGCGAGGTGCCGCTCTATCTCGTCGCCAAGCTGACGGAGGAGGGCGAGCCGATCGGCTCCGGCATGACCTGGCGGGTGTTCCGCGCCATGGCCGACGAGACCGGCAAGCTGCCCCTCGTCGGTTCCGCCGTCGGCGGCGACGCCGAGTTCCGCCTGAAGCCCGGCACCTATTTCGTCCACGCCGCCTTCGGCAAGGCCGGCTCGACGCTGCGCGTCGACCTCAAGGACGAGGTCGTCAGCCAGACCGTGGTGATGAACGCCGGTGGCCTGAAGCTCGAGGCGGTGATCGACGAGGACCTGCCGATCGACCCGGCCGAGGTGGAGTTCGACGTGCTTGCCAACGTCGCCGGCGAACGCGTGCTCGTGGCCGAGAAGGTCGAGCCCTCGGCGATCCTGCGCGTCGCCGCCGGCACCTACCAGGTCGTCAGCCGCTACGGCGGCGTCAACGCCGTGCTGCGCGCCGACCTCGAGGTGCAGCCGGGCAAGCTGACCGAGGCGATCCTCCACCACCAGGCAGCCGAGGTGACCCTGAAGCTCGTCGCCGAGCCCGGCGGCGAGGCCCTCGCCAACACCCACTGGTCGGTGCTGAGCCCGGGCGGCGACGTCGTCGTCGAGGACGTCGGCGCCTTCCCGAGCTTCGTGCTCGCCGAGGGCGAGTACGCCGTCGTCGCGAAGAACGCCAACCGCGTCTACAACGGCGCCTTCCACGTCGAGGCCGGCCGCGACCGCGACGTCGAGGTCATCGCCAAGGAAGAGACGGTGCCGGGCAAGCTGGAAGAGTAGGGGCGGCCGCACCCCTCACTCATCGGTTGTGTTTTTGTCGATTTTACCTCATGGTTGCAATCTCCATTCGACGCTGGGGCGCGAGGGGATCATGCCGGAGATTGCAGAAGCTGTGGGCCCTGCAGAGGGCGCTGCCACGAGGACTGGTAGGGCGGCGTGGATAGACGTCCTGGAAATTCTTCTCAGTAACCTCTTGCGGATCGCCGCGGTTGTAGTCGTCGCTACCCTTTTTGTGCGGCACGATATAGCTCAGAGCGCGGTAAATTCTGTAGTAGAATTGTTATCTAAACACGATATTTCAATCAAGTATGGCGACCTAATCATACAGTCATCTCACCAGACTAATCAGGCATCAATCAAGATCGAAGCCGCGTCGCAAGAACTTGCGCAAGCTGAAAATTCAAACGATGTAAATTACCTTCGGGAGGCAATTTCTTCTGCATTGACAAAGCTCACGTCGGCGGAGACTTCTGTGAATGCTGCCGGATCGACGCTGAGTACGGTGGGAAACCAAATCATACTGCAGCGGGAGCAGGACGCACTGCAGCAGAGTGGGTCCAGCATCAGCCCTCAGGACAGCGGTATCCTTGACGCTCCATTCCTCGTGATCGCTGGCGGAGATAGAGATTTACCCGCTGCCTCAGATGAATTGAAACGCTACAGCTCCTTCGATCCTATTTTATTCGCTCGCGTGGGCTGGTATCGCACCGCTTTACCCGCGCAATCCCTTGCCCAAGCTAGTCAGATCGTCAGCGCAATATCTGCAAACCGACCCGATGCCTACGTCGTCAGGACAGCAAGTTGGTGTCCAACAGCCAAGAGCGAAACCGCGACGACTGCTACAGGCGCCACGTTTCAAGTCTTTACCTGCGACGATTGAATCCCCGCCAGGCTACATCTGGTTGGCCGCCGTCGCCGCCTTCTGCCGCTTCACGTCCGGCGGGGTCGCCTCGTCGACGAGGGCGGCCAACGCCTCCGCGAGCGTCGCCGACTGCTGGTCGCGCGAGCCGAGGCGGCGGATCGACACGGTGCCCTCCTCCGCCTCGCGCTTGCCGACGACGAGCATCACCGGGACCTTGGCGAGCGAGTGCTCGCGGACCTTGTAGTTGATCTTCTCGTTGCGGATGTCCGCCTCGGCGCGCAGGCCTGCGTCGAGCAGCGTCTCGACCAGCTTCTCGGCAAAGTCGTCGGCGTCGGACGTGATCGTCGCCACCACCACCTGCAACGGCGCCAGCCAAAGCGGCAAGTGGCCGGCGTGGTTCTCGATCAGGATGCCGAGGAACCGCTCCATCGAGCCGCAGATGGCGCGGTGGATCATCACCGGCGGCTTCTTCGAGCCGTCGGCGTCGACAAAGAAGGCGCCGAAGCGCTCCGGCAGGTTGAAGTCGACCTGGGTGGTGCCGCACTGCCAGTCGCGACCGATGGCGTCGCGCAGCACGTACTCGAACTTCGGCCCGTAGAAGGCGCCCTCGCCGGGGTTGATCGAGGTCTTCACGCGACCGCCCGAACGGCGCTCGATCTCGGCGAGCACGTCCTGCATCACCGCCTCGGCGTGGTCCCACATGGCGTCGGTGCCGACGCGCTTCTCCGGCCGGGTCGACAGCTTCACGATGATCTCGCCGAAGCCGAAATCCTCATAGGTCGAGAGGATCAGGTCGTTGATCTTCAGGCACTCCTCCGCCATCTGCGCCTCGGTGCAGAAGACGTGCGCGTCGTCCTGGGTGAAGCCGCGCACGCGGAGCAGCCCGTGCAGCGCGCCCGACGGCTCGTAGCGGTGGACGGAGCCGAACTCGGCGAGCCTGAGCGGCAGGTCGCGGTAGGACTTCAGCCCGTGCTTGAAGATCTGCACGTGGCCCGGGCAGTTCATCGGCTTCAGGGCGAACACCCGATCGTCGTCGGCCTCCTCGCCGGCGGTGCGGACCTGGAACATGTTCTCGCGGTACCAGCCCCAGTGGCCGGAGGTCTCCCACAGCGACTTGTCCAGCACCTGCGGGCCGTTGACCTCCTGGTAGCCGAGCCGCTTCAGGCGGCGGCGCATGTAGGCGATCAGTTCCTGGAAGATCGTCCAGCCCTTGGCGTGCCAGAACACGACGCCCGGCCCCTCCTCCTGGAAGTGGAAGAGGTCCATCTCGCGCCCCAGGCGGCGGTGGTCGCGCTTCTCCGCCTCCTCGAGCATGTGGACGTACTGCTCGAGCTCGGCCTGGTTCGCCCAGGCGGTGCCGTAGATGCGCGACAGCATCGGATTCTTGGCGTCGCCGCGCCAGTAGGCGCCGGCCACCTTCATCAGCTTGAAGGCGTTGCCGACCTGGCCGGTCGAGGCCATGTGCGGGCCGCGGCAGAGGTCGAACCACTGGCCCTGGCGGTAGATCTTCAGATCCTCGCCGGGCGGGATGGCGTCGACGAGCTCGACCTTGAAGGCCTCGCCCTTCTCTGCGAAGACGCGCTTCGCCTCCTCGCGGCTCCACAGTTCCTTGGTGAACGGGGCGTCGCGCGCGATGATCTCGCGCATCTTCGCCTCGATCTTCGGCAGATCGTCGAGGGTGAACGGCTCGGCGCGATGGAAGTCGTAGTAGAAGCCGTTCTCGATCACCGGGCCGATCGTCACCTGGGTGCCGGGAAACAGCTCCTGCACGGCTTCCGCCAGCACGTGGGCCGCGTCGTGGCGGATCAGCGTCAGGGCGCGCGGGTCGTCGCGGGTAAGGATCTCGACGCGGCCGGAGCGGCCGACGGGGTCGGCGAGATCGCGCACCTCGCCGTCGAGGGCATAGGCGACCGCCTTCTTGGCGAGCGACTTCGAAATGGAGGCGGCGACGTCGCGGCCGCTCACGGCTGCATCGAACGGGCGCGCGGCGCCGTCCGGAAAGACGAGCTCGATCATGTCAGTCCTCGTTTGCTCACTCGCTGCCTACGAGCGCAGGTAAGCTTCGGCCGGCGTTCTCGCGCGATCGCGCCGTTCCGTCAACGCCGTCGGCGTGGTGGAGCTGACGCGGTGCTTGCCGGACTCCCGGCGGCCAGGCCCCTGCTGGCCGTTGGCTGGCGGCACTCTCCCGCCCTCCTCGCAGCCCGCACCGCGCTTGCCTCCCCCTTCCGTCCGTGCGACGAGGCGGTTGGGGCTGGGCGCCAAGCGGAGCGGTCGCATTCCGGTTCGAACACACCTCCGGTGGACGAATCCCGGTCTCACCGGGTCGCTCCCGTCGCACAGCTTCAGTACGGCGGCCGCTGCGCCGCGCCGGCTCGCCGCCGCCTTCGTCGTGATCGCGGCCCTCGGCCTCGCCGGAGCCGCGGCCGCCGACACGCCGGTGCCGTCGCCACGGCCGCAGGACGCCGCGGGCGCCGCCGTCACCGCCGGCCCCACCGACGCGGCCCCGCCGCCCGCCACCGCCGCCGGTGAAACCACCCCTTCGGCCGACCCGGCCGCCTCTGCCGTCGCGTCACCGCTGCCGGCCCCGAAGGCGTTCGGCGACACGCCGGTGCTGCCGGCGGGGCTGACGCCGGCGGCAATCGCCGCCG
>CALRZT010000305.1:0-6304 GCA_943372725.1 Pseudoxanthobacter soli DSM 19599
GCCGCCGTCGTAGGGGCGGGCCAGGCCGGCCTCGACCAGGGCGGGGCCAAGTTGCCGGCCGCTGCCGTCGGCGACGTCGGCAATGACACGGCCGCCGTACTTGTCGGTCTCCACGGCGGCAAGCGAGACGGAGCCGGCGGCGACCAGCCCCGCCAGGGCGTCGCGCGCCGCCGCGGCCCGCCGCCGCTCCTCCGGGCAGCGGCCGGCGAGCTCGGGCGCGTCGACGCCGCGCAGGCGGACGATGGTCGAGACCTCCAGCCCCAGCCAGACGCTTACCCGCACAGCAAGCGAATCGCCGTCGATCACCCGCTCCACCGTCGCCGCGAACGGCCCGGGCAGCCGCTCGGCCGCACGGGCGGTCGGCACCCCGGCGAACAGCAGGGCCAGCACGATGGCCGCCACCGACGCGAACCACCATGCCGGCGGCGCGGCCGGTCTGTTGTCAACCATGTAGGAACAAAAACAGAACATATCTCGTCATGACAGGAATGCGTTCCTGCTGTCAAGCGCCCCCCTTGTCGCCTCGGCCCCGAAGCCGTGGTTGGCGCGACGGGAAGGCTTCCGCCGGCGAGGCGAACGGGTGAGACTGCCGCCGCAGAGAATCGGGCCGTCCGAGGCGGCACCGAGACCGTCCGGTCGGGGGAGTTGTTGACATGGCCGACAGCGAGATCGCCGCCTTCCGCGCCCTGATGGCCTCGCGGCCGCGGCCGCCCGACCTCGCCGGCCGGCGCGAGCGGCTCGATTCCTTCGGCACGCTCTACCCGCTGGAAGCGGGCGTCACGCTGACGCCGGTCATGGCGAACGGCGTGCCGGCGGAGTGGTCGCAGACGCCGGCGGCGGATGCCAAGCGCGCGATCCTCTACATGCACGGCGGCGCCTTCGTCTCGGGCTCGGTCGCGAGCCACCGGCTGCTCGTCACGGCGCTCGGCCGCGCCGCCGGCGCCCGCACGCTCGCGATCGACTACCGGCGCGCGCCGGAACATCCGTTTCCGGCCGCCCTCGACGACACGCTCGCCGCCTGGCGCTTCCTGCTCGCCGAGGGCCTCGCGCCGCACGACATCGCGATCGCCGGCGACAGCGCCGGCGGCGGCCTGACGATGGGGGCGCTGCTGGCGCTCCGCGATGCCGGCGAGCCACTGCCGGGCGCCGCCTTCGTCATCGCGCCGTGGGTCGATCTCGACTGCCGCGGCGACACCTACGCGACGAAGGCCGACATCGACCCGATCATCCAGCGGCCCTACCTGCTCGACGTCGCCAAGGACTACATCGCCGGCGCCGACCCGATCCCGCGGCTCGCCTCGCCGCTCGGCGGCGACTTCCGCGGCCTGCCACCGGTGCTGATCCAGGTCGGCTCGGCGGAGACGTTGCTGTCGGATTCGGTCGCCCTCGCCGGCGAACTCGGCGCGGCGGACGTGGCGGTGACGCTCGAGGTGTGGCCGGAGATGGTGCACGTCTGGCACCTGTTCCGCGGCCACCTGTCGGCGGGCGGCCGGGCACTGACGCGCGCCGGCGCCTTCCTGCGCGGCGTCTGGGACGCCGGCTGAGGGAGCCTTGCGCGACCTTCCGAAAGGCTGCCGCCCTCAGGCGGCGGGGGCCATCGCGTATTGCTTGGTCTCGCGGAACTTCACGCCGGCGTGTCGCTCGCCGGTGAGGCGCAGGTTGATCTGCGAGGTGGCGAGGAACACCGGGTCGCCGTCGACGTCCTCGGCGATCGCGCCGCGCTCGGCCTCCATCAGCTTGTCGAGGGCAGACTTGTCGTCGGCGACGATCCAGCGGGCGAGGTCGTAGCGGCTCTTTTCGAGCCGCACCGGCAGGCCGTATTCGGCGGAAAGCCGCTCGACCAGCACGTCGAGCTGCAGCGGCCCGACGACGCCGACCAGGGGCTGCGAGCCGTCGACCGGGCGGAACACCTGGACGACGCCCTCCTCGGCGAGCTGCTGCAGAGCCTCACGCAGCTTCTTCGCCTTCATCGCATCCGACAGGAGGACGCGGCGGAGGATTTCCGGCGCGAAGCTCGGCAGGCCGGTGAAGGCGAGCGGCTCGCCCTCGGTCAGCGTGTCGCCGATCCGGAGCGTGCCGTGGTTGGGGATGCCGACGACGTCGCCGGCGAAGGCCTCCTCGGCGAGCGAGCGGTCCTGGGCGAAGAAGAACTGCGGCGTGTGCAGGCCGACCGTCTTGCCGGTGCGCACGTGCAGCGCCTTCATGCCGCGCCTGAGCCGGCCCGAGCAGACGCGGGCAAACGCGATGCGGTCACGGTGGTTCGGGTCCATGTTCGCCTGGATCTTGAAGACGAAGGCGCTCATGCCGGGGTCGGTCGCCGCCACGACGCGCCGGTCCGCCGGCTGGTCGCGCGGCGGCGGCGCGTCGGCGGCGAGGCGCTCGATCAGGTCGCGGACGCCGAAGTTCTTGATCGCCGAGCCGAACATCACCGGCGTCATGTGGCCCTCGCGGAACGACCGGAGGTCGAACGGCTTGCAGGCGGCGTCGATCAGCTCGATGTCCTCGGCGAGTTGGGTGGCGCGCTCGTCGCCGACCTTGGCCGCAAGCTCCAGCGGCTCGAGCGGGTCGAGCGTCGTCTCGCCCTCGCCGGGCGCCATCAGGCGGGCGCGGCGGGTGGCGAGATCGTAGGTGCCGACGAAGTCGCGGCCGCGGCCGATTGGCCAGGTCACCGGCGTCGCGTCGAGCGCCAGCGTCTTCTCGATCTCGTCGATGAGCTCGAAGGGGTCGCGGCCCTCGCGGTCCATCTTGTTGATGAAGGTGACGATCGGGATGTCGCGCAGGCGGCAGACCTCGAACAGCTTGCGGGTGCGCGCCTCGATGCCCTTGGCCGCGTCGATCACCATGACGGCGGAGTCGACCGCCGTCAGCGTCCGGTAGGTGTCCTCCGAGAAGTCCTCGTGGCCCGGGGTGTCGAGCAGGTTGAAGACGTGGCCTTCCACCTCGAAGGTCATTACCGAGGTGACGACGGAGATGCCGCGCGAGCGCTCGATCGACATCCAGTCGGAGCGGGTGCGGCGGTTCTCGCCCTTCGCCCGCACCTGGCCGGCGAGCTGGATGGCGCCGCCGTAGAGCAGCAGCTTTTCCGTCAGCGTCGTCTTGCCGGCGTCTGGGTGGGAGATGATGGCGAAGGTGCGCCGCCGGGCGATCTCGGCGGCGAGCGGCGAGGCCCGCTCGTCGGCGGGCGCGGCGTCGGGGGAGAGCATCGGGTCGGACGTCCTGTGCGATGGCGGAGGCGGGCGCATGGGCCCCGCCGGGTGTTGAGGGATGGCTACAGGGGGACGGCGGGAAAGGGAAGGGTTTGGGGGGAGTGGGGCAGTAGGCAGCCGCGAGCGGAACGGAGTGGGCGCGTTCCGTAAACCTCTCCGCCGTCATCCCGGACCAGCGAGGCGCAGCCGAGCGTCTGATCCGGGAGCCAGGAGAAAACAGTCGCGCGGGACGCGCGACCCTTTGAGCGCGCCTGCGGCGCGCCCTCCTGACGCTGGGTCCCGGCTCTGCGGTCGGCTTGCGCCTCCCTTGGCCGGGATGACCACCTGATCTGGTGTCTGCAGGCTTGGCCGTACTGACCTGCCAACCAACCACTGCCCAACAAGTTCATGTACCGCTGCCCGCCTAGCTCTCTTCCACGCACCCTTGACGCCCGGCTTTCGGGCATGCCCAAATTCCCCTCACGCCGCCGCGGGCGGTCGAGGGGGTAGGGCATGACGCATCCGGCCGCAGCGATCGACGACCGCCGATCGCCGGCCGCGCAGCCTCGCACTCTCGTCGAGGTGGCCGGGGTGACGAAGGCCTTCGGCAGCGGCCCCGGCTCGGTCGTCGCGCTCGCCGCCGTATCGCTCTCGATCTTCGAGAACGAGTTCTTCACCCTCCTCGGCCCCTCCGGCTGCGGCAAGACCACGCTCCTGCGCCTGATCGCCGGCTTTGAGCACCCGAGCGCCGGCGTCATCCGCCTCGACGGCCGCGACCTCACCGAACTGCCGCCGCACAGGCGGCCGGTGAACACCGTCTTCCAGTCCTACGCGCTGTTCCCGCACATGAGCGTGGCCGAGAACGTCGCCTTCGGACTCGAGCGGCTCGGAAAGCCGCGGGCCGAGATCACCGCGCGGGTCCGGCACGTGCTCGCGCTCGTCAAGCTCGAGGCGATGGCCGACCGGCGGCCGGCGCAGCTCTCCGGCGGCCAGCAGCAGCGCGTCGCGCTCGCCCGTGCGCTTGCGCCAGCGCCGAGGCTCCTGCTCCTGGACGAGCCGCTGTCGGCGCTGGACCAGAAGCTCCGCCGCGAGATGCAGGGCGAGTTGAAACGCCTGCAGCGCGAGACCGGCTTCACCTTCGTGCTCGTCACTCACGACCAGGAGGAGGCGCTGGCGATGTCCGACCGCATCGCCGTGATGAGCGCCGGCCGGGTGCTGCAGATCGGCGGGCCGGCGGAGATTTACGACCGCCCGGCCACCCGCTTCGTCGCCGACTTCATCGGCGAGGCGAACCTCCTGCCGGGCGGGCTCGTTGGGCGGCCCGGCGGCACGGTGGCGATCCGGCCGGAGCGGGTGCAGCTTGTCCGCGCCGGCGAGGCCGGCACCGCGGATGGCCTGCCGGGTACAGTCACCACCCTGACCTTCCTCGGCTCCGACGTGCTCTACGAGGTGACGCTCGCCGGCGGGACGGCGATCAAGGCGCGGCTGCGCGATGCCGCGCCGGGGGTCGAGGCCGGCTCGGCGGTGGTGGCGCGCTGGGCGAAGGAGGCCGAGCGCCCCGTTGCCGAGGACACGGCGGGACCGCGTCCGTGACGGCTCCGGCCGGCCACCCGGGGACGGCGCGATGAGCGGCACGGCGCGCATCCGCACGCTGCCGCTGCTCGCGCCGGCGCTCGGCGTCGTCCTCGTCTTCATGGTCGCGCCGATGCTGATCGCTGGCGCCTATTCCTTCCTCACCGCCGGCGCCTATGGCGGCGTCCGCCTGCCGGTGACGGGGGAGGCCTATGTCCGCTTCCTGTTCGACCGCGACCTCGACGACAGCCTGATCTTCGACGACACCTACCTCGTCATCTTCGGCCGCTCGATCCTGCTCGCGGCGGCGACGACGGTCCTCGCGGTGCTGATCGGCCTGCCGGTCGCCTGGTTCATGGCCTGCCGGGAGAAGCGCACGCGCGATCTCCTCGTGCTCGCCATCACCATCCCGTTCTGGACCAACCTCCTCATCCGCACCTACTGCTGGGTGCTGATCCTGCGCGACCAGGGGCTCGTCAACGCGGCCCTCATCGGCACGGGCGTGACGAGCGAGCCGATCACCTTCCTCTATTCGAACGAGGCGATCCTGCTCGGGCTCGTCTACTCGTTCCTGCCGTTCATGGTGCTGCCGATCTACGCGACGCTCGAGCGCCTCGACCCGCGGCTGGTGGAGGCGGCGCACGATCTCTATGCCGGCCGCTGGGCCGCCTTCCGCTACGTCGTCTGGCCGCTCGCCAAGGCCGGGGTCGCCGCCGGCACCATCCTCGTCTTCGTGCCGGCGCTGGGCGCGTTCCTGGCGCCGGACCTCCTCGGCGGCGGCCGCAAGCTGATGATCGGCAGCCTGATCCACCTGCAGTTCACCTCCTCGCGCAACTGGCCGTTCGGCGCGGCAGCCTCGATGATCCTGATGGCCTTCGTGCTGGTGGCGCTGGTGATCGCCGCGCGCCGGCGCGCCGGGCAGGTGGCGCCATGAGCGGCCGGGCCAAGGGCTTCGACTGGCGGGCGACGCCGGGGCTCGGCACGCTGACGGTGCTGACGATCGTCTTCCTCTACGCGCCGCTCGTCGTGCTCGTCGTCTACGCCTTCAACGCCTCCAACCTCGCGATGGTGTGGGGCGGCTTCTCGCTGCAGTGGTTCGAGAAGGCGCTCGGCAATTCCGATCTCCGCCGGGCGGGATGGAATTCCATCACGGTGGCGATCTCGGCGACCGTGGTGGCGACCATGCTCGCCGTGCCGGCGGCGATCGCGCTGGAGCGCGGCCGCGCCTTCTTCGGCAAGCCGGCGGCGGAATCGCTGATGGCGCTGCCGCTGGTCGTGCCGGAGATCGTCACGGCGATCGCCACGCTGGTGTTCTTCTCGACGATCGGGCTCCGCCTCGGCATCGCCAACGTCGCGATCGCCCACACCGTCTTCTGCATCCCGTTCGCGCTGCTGCCGATCCGCGCGCGGCTGCGCGACATGCCGCGCGACGTCGAGGACGCCGCCCGCGACCTCTACGCCGACTGGCGCCAGGTCTTCCTGCGGGTGACGCTGCCGCTGCTCATGCCCGGCATCGTTGCCGGCGCCATGCTCGCCTTCATCGTCTC
>CALRZT010000306.1:0-6261 GCA_943372725.1 Pseudoxanthobacter soli DSM 19599
CCCTTCACACCCGCATTGCGGGTCGTGGCGGTTGTGGCCGGCCGCCCGGGCCGGTGCACGCTATCACGCAGTGAACGGGGACTGTTCAGTATGGCCACTTTCGACGCCCTCAACGCCTACATCTTGAGCGGGGGCGAGCCCAACTTCACGATCGCCAGTCTCTATGGGTCCGGGACCTACAACTGCGTCGACGCGGACGGGAGCGACACGACGTTCGAAACGGGCGACACCGTCACCGTCGACGGCCCGGATGCCTCGTTCGTGGACTTCGAGTATGTGGGGTTCTTCGAGAACGGCTGGATCGGCGTCATCGGCGGCTCCTACTTCCTGTTCACCAACTCCACCTATTCGAACGGCGACGCCGTCACCGCCAACTCCGCTGCCTTCACCACCTGTTTCCTCGCCGGAACGCACATCGCGACGCCGTCGGGCGAGCGGACCGTCGAGACGCTGACGATCGGCGACCTCGTGCTCGGCACCGATGGCCGGGCCCGGCCGGTGCGCTGGATCGGCCGGCAGGCGGTCGTCGCCGTCTTCGCCGATCCGCAGCGCAACTTCCCCATCCGCGTCACCGCCGGCGCCCTCGGCGACAACACGCCGTCGCGCGACCTCCTCGTGTCGCCGGACCACGCGCTCCTCGTCGACGGGCTGCTGGTGCAGGCCGCCGCCCTCGTCGACGGCCTCGCCATCCGCCATGAGCCGGCCCCGGCCGAGCGCTTCACCTGGTACCACATCGAGCTCGAGGACCACGCGCTGGTGCTCGCCGAGGGCGCGGCGGCCGAAACCTATGTCGACAACGTCACCCGCCGCCGCTTCGACAACTTCGCCGAATACGAGGCGCTCTACGGCGCCGAGACGCCGGCGATATCGGAGCTGCCGCTGCCGCGGGTGAAATCCGCCCGCCAGCTTCCGGCCGCCGTCCGCGCCCGTCTCGACGTCCGCGCCGCCGCGCTCGGCGCCGCCGCCCGGGCCGCCTGAGCCCTCGAGGGATGCAGGCTAGCCGGCGCCCTCATGCGGCGCCGGCCCCGTCCCTCACTCCGCTGCGGCGAGAACCGGCGCCTCGGCCGCCGTTTCGGTCGTCCCCGCGACCGCCTCGCTCCGCGCCTTCTGCCGCGCCTTCAGCAGCCGGTTCAGCGCCTTGTTGGTGTCCGGCAGCGGGCCGATGAGGTCGGCGCCGGTCTGCGGCTGGCCGGTCTTCGCAAGCGCCTTGCGGATCTCCTTCGGCGTCGCCACCGCGAGCTTCTTGCCCTTCAGCGCCCCCTGGATCATCGCCACAGCGCCGGTGACGATCGGCGAGGCCGACGAGGTGCCGCCGAAGTTCGCCGTGTACTGCTTGCGCCGCGTGCCGGTGTCGAACAGGTCGCCGTAGCCCGTCGTCGTCACCTGCTCGCCCCAGCCCTGCACGTCGAGGCGCGAGCCGAAGCTCGAGAAGGACAGCCGCGAGCGCCCGGCGGCCGAGCCGGCACCGACGATGATCGCGCCGGAATCCCGGACGCTGCGGTCGAAGCGGCCGTTGCAGGCCGGGCCGTCGAGGTTCACCGCGCCGTTGCCGGCCGCCTCGACGACGACGATGCCCTTGGCGGTCGCCGACTTGATGGCGTCGAAGGTCGCCTGGAAGAATTCCACCGGTCCGCAGCCCACCTGGTCGCCGCCGCAGACCCCGCCGCACACCGGCGTCTGCTGCTCGAGCAGGATGACGTCGCCCTTCTTCAGCGCCCCCGTCGCCACGCCGATGGCGAACGTCACGTCGAAGCCGCCCTCGACGGTGTCGGCCGGTGACACCTTCAGCGTCGCCTTCGGCGCGAGCCCGGTGACGCCCTTGCCGTTGTCGCGCGCGCCGAGGATGCCGAGCACGGCGGTACCGTGGTTGGTGTCGTTAAAGAAGTCGAACGGCGTGCGGTTGCCGAGGATGGTGGCCTCCGGCTTCAGCTGCAGGTCCTCGTGGCCGAACAGCCAGGAGTATTCGATGTCGGCGATCGTGATGTTCTTGCCGTCGCCGCCGGGGTGGGTCAGCGTGTCGAGCCGGCCGATGCCGGTGCCCGGCGGCAGCGCATAGCCCTGCTGGCCGCTGAAGTCCGGCGTCGCCGGCGCCGGGCTCGGGGCCGGCTGCGGCTCGGCGAGCTCGACGAAGGACAGCGCGTTCAGCCGGGCGGCGAACTCCGCCGCTCCGAGCGAGCCCGTCACCGGCACGACGTAATAGTTGTTGAGGTCGGCGAGGGCCTCGCCGCTCTCCGCCTCGCTCGCCGCGCGCTCGGCGTCGAGCTCGGCCTCGCCGCGGGCGTGCAGGCGGCGGAAGTCCGACAGGTCCACGCCGGCGTCCGCCAGCACCGCCCGGAGCGCCTTGTCTTCCACCGAGGAGAGCCCGCGCGTCCGGCCGGCCGCGATCCGCACCTTCACGCCCTCGGAGAACTTCACCACCACCCGACCGGTGGTGCGCACCGACTGCATCTCGGTGAGCGTCGGCTTGTCGGGCACGGCGCGCGGCGCGAGCGGCGTCTCGGCGAAGGCCGGCAGGGCGCCGAGCCCCGCGGCGGCGAGAAGGGCGGCGATCGTTGCGCGCACGCGGGCGCTCTTGGCGTGGTCGGTCATGCTGTCGTTCCCCCGGACGTCGCCCGCCGCCAGCGGCGGGCATCCCTGTCGTGCGCCGTCTCGCGCGACGCGTCGCTACCCTGGTGTTTGTCGTAAGCCACGCCCGGCGGGCTTGTCGATCACCGCGCTGCGGCGCCGCCGCCGTTCGCCCCCCGCGGCGATCACAATCGGTTCAGCCGGCGTCCCGGTCCGGCGCGCAGCCGTGCACCGCCTGCGCAGACGAGGCGTTTTCCCGCGCCACGCGGCCGCCCGTCCGCCGACCGCCCGCGACGCCACGGCGCCGTCGCATTCGCCCGCCACAACCTTCGGCTTCCACGCGCCGGCGGCCCCACCGCCGGCCGTCTCGCGTTCCGGCTCCGCTGCCCTCCGTGGCCCGCGCCGGCGCCCCCTGTCAGGACGTCGGCCATGTTCTCCTTCTTCGAGCGGCGCATCGACTGGCGCCGCCCCCCGGACGGCCCGCCGCCGGAGGGTCTCGCCGCCTTCTACTGGCACCACGTCCGCCAGGCCTGGCCGTGGTTCGCCCTGCTGATGCTGGCTGGCTTCTTCGTCACCCTCGTCGAGGTGTCGATGTTCGCCTATGTCGGCGACCTCGTGGACATCCTCGGCGCGACGACGCCCGACCTGCTCCTCGCCGAGCACGGCACGCTGCTCGCCTGGATGCTGTTCGTCGTGCTGATCGCCCGGCCGGCGGCGAACTTCTTCCACGACCTCATCGTCCGCCAGACCATCATCCCGCCCTTCACCGCTCTCGTGCGCTGGCAGTCGCACCGCCACGTCTCGCGCCAGAGCCTGTCGTTCTTCCAGAACGACTTCGCCGGCCGGATCGCCAGCCGCGTCATGCAGACGGCGCCGGCCTTGCGCGCCTCCGTCATCGAGTCGCTGGACGGCGTCTGGTACGCCACCCTCTACGCACTCTCCGCCCTCGTGCTGTTCGCCGACGCCGACCTCTATCTGGCGATCCCGCTGTTCCTGTGGATCATCGGCTACGTCCTGGCGCTCAGGGCCTTCGTGCCGCGCCTGAAGGGGCTGTCGAAGGAGCTCTCCGAGCGCCACTCGCTGCTCACTGGCCGCATCGTCGACGGCTATACCAACGTCATGACGGTGAAGCTGTTCGCCCACGCCGAGCGCGAGGACGGCTACATCGAGGAGGCGATCGACGAGCACGTCGCGGCCTACCGCCGGCAGCTGCGCACCATCACCACGATGGTGATGACGGTGACGACGCTGAACTCGCTGCTGCTCGCCGGCACCGGGCTTGCCGCCGTGCTCTTGTGGTCGAACGGCCTCGTCAGCCTCGGCGCCATCGCGCTGTCGACGGGGCTCGCGATCCGCATCGTCAACATGGCCGGCTGGATCATGTGGGAGGTCACCGGCATCTTCGAGAACGTCGGCGCGGTGCAGGAGGGCATGATGACGATCGCCCAGCCCCTCACCGTCATCGACGCGCCCGCCGCGAAGCCACTCGCGGTCGCCCGCGGCGAGGTCCGCTTCGAGCACGTCCGCTTCCACTACGGCCAGGAGTCCGGCGTCTTCGAGGACCTCAACTTGTCTGTCGCCCCCGGCGAGCGCGTCGGCCTCGTCGGCCGCTCCGGCGCCGGCAAGTCGACGCTGGTCGGGCTGCTGCTCCGCTTCTACGACCTCGAGGGCGGCCGCATCCTCGTCGACGGCCAGGACGTCTCGACTGTCACCCAGGAGAGCCTGCGCGCCGCCGTCGGCGTCGTCACCCAGGACACCTCGCTGTTGCACCGTTCGGTGCGCGACAACGTCCGCTACGGCCTGCCCGACGCCGACGAGGCCTCGATCCGGGCGGCGATCACCCGCGCCAAGGCGGACGCGTTCGTCGAAGGCCTGATCGACCCGAAGGGCCGCACTGGCCTTGACGCCCAGGTCGGCGAGCGCGGCGTCAAGCTTTCCGGCGGCCAGCGCCAGCGCATTGCGATTGCCCGCGTGCTGTTGAAGGACGCGCCGATCCTCGTCCTCGACGAGGCGACGAGCGCGCTCGATTCCGAGGTCGAGGCGGCGATCCAGGACGAGCTCGACACGTTGATGGCCGGCAAGACGGTGATCGCCATCGCCCACCGCCTCTCCACCATCGCCCGCATGGACCGCCTGGTCGTGCTGGACGAGGGGCGGATCGTCGAGACCGGCACGCACGAGGAACTGATCCGCCGCGGTGGGCTGTATGCCGAGCTGTGGGCGCGGCAGAGCGGCGGGTTTTTGGGGGAGACGGAGGGGGTGATGCGGGTGGGGTGAGGGGGCGGTGCTTCCGTCCGAACTTATCAACCCCCTCCATCGTCACCCCGGACAAGCGAGCCGCAGGCGAGCGCCGATCCGGGGCCCAGCGCAAGACGGGCGCGCCTCCGGCGCGCGCCATGCCGCGCCTGCGGCGCGTCTTCTCCCCTGGATCCCGGATCGGGCGCTCGGCTCCGCCTCGCTGGCCCGAGATGACGCGGCAAAATTGTCGAAATCCGTTGCGCGCCGGACCGGCTGCCGCACTCCAGTCTCAGCCCAGCCCGCGAAAACCCTTCGGCTTCGGCGGCAGGGCCCTCACCACTTTGGCAATCTCGCATCCGTCCGTCGCGAAGAAGGCGTCGCACGCCTCGAGATCGGCGAGCAGCCGGCGGAATCCCCCGAGCCTGTCGCCGTCCGCAAAACCCGGATAGCGGGCCGGACGCTGTACCGCCCGCATCATTTCGGAATGCGACCATTCCTGATCGCCGAGGTGGTAGGTGACGAGGCCGAGGGCGCCGTGGCGGATCGAGAACGAGAGGACTTGCCGTCCCCGCGTGAACGCGCCCGCGGCATAGGGACCGCCGGCACTGTCGCCGCTGGAAGCCACCGCGAAGGTGAAGCCGAGCGGGGCGAGCCTGGTCCCCAGGATGGCCGCCCCGGCCGCGAGTTGCTCGTCATGGTTCACGGCGTCATTCCTCGCTCTCCATCGTCACCCCGGACAAGCGAGCCGCAGGCGAGCGCCGATCCGGGGCCCAGCGCAAGAAATGCGCGCCTCCGGCGCGCGCAAAGCCGCGCCTGCGGCGCGTCTTCTCTCCTGGATCCCGGATCAGGCGCTCGGCTGCGCCTCGCTGGTCCGGGATGACGGCGCCAAAGTCAAAGTGGGTTACGTGCCGCAGCCCCTGCATGCCACAGCACCATGCGTGCCGCAGCACCATCTACCTCTCGACTTGCGACGCGCGCCGCTCACGCATTCAGCCGCTCGTAGAGATCCTCCCACACAGGATTCATCTCCTCGATCAGCACGAGCTTCCAGTCCCGCCGCCAGCGCTTCAGCCGCTTCTCGTGGGCAATGGCCGAGACGACGTCTTCAAACTCGGCGTACCAGACGAGCCGCTGGCAGCCGTGCTGGTGCGTGAATCCCTCAACCAGGCCTTCGCGATGTTCATAGCCGCGCCGCGGCAGGTCGGTCGTCACGCCGGTGTAGAGCGTGCCATTGCGTCCCGAGGCGACGATGTACACCCAGGCGGCCATCGGCAAAGAACCCAGGCGAGCGGAGGCTCAGCGCAACCGCAGGATGCCGTGGGCGACGGACGTTGGCAATGCCTCCGTGCTCGCTCCACTGCCCCCCCTCCGTCGTCACCCCGGCCAAGGGAGGCGCAGCCGACCGCCGAGCCGGGGCCCAGCACAAGAAGGGCGCGCCTCTGGCGCGCGCCATGCCGC
>CALRZT010000307.1:0-6231 GCA_943372725.1 Pseudoxanthobacter soli DSM 19599
CCACCGTCGGCGCGGTGATCTCGGCGTAGCGCGGGGCGAAGGCGGCGAGCCGCGCCTTCAGGCCGCGGATGTCCTCGGCGCTCGCCCGGAACGCCTGTGGGCGGAGCGCGAGCTTCGCCGCCGTCGCCTCGATCAGACCGTCCGCCGGCACCTCGGGCGCGAACACGCCGGCAAAGCCCGACGGCAGCAGCGCGAGCCCGAGCGGCGTCGTGATGGTCTGCGCGAAGAAAGCGCCCGACAGCGGCGCACCGACGAGGTCGTAGGACCACGAGACACCGCCCGGCCACGGGTGCGTCGCCGGGGCGAGCAGCACGAGGCCGGCGGTCGTCTCCGGGTGAGCGACGGCGAAGGCGGCGGCCACCGCGCCGCCGAAGGAATGGCCGACGATGATCGCGCGGTCGACGCCGATCGCCGTCAGCGTCGCGGCGATGGCGTCGGCCTGCACCAGCGGGTCGGCGTCGCCCGGTCCGCCGCGGTCGGAATAGCCGTGGCCGGGGCGGTCGAGGAAGACGAGGCGGGCGCGGCCCTCGAGGGCCCGCCGGAAGGCCTGCAGCGGATCGCCGAGGGTGGCCACCGCCCCGTGCAGGAAGACGACCGCCGGCGCCTTGGCGGCACCGGCGGCGGGCGGCAGGTCGACGAGATGCGTGCGCCGGCCGCCGGCTTCGACGAACTGGCCGACGGGGGGATGGTCCGCCTCGATGCGGGCGACGAGGAGGCGGGTGGCGACAGCCGACCCGGCCGCCGCGACGAGCGGCAGGGCGAGGACGGTTCCGGCGACAAGGGCGACCATGCCGGCTCTCACCGCGCCCGCGGGCTCAAAGCTCCACGCCGCGCACTTCGGCGGCGAGGTCGTCGTGCGCCTTCTTCGCCTCCTCGTTGCGCGGATGCACGGCGATCGCCGCCTCATAGGCCTTGAGCGCCGCCTCCTCACGGTCGAGCGCGCGCAGCACGACCCCGAGGCCGACGAGGGTGCGCCAGTCGCGCGGCTCGAGGGCGAGCGCGTGCTCGAGGTCGGCCAGTGCCTTGCCGAAGTCGTCACGCTGGTAGTGGACGGCGGCGCGGCGGCTCCAGCCCTCGGCGAAGGCCGGCTGCAGGCGGGTGACGGCGTCGAGCAGGTCGAGGGCCAGCGGCAGGTTCTCGGCGCCGATCGCCACCTGCGCCTGGCCCATCAGGACGTCGATGGTGGAGCTGCCGGAGGCGGCGAGGCGGCGCTGGATGCGGTCGGCGACCTGGCCGGCGGCGCGGTCGTCCTTGGCGTTCGCGAGGTCGGTGAACAGCGAATCGAGGCTGGGCTCCGCCTTCGGCTCGCCCTTGCCCGCTGTCTGCGCGTCGGTCTCGGGGTGATCCGGCGGCAGGTGCGGGCGCGCCGATGGCAACTCGGCCGGCGGCTCCAGCAGGTTCGGTGCGCGCGGGTCGGGTGTCGGCGCGCCGGGCGCGGGCAGACCGGGGCCGGGCGCGCCGGGGGCGGGCAGGTCCGGCAGCGGGTTGACGCCCGGAGGCAGGTCGTTGGGCGACTGGGCACGGGCCGGCACGGCCGCGAGCGGGGCGGCGATCACCGCCGCGGCGACGAGCGCCGACAGACCGGCGCGGGAGAGGGAGGGGGTGCGCATCTCTGAGATATTGCGCGCGACCCGTGGCGGGTCAAAGGCGGCGGCGCTGCGGGCAACACAAAAAGGCGCGCGACCTGATGCCACGCGCCCGATCTGTCATCGTGATGGAAAGGCGGCCACGCGGCCGCCGAGCGCCGACCCGGACGGGCCGGCGCCGCAGGGCATCAGCCCTGGCGCGCCTTGAAGCGCGGCGCCTTCTTGTTGATGATGTAGATGCGGCCCTTGCGGCGCACCAGACGGTTGTCGCGGTGCCGACCGAGCAGCGACTTCATCGAATTCTTGATCTTCATGGGTCCCGGCGCTCCGGCGCAAAAGTCTGGGCGGGCACCAAGGCACCCGCCGATTTCGTGCCGGGGAGATAGCGGACTCGGCAGCGCGCTGTCAACGCTCGGGCGGCGGAAACGCCTGCTTCGATGGTGGACGCCATAGCGCACCGGGTCATCCCCCCCGCACGTACGGAGCCTTGCCGGCCCAGAACTGGTTCAAGCCCTCCCAAAGGGCTTTGCTCTTCGGTCCGAGCCAGACTTCGAAGTCTGCTGGGGCGGTGGTTACATGGAGATTCAAATTCTGCAGATCCTCCAGCAGCCCGATCGTCACCGCCTCGCGAACGTAGTTGTCTCCGTCCACATGACAACGTTCGACGAGATCAAACAGTGCAGGAAAGTCCGCAATCTCTCCGCGCGACAGCTGATCTACGAGATGACGCGCAAGATCGGCCAGTGCGAGGTAGAGCGGGGACTCTGGATCGTCCTTCCATTCGGAAAGGAAGCCCTGCCACGATGGCAGAAAGCTCGGTATCGCAGCGGCGAACAACGGAAGCATCTGATCTCGTGTGATCAGAGGCCGGTTGTCTGTGGTGGACGCCATGTTTCGCCTCTGAAGGGTCTATGGGGCACCTGCGACGGGCAACTTCCCCCGCCATTGACAACCCCTATGACCGTCGTACCGTCTGACAAATCAGTCCGGACCGGGAGGCCGAGAGTGGCACACGTTCGCGTGGAACGGCAGGAGGGGCGGCGGTTGCAGGGCTCCGCGCGGCAGCACCGGGTCGTCATGGACCGCACCCGCGAGGACGGCGGCACCGATGCCGGCTGCACCTCGGGCGAACTGCTGCTCTTGGCGATCGGCTCCTGCGTCACCGGCCGACTGCGCAATACGCTCGAGGCGGCCGGGCTGCCGGCGACGCCGCTCGCCACCGAGGTCGCGTTCGAGCCTTCGGAGCGCGGGAGCAAGCGCGAGCGCATCGCCGTCGACGTCATCGTGCCGGCCGGGCTCGACGAGGCCGGCGTGGCCCTCGTCGAGCGCGAGGCGCTCACCGGCGGCGTCGGCAGCCGCATGGCGGCGGGCTCGGAGATGGTGGTCAGGGTCCGCCGGGACGGCGGCGAAGGGGTGCGCGCGGCATGAGCGATCCGACGAACACCGCCGCCGCCGATTCGGCCCCCGAGCCGACCGGCCTCGTCACGCCGGAGTGGCTGGAAGCGAACCGCCACCGCGACATCCGCCTGATCGAGATCGCCGGCATGGGCCAGGACGATCTTGCCGCCTACAAGGCCGGCCACGTGCCGGGCGCCCGCGCCTGGAAGTGGAAGGAGGCGCTGTGGGACGCCCGCATGCGCGAGTTCCCGAGCCCGGAGGAGTTCGCCCGGCGCATGGGGGCTGCCGGCATCGGCAACGACACCATCGTCGTGGTCTATGGCGAGGGCATCCAGTTCGGCATCTATGCCTGGTGGACGCTGCGCTACTGCGGCCACGCCGACGTTCGCCTGCTCGACGGCGGCCGCAAGCGCTGGGTGGCCGAGGGGCGGGCGCTGACCACCGAGGTTCCCGAGCCGCCGGCGCCGCGCGCCTATCACCCGACGCCGCGCCGCGAGGAGATGCGCATCCTGCGCGACCGCGTCGTGGCCCTCCTCGGCAATCCCGAGATCGCCATCGTCGACGCCCGCTCGCCGGAGGAATACCGCGGCGAGCGCGTCGGCGGGCCGGGCGGGCCGGACGTCGGCGCGGTGCGGCCGGGCCGCATCCCGGGTGCCCGCCACCTCTTCTACATGGACCTCTTCGACGAGACCGAGAGCTTCAAGCCGAAGGCCGAGATCGCCGCGATGGCAGCCGAGCGCGGGCTGACGCCGGAGATGCCGACGATCGCCTACTGCCGGATGAGCCACCGCGCGACGGTCGCCTACTTCGCGCTGACGCAGCTCCTCGGCTACCCCGACGTGCGCGTCTATGACGGCTCCTGGACCGAATGGGGCAACCTCGTCGGCGTGCCGATCGAGCGGTGAGGCGGGTGAGGCCCTGCCCCGCGACGGGCGAGGGTGCGCGGGGCGGCGCTTTCGCCTAAAGGGGGCGGATGCGCCATCGCGTGTCCGTGCTCCTGCCCGTCGCCGTCGACACCGCGTACACCTACGCGGCCGACGAGCCGCTCGCGCCCGGCACCATCGTCGAGGTGCCGCTCGGCCCCCGCCGCGTCCTCGGCGCGGTCTGGGAGGACCCGCCGGACGACAGCATCGGCCACAACCGCCTGCGCGCCATCGAGGCGGTGGTGCCGGTGCCGCCGATCGACGCCGAGATGCGCGCCTTCGTCGAGTGGGTGGCGCGCTGGACGGTGTCACCGCGCGGCATGGTGCTGCGCATGGCGCTGCGCGCGCCGCAGGCCTATGCGCCGGAGGCACCCCGCTACGGCGTCGTCCGCGTCGGCCCGCCGCCGGAGCGGATGACGCCCGCCCGCGCCCGCGTCCTCGCCCTGACGGAAGACGGCCTCGCCTGGTCGCGCGGCGGGCTGGCGGCCGCCGCCGGCGTCAGCACGTCGGTGGTGGAGGGGCTGCTCGCCGCCGGCAGCCTCGCGGTCGTCACGATGCCGCCGGTGCCGATCGTCGCCACGCCCGATGCCGGCCTCGGGCGGGCGCCGACGCTCTCGCCCGAGCAGGCGGCGGCGGCCGCGGCGCTGCGCGAGACGGTGCAGACGGGCGGCTTCTCGGTGACGCTGATCGACGGCGTCACCGGCTCCGGCAAGACGGACGTCTTCCTGGAGGCCGCCGCCGAGACGATGCGCCAGGGCCGGCAGGCGCTGGTGCTGATGCCGGAGATCGCGCTCACCCAGAGCGTGCTCGCCCGCTTCGAGACCCGATTCGCGGCGCGGCCGGCCGAGTGGCACTCGGCGGTGCCGGCGGCGCAGCGCGCCCGCGTCTGGCGGGGCGTCTGCGAGGGCACGGTGCCGTGCGTCGTTGGGGCGCGCTCGGCGCTGTTCCTGCCGTTCAAGCGGCTCGGGCTGGTGGTGGTCGATGAGGAGCACGAGGTCGCCTACAAGCAGGACGACCGCGTCCCCTACAACGCCCGCGACATGGCGGTGGTGCGCGGGCGAATCGGCAACTTCCCCGTTGTGCTGTCCTCGGCGACGCCGTCGGTGGAGAGCCGGGTCAACGCCGACGCCGGCCGCTACAAGCGCCTCGTGCTCGGCGCCCGTACCGGCGGCGGCGTGCTGCCGAATGTCGCCGTCATCGACCTCCGCCGTTCGCTGGCGGAGCGCGGCCGCTGGCTGTCGCCGCCGATGGCGAACGCCGTGGCCCGGAATCTCGAGCGAGGCGAACAGGCGCTGCTCTTCCTCAATCGCCGCGGCTACGCGCCGCTGACGCTCTGCGGCGCCTGCGGCCACCGTTTCCAGTGCCCGCAGTGCTCGGCCTGGCTGGTCGATCACCGCCTGCGCGACCAGCTCGTCTGCCACCACTGCGGCCATACCGAGAAGCGGCCGGACGCCTGCCCTGCCTGCGGCGCCGAGGGGCGTCTCGTCGCCTGCGGCCCGGGCGTCGAGCGGGTGGCGGAGGAGGCGGCGGAGCGGTTTCCGCAGGCGCGCCTCCTGGTGCTGTCGTCGGACACCGGCGGCACCGAGCGAATCCGCCGCGAACTCGCACTGGTGGCCGAAGGCAAGGTCGACCTTCTCGTCGGCACGCAACTGGTGGCCAAGGGTCACACCTTCCCGAAACTCACTCTGGTCGGCGTCGTCGACGCCGACGTCGGCCTCGTCTCCGGCGACCCGCGTGCCGCCGAGCGGACGTTCCAGCTGCTCTCGCAGGTGACTGGCCGCGCCGGGCGCACAGGGGCCGCCGGCGTCGGGCTGCTGCAGACCCACAATCCCGACCACCCGGTGATGCGGGCGCTGGTCGCGGGTGATTCCGACGCCTTCTATGCCGCCGAGATCGACGCCCGCCGCCGCGCCGGCCTGCCGCCGTTCGGCCGGCTCGCGGCGATCGTCGTCTCCGGCCCGGACCGGGCATCGGCCGAATCCTACGCCCGAGCGCTTGCCCTCGCGGCGCCACGGGCCGACGGGGCGCAGGTGCTCGGCCCCGCCGAGGCGGCGCTCGCCGTGCTGCGTGGTCGCCACCGCTTCCGCCTGCTGGTGAAGGCCGCCCGCGGCCTCGATCTGCCGGGCTATCTGCGTGCCTGGCTCGCCGTCGCGCCGCCGGCCCGCGGCGGCGTCGAGCGCCACGTCGACGTCGAACCCCAAAGTTTCGTCTGAGAAGGCTTCGTATGAGGGTGCGCGCGAGGGCCGCGGATGGCCGGAAATTCCGCGGGCGCGGCGACCCGCCGCGCTCCGGTCGCAAACTGCGCGGGGAGCCGCTGTTGCGCC
>CALRZT010000308.1:0-6230 GCA_943372725.1 Pseudoxanthobacter soli DSM 19599
GTCTGCGGATCGTAGCCCGGGCCCGGCGGGAACGGCGGCTGCTGGGTGATCTTGAACTGGTAGACGCGGTCGTTGTCGTCCCAGAGGGTGAGGACGCAGCCCTTGATGTTGTTGATGGAGATGTCGAAGCTCGCGAAGTCGGGGTTGACTTCGCGCTGCTTGCCCGTCTTGCAGATCCGGTAGTTGGTGTACTTCACCTTGGCGGCCTTGTCGTAGCCGAAGGAGACGTGCACCGGCGGCGTCGCCGCGTCCGGATTGGGCAGCCGGTCCGCGCCACCGACGGCGAGGATCAGGCCGCTGCCGTCGACCTGCATGTTGCCGAGCGCGTCATCCACCGAATAGGCGTAGACGTTCGGGGCATTGAGATACTTCTTGTCGTGGATGAGCAGCACGTACGGGTCGAACTTGCCCTCCGGGGCGAGCTGCAGGTCGTCGAACAGCCCCTTGACGCGGCGGAATTCCTTGTAGTTGTCGGCCTTGAAGCCCGGCGTCTCCTCCAGCAGGTTGAGCTTGGCGTTGCCGCAGCCGTCGTTGAACGGCGTGAACCCGTAGATGTGGCCGACCATGCTCATCGTGTCGCCGGAGGCGCGGCTCGCCTCCTTGCACTTCCACTTGTCGAAGTTCTGCTCGTAGTTGTTGAAGTTCTTGGTGAACAGCACCTGGACTTCACGCACCTTGTCGCAGAAGGCGCCGGTCTTCTTCTTGTCGACGCAGTCCGTGTAGTTGTCGACGAGGGTGTCGAGCGGCGCCCACGGCGGCGCCGACAGGTCGGGCTGCTTGGCGGTGAGGTTGCGCCCGAAGACGTTCAGCGGCGACGGGATCTTGACGAAATCCGGCACCTTCTTGTTCACGAACAGCGGCCAACCCGGATAGTCGGTCAGGAAACGGTCCATCGCGTCGTTGAAGTCGTCGATCGACGAGATCATGCCGACATAGCCGACCTGCTCGTTGTCGTAGGGCTCCATCGCCACCGGCAGGAAGGTGGAGTCGACGTAGGAGACGTCGTAGTCGACGTTGAAGGGGTTGATCGTCATCGGGTCTTTTTTGTCGTTGACGGCGCCGAGCGTGTACTCGGTCAGCTGCAGCGGCAGATTGTGCCCGAGGCCGGCCGGATCATGGTAGATCTGCAGGGCGCCGGAGCCGCAGCCCTTGACGCAGTCGGGCAGCTCCGCACCCTTCAGCGGCGTGACCTTGGTCTGGTCCGGGCGGTTGTTGATGGCGTCGAGGAGGGCCGCCGGCGGCTTGCCGTCCTTGGCGGGAGCCGAGAAGATCTCGATGCGGCCGCCGCCCCACCAGTCGGCGAGCTGGTTCGGCTTGGTGCCGTCGGCGTTCTTCACGAGCTGGGTGGCGACCGGCAGGGTCAGCCGCAACTCGCCCTTCGGCGGGATGCCGGCGCCCTTCGCCGCGAGATAGAGGCGGAACTGGCCGACTTTCTGGTAGGGCCGCTTGGCGAGGTCCTTCTTCGGGACCTCCATGTAGGCCTGCAGCCACTGGCCGGAGTCCGCCGCTCCGGTGGAGAGAACCGGGTAGATATTGTAGTCCGGCGAGTTGTTGTAGATGACGATCGTCATCCGCGGATACTCCGCCTGCGCGGACGCCGGCGTGGCGGCACCCAGCGCGGTGGACGCCAGCAGCGCCGCCGCCGGCAGCACCCTCGTCAGAGCGAAAAAGTTCTGCATCGCATTTTACCCCTGCGCGCGGTTTCGTGCTTTTTCGTCGCCGCATGACGGATGTCTGCGGCGACAAGCTCGGTCGTGATGTCGCTCCCTGCGACCCGCGCGATGGCGAAACACTATGCAATATCGTCCGACGCGGCAACGTAGTGGTCTGGATTCACAATTAAATTGCAGGAATCGGCCGCTGCTGCCGGAAGTTTCTGGATGTTCCGATTTCTTCCGCTTCGCCGGCGGGGCCGGCCTCGATGACGGGCTGGCGGGGCTGCCCGGGGGCGGCCGTCGCGCCATCGGCCCGAGCGCCACCCCGCCCGCCCCCCCCCTTGCGCGCCCGCCGTCGCCTCGTCCACCATCGGGCTGCCCGTGGACGCGGGCGGTTCGCGGCGAGCGGGTGGGACATGGCGAAGAAGAAGAAGGGCGAAGAGGTCGTCGAGCGGGCGCGCGGCGTCGCCGACGCCGAGGCGGCCCGCGGCTGGCTCGCCCGCCGTGGCCTGCAGGACATCGAGTGCATCGTCCCCGACCAGGCCGGCGTCGCCCGCGGCAAGATGATGCCGGTCTCGAAGTTCCTCGACGGCCCGTCGATGACGATGCCGACCTCGATCTTCACCCAGACGATCTCCGGCGACTATCCCGAGGAGGGCGGCGGCTTCGAGCACGACCCGACCGACGGCGACCTCGTCTTCGAGCCGGACTTCACCACGCTGTCGGTGGTGCCGTGGGCGAGCGACCCGACGGCGCAGATTCTCCACGACGCCTACCACCGCGACGGCCGGCCGGTGGACATCGCGCCGCGCCAGGTGCTGCGCCGCATCCTCGACCTCTACGCCTTCAAGGGCTGGAAGCCGGTGGTGGCGCCGGAGATCGAGTTCTACCTCGTCGAGCCGAACACCGACGCCGACTATCCGCTGAAGCCGCCGATCGGGCGCTCGGGGCGGCCGGAGATCGGCCGGCAGTCCTATTCGATCGCCGCCGTCAACGAGTTCGACGCGCTGTTCGACGACATCTACGAGTTCTCCGAGGCCCAGGGGCTGGAGATCGACACCCTCATCCACGAGGAGGGGGCGGCGCAGATGGAGATCAACCTCCTGCACGGCGATCCGCTGGAGCTCGCCGACCAGGTGTTCCTGTTCAAGCGGACGATCCGCGAGGCGGCGCTGCGCCACAAG
This sequence comes from Pseudoxanthobacter soli DSM 19599, assembly GCA_943372725.1. Classification (GTDB taxonomy): domain Bacteria; phylum Pseudomonadota; class Alphaproteobacteria; order Rhizobiales; family Segnochrobactraceae; genus CAMDHY01. Next base: position 2,840 of record CALRZT010000308.1, read on the forward strand.
ATGTATGCGACGTTCATGGCGAAGCCGATGAGCCGCGAGCCGGGCTCGGCCATGCACATCCACCAGTCGATCATCGACGCGGAGACCGGCGCCAACATCTTCTCCGACGAGGAGGACGGCTCGCCGACGCGCGAGTTCTTCGCCTTCATCGCCGGCCAGCAGCGCTTCCTGCCGGCGGTGACGTGCATCATGGCGCCCTACGTCAACTCCTACCGGCGGCTGGCGCGCGGCACGGCGGCGCCGATCAACGTCCACTGGGGCTACGACAACCGCACGGTCGGCCTGCGCGTGCCGAACTCGTCGCCGCAGGGCCGGCGGGTCGAGAACCGCGTGCCCTCGTCGGACGCCAACCCCTACCTCGCCATCGCGGCGTCGCTCGCCTGCGGCTACATCGGCATCGTCAACGGCCTGTCGCCGGACGATCCGGTCGAGGGCTCGGCCCGCCACCTGCCCTTCCAGCTGCCGCGCGGCCTGCTCGAGGCGGTGGAGCTGTTCGCCGACTGCGAGGAACTGGTCGAGATCTTCGGCAAGTCGTTTGTCGCCACCTACCAGGCGATCAAGCAGGCCGAGTTCGAGACCTTCATGGCCGTCATCAGCCCGTGGGAACGGGAGTATCTGCTGCTGAACGTGTGAGGAACCGCAGGCCGTCAGGCCGCGGGACCGCGACGGCCGCCCGGGGGAGGCGCCGCCGCCAGGCAAGGAAGACCCCAGCCGGAGCCATCATGAGGAACACCTACGACACCGCCGACCTGCGCTCGCGTGATGCGGCGCATCACTGGCATCCGTTCTCCGACTCGGCCGCGCTGGCGACCGAAGGGGTGCGGGTGATCGTGCGCGGGGAGGGGGTCTGGCTCGAGGATTCCGACGGCAACCGCATCCTCGACGGCATGGCCGGCCTCTGGTGCACGCAGATCGGCCACGGCCGCGTCGAGATCGCCGACGCCGTGCACCGGCAGATGAGCGAGCTCGCCTTCTACAACACCTTCTTCAAGACCTCGCACCCGCCGGCGATCGCGCTGGCGGAGAAGCTCGCGAGCCTGACGCAGCCCCACCTCAACCGGGTGTTCTTCTGCAACTCCGGCTCCGAGGCGAACGATACGGTGATCCGGCTGGCGCGGACCTACTGGGACGTCGCCGGCAAGCCGACGAAGAAGACGATCATCTCACGGCGCAACGGCTATCACGGCTCGACGATCGGCGGGGCGAGCCTCGGCGGCATGGGGCCGATGCACGCCCAGGGCGGGCTGCCGATCCCCGGCATCGTCCACATCCAGCAGCCCTACTGGTTCGGCGAGGGCGGCGACCTCTCCCCCCACGAGTTCGGGCTGAAGGCGGCGCGCGGCCTCGAGGCCGTCATCGACGCCCTCGGCGAGGACACCATCGCCGCCTTCATCGCCGAGCCGATCCAAGGCGCCGGCGGTGTCATCATTCCCCCCGACAGCTACTGGCCGGAGATCCGCCGCATCTGTTCGGAGCGCGAGATCCTGCTCGTCGTCGACGAGGTGATCTGCGGCTTCGGCCGGCTCGGCTCGTGGTTCGGCTCCGACCATTTCGGGCTGAAGCCGGACCTGATGCCGATCGCCAAAGGGCTGTCGTCGGGCTACCTGCCGATCGGCGGCGTGATGATCGCCGACCGGGTGGCCGACGTCGTCTTCCAGGGCGGCGACTTCAACCACGGCTACACCTATTCGGGCCATCCGGCGGCGTGCGCGGCGGCCCTCGCCAACCTCGCGATCATCGAGCGCGAGGGCCTCGTCGACCGCGTCCGTGACGACATCGGCCCCTACCTGCAGGCGCGCTGGAAGGCGCTCGGCGAGCATCCGCTGGTCGGCGAGGCGCGCATGGTCGGGCTGATGGGGGCGCTCGAGCTCGTGCCGAATAAGCCGAGCCGCCGTGAGAAGTTCGAGCCCGTCGGCCAGGTCGGCACGCTCTGCCGCGACATCTCGTTCAGGAACGGCCTGATCATGCGGGCGGTGCGGGATTCGATGATCCTGTCGCCGCCGCTGGTGCTGACCCACGGCGAGGCGGACGACCTCATCGCGCGGGCGACCAAGACCCTCGACGAGACGTGGGCCGAGCTGAAGCGGCAGGGGCGCATCGCGGCGTGAGCGGGCCGCTCGACCTCGAGGCGGGGGCTCCGGCCCACGCCCCGAGCTACTATGCCGCCACCGCCAACGGCATCGTCGCGCGGCCGCGGCTGGACGGCACCGTCAAGGCGGACGTCTGCGTCGTCGGCGGTGGCTACACGGGGCTGTCGGCGGCGCTGCATCTCGCCGAGGCCGGCCGCAAGGTGGTGCTGGTCGAGGCGAACCAGGTCGGCTGGGGCGCGTCGGGGCGCAACGGCGGCCAGCTCCACTCCGGCCAACGGCGCGACCAGGTCTGGCTCGAGCGTCATGTCGGCCTCGACGACGCCCGCCGGCTGTGGCGGCTCGGGGAGGATGCCAAGGCGCTGGTGCGCGGGCTGATCGACCGCCACGCCATCGATTGCGACTGGGTGCCGGGCCTGATCGACGTCGTCCACAAGGCCTCGCTCGCTGACGACGAGATCGGCTATGCCGAGAAGCTCCGGCGCGACTACGGCTACGAGGAGATCGAGGGGCTCGACCGCGACCAGGTGGCGGCGGCGATCGGCACGCCGCGTTACTTCGCCGGCTTCCGCGACCGCGGCGCCGGCCACCTGCATCCCTTGAACTTCGCCCTCGGGCTCGCCACGGCAGCGGAAAGGGCGGGGGCGGTGCTGCACGAGCACACACGCGTCGTCCGCGTCGTCGAGGGGCGCGGCGGCGGCGTCGAGACGGACGGCGGCGGGCGGGTCGAGGCGGAGACGGTGGTGCTCGCCGGCAACGGCTACCTGTCGGGGCTCGATCCCGACGCGGAAGCGCGCGTGCTGCCGATCCGCAACTACATCCTCGCCACCGAGCCGCTCGGCCGGGCGCGCTGCGACGCGCTGATCCCGAACCGCGAGGCGGTATCGGACTCGCGCTTCGTCGTGCGCTACTGGCGGCTCAGCGGCGACGGGCGGATGCTCTTCGGCGGCGGCGAGACGTTCGGGCTCGCGGATCCGAAGGACATGAAGGCGTTCGTCCGCCACCACATGATCGAGGTCTATCCGCAACTCGCCGACGTGCGCGTCGATTTCGCCTGGGGCGGCACCCTCGGCATCACCCAGACGCGCACCCCGTTCCTGCGGCGGCAGCGGCCGGGGCTCTATGTCGCGGGCGGCTACTCGGGGCAGGGTGTGAGCATCGCCGTGCTCGCCGGGCAGCTGATGGCGGACGCGATCGCTGGCGACACCGGCCGCTTCGACGTCTTCGCCCGGCTTCCCGTGCCGCGCTTTCCGGGCGGACGGCGCTTCCGGGCGCCGCTCCTGTCGCTCGCGATGACGTGGTTT
>CALRZT010000309.1:0-6227 GCA_943372725.1 Pseudoxanthobacter soli DSM 19599
CGCGAGCCGCCGGGAAGGCCCTACCGGCTGATCGGCGTCGGCGTCTCCGAGCTCGAGGCGCCGACGGCGGCCGACCCGGCCGATCTCGTCGACGTGGGCGGCGCCAAGCGGGCGAAGGCCGAACAGGCGATGGACAAGATCCGCGCGAAGTTCGGCAACGAGGCCGTCGCCCTGGGGCTGACCTTCGAGGGCGAGCGGCGGAAGCGCTGACGGCGCGGCCGCGGCGCTGGCACGGGCTGCGGCGGCGGCCGCACATGGCGAACGTCGGCACGGGCGGCGGACTTTGGCGGCTCCGGCGTCCGGCAGGCCGCCGGTCACCCGCCGAAGACAGCATCCCGACGCCGCCGGCCAGCGCCCCCGGGGCCGACCAACCCCCGGGGCGCGGTCGAAGCCGACGCCTTGCGTTCCCCCGCCGCCTGTCTGTCCCCCGCCTCGCCGTCGCCCATTGCCCGCGCGTGTCGTCCATCCGCCTGCCACCAGTCGCTGCTGCCGCGGCGATTGACTCCGCAACGGCGCGCCCCTAACACGCTATTGCAAATGACTCGCATTTGCATTCATTGGTCAAATTCCAAACAAGCGGCTGCGCCGGACACGCTCGGGGGGACCGGGGGGCTCGGCGGCGCCGGGGAAGCCGAGACGCCCGCGACACCGGGGCGTCGTCACCGCCCCTCGCGAGGGGTGGATGCCTCCCCACGCGACCGGCCGACATCGAGGAGCTTCGCATGAGCACGGACGCCACCTTCACCGCCGGCAGCAACGTCTGGTCCTCGACCAGCACCGTCCTCCCGGACGGCGGCATCTTCGTCGTCTGGCAAGGCACGGAAGACGGCGACACCCGCATCCGCGCCCAGCTCTTCGACGCGGACGGCGAGCCCGTCGGCGAGCAGATCCTCATCGACGCCGACACGACCACCAATCCGGAAGGCCCGATCGTCACGGTGCTCGCGGGCGGCGACGTCGTCGTCTCGTGGATCCAGGTCGACGGCAGCGCCTACGGCGTCAACGCCCGGGTGATCTCCGCCGACGGCGAGACCGTCAGCGAGGTCCTGCAGGTCAACACGACGACGCTCGGCAACCAGTCGATGCCGTCGATCACCGCCCTCGACAACGGCGGCTTCGTCGTCACCTACCAGTCCGGTTCGGCCAGCTCGACAACGACCATCCACGACGACGGCAGCCAGGCCGGCATCCGGGCGCAGATCTATGACGCCGAGGGCAACCCCGTCGGCTCCGAGTTCCTCGTCAACGAGGTGACCGCCGGCGCCCAGACGGATCCCACCGTCACCGCCGTCGAGGGCGGCTTCGTCGTCGTCTACGGGTCCAACGACGCGGACGGCACCTCGGGGCTGCGCGCCCGCCTGTTCGCCGAGGACGGCACGCCGCTCGACGGCGAGTTCGAGGTGACCGGCGACACCGCCGGCGAGGCCATCGCCCCCGAGATGGTCGCCAACCCGGACGGCGGCTTCCTCGTCGTCTGGCAGACCCTCGCCGACCCCGACCTCGGCACCACCACCCTGATGGCGCGGCTGTTCGACGCCGACGGCAACCCGACGGGCGACGCCGTCGACATCGGCGGCCTCGCGGGCGTCTACCACGAGAGCGCTTCGCTGGTGGCCCTCCCCGAGGGCGGCTACGTCCTGGTCTACAACGCCTATGACAGCGAGTGGGCGAGCTCGCAGGTCTACGGACAGCTCATCGACGCGGAGGGCAATCCGGTCGGCGAGACCGTGGTGATCGGCGAGAGCGACGGCAGCTACCTCACCCAGGCGCGCGTGGCGCTCGCCGCCGACGGCAGCCTCGTCGTCTCCTGGCAGATCGATGGCACCATCACCGTCAAGACGATGGACGTCTGGGAGGCCGGCGAGGCGAACGTCGCGCCGGAGGACCTCGCTCTCTCAGCGAACGCCGTCCTCGAGAATGCCGCGGCGGGGACCGTCGTCGGTACCCTCTCCGCCACCGACGCCAACGGCGACACCCTCGCCTACACCCTCTCCGACGACGCCGACGGACTGTTTGCACTGGTGACCGAGAACGGCATCACCCGCCTCGTCGCCACGGCGGCCCTCGACCACGAGGCGAAGGCCTCGCACGACGTCACCGTCACAGTTTCGGACGGCAAGGGCGGCGAGACGACCAAGACCTTCACCATCGCCGTCACCGACCGCGACGAAGCCCCCGTCGACATCGCGCTGTCGAACACGGTCATGTCGGAATCCGCACGCACCGGCAGCCTCGTCGGCACGCTCTCGGCGACCGATCCCGAGGGTGGCGCGATCACCTGGTCGCTCGCCTCCGCGGTCGGCAACGACAACGGCCAGTTCGCGCTGAAGACCAACGCCGACGGCACCGTCAGCGTCGTCCTCAAGTCGACGCTCGACCACGAGAACTCGAAGGCCGGTGCGCCGGCGGGCGGCCTCTATTCGCTGGTGGTGAACGCCACCGACGAGGCCGGCAACGTCACCACCGAGACGATCACGATCAGCGCCACCGACGACCCCTTCAAGCTCTCCTCGGTACCGACGGGCAAGGACTACCTGTCGGTGGCGGAGAACGTCGAGGGCACGACACTGCTCGGCTACGTCATGCAGTTCGACTCGAGCTTCGACCCCGAGACGGCCGAGGTGGTGGGCGAGGCGAGCGGCCTCTTCTCCATCGAGACGCTCGAGGTCGAGGGCGAGGTCCGCGCCTACCTCGTCGCAAACGGCCCGCTCGACCACGAGGCGGCTGCGGTGCACGAGGTCACCATCCGCGCGACCGATGCGAACGGCGTCTCCCACGACAAGACCTTCGACGTGCACGTGCTCGACGCCGCCGAGGCCGGGGACGAGGCGCGCGGCACCATCACCATCGACGCCAACACGCTGACGGCGACCGGCAACGGTGGGGTGAACTGGGATACCTACCTCGACGAGGCCTATGCCGCGGTCGTCTCGGGGCTGCCGACCTTCCTTGGCGGCAACGGCTGGTCGGCGAGCGACCCGGCGAACGAGTTGCTCTTTGCCGGCCGGACCGACGGCAGCATCGTCTCCCTCTCCGGCTCGAACTTCGTCTACAACTGGTCCGACCCGGTGAGCGGCGAGGACGTGCACGTCCTCTCCGGCACGGTCGACACCATCACCTTCGGCAACGGTGACAATACCGGCATCACCGACCCGGAGCTCACGATCACCGGCCTCGATCTCGAGAGCGGCACCGGCCCGCTCGAGCGCATCTTCGGCGAGGTGAACATCCTCGCGCAGACCTGGATGCACGGACCGGACGCGACGACGCCCGCCGACATCCACACGGTGAAGGCGCTGATCGCCTCCTATGCGCAGAATTTCATCGGTTCCGACGCGCGCGACACCTACACAGGTACCTTCTTCGCCGACACGATCGACGCCAAGGCCGGCGACGACACGCTGGCCGGCGGCGGCGGCGACGATGCGATCGACGGCGGCAGCGGCAACGACGTCGTCCGCTACACCGGCGATGCCGACGACTACGAGATCACCCGCAACGACGACGGCACCGTCACGGTCTCCGACACGCGCGACATCGCCGGCAACGACGGCACGGACACTCTGACGAGCATCGCCTTCCTGCAGTTCGAGGACGGGCGGGTGGCACTCGACGCGGTGTTCAACAGCGCCCCGAAGAAGATCGCGATCTCCGACAAGACCATCGCCGAGGACGCCGCGGAGGGAACCGTCGTCGGCACGCTGTCGGCGACCGACGCGGACGGCGACGCCCTCACCTGGTCGATGTCCGGCGGCGATGACGCCTTCGGCCTCGTCACCGAGGGCGGCGTGACGCGGCTCGTCGTCCGGGAGAGCCTCGACTACGAGACCGCCGCGGACGTGGAGGTCACGGTGACCGCCAGCGACGGCATCGCCGAGGTCTCGAAGACCCTGACGATCGAGGTCACCGACGTCCTCGAGAAGCTGGTGGGCGACGGCGAGGCGAATACGCTGAAGGGCGGCATCGGCGCCGACCACATCAAGGCGAACGGCGGCGACGACACCCTCGTCGGTCGCGCCGGCGACGACATCCTCATCGGCGGCCGCGGCGCGGACAAGCTGACGGGCGGCGACGGTGCCGACCGCTTCGTCTTCAGGACGGGCGACAGCGGCGCCACGACGAAGACGGCCGACGTCCTCCGCGACGTCACCAAGGCAGACACCATCGATCTCGCCGGCTGGGACGCGGACGCCACCCGAAAGGGCGACCAGGCCTTCGACTTCATCGGCCGGGCGAAGTTCGGCGGCGAGGCGGGCGAGCTCCGTGTCGTGCGGGAAGAGACGAGGACGTGGATCGAGGGCGACACCGACGGCGACGGAAAGGCGGACTTCCTCATCCGCCTGGACGGCTCCATCGGCCTGAAGGAAGCCTTCTTCGAGCTCTGAGCGGCGCCGGCCGGGGCGGGGGACGAGCCTCCGCCCCGGTCCTCACGCGAACTCGGGCAGGAGCTCGATCTTCATGCCGCAGGCATGCGAACTGCCCGGCGCGACGATGACGACGCCCGGCTTCTCGAACAACGTGCCCGTGAAGCCGGCCGGGTCGGCGTAGCCCTGCCAGGGCTCGATGCAGACGAAGCCGGCGCCGCCCCCCTTCGACCAGATGCCGAGCTGCGGCATGTCGCGGAAGGACACGGCGAGAGCCGGCGCCCCCGGCGCGCCATAGACGACACGACGCGACGTCGGCCGGTCGAAGATCACCGCATCGTCAGTGAACAGGTCGTCGCGCAGGCGCAGCGTGCGGCCTTCCACCGGCGTCGGGACGGTCTCCGGCAGCAGGCAGCCGTCCGCATCGAGGCGGCGGACCGGCTCGGGCTCGGCGCGCTCGAAGCGGATCGCATGGTCGGCGCGTATCCGTCCAAACGGCAGCGGCCAGCGCAGCGCCGGGTGGAAGCCGAAGCTCGCCGGCATCGGTCCCTCGCCGTGGTTCTCGATCACCGCCGTGATGGCGAGCGCAGGCCCGTCGACGGCGTAGGTGACGACGAGCGCGAACTCGAACGGGTAGACGGCTCGCGTCGCCTCGCTTGCGCCGAGGCGGAAGACGGCGCGGCGGCCGTCGCGCTCGACCACCTCGAACGGGCTGCGGCGGGCGAAGCCATGGCGGGGCAGCGCGTAAGTCTCGTCGCCGAGCCGGTAACGGCCGCCGGCAAGCGCGCCGACGATCGGGAACAGGAGCGGCGCCCGGCCGTTCCACACCGCCGGATCGCCATCCCACTGGAGCTCTCGGCCGTCGGTCATGAGCCCGACCATCTCGGCCCCGAGCGGGGTCAGGGTCGCCCGGAATGTTTCGGATGCGATCGTGAATTGAACGGCTTCCGTCATGCGCGCCCTCCCGGTCCCGGCGGGGAGAGCCTATACGCGGGAGACGACAAGGCAACGGCACCCTCCCGACCCACCGGAACGACGCCTCCCCCCATGAACGCTCCTCTCCCCGTCGTCCCGGCGACGCCCGGCCGCGCCGCCCAGATGGCGACGCGCGCCGGCTTCCTGATCGCCGGCTTCACGCTGTCCTCGTGGGCGCCGCTCGTTCCGTTCGCCAAGGCACGGACGGGCCTGGACGACGCCGGCCTCGGCCTCGTGCTGCTCTGCCTCGGTGTGGGTTCGATCGCCGCGATGCTGCCGACCGGGCCCCTCGCCGCCCGCTTCGGCTGCCGCTTCGTCATCACCTGCGGGACGCTGTTGCTCGCCACCGCGGCGCCGGTGCTGGCCTCGACTGGGAACGTCTACCTGCTCGCCTTCGCTCTGGCGGTCTTCGGCGCCGGGCTCGGCATGGTCGATGTCGCCATCAACATCCAGGCGGTGATCGTCGAGAAGGCGAGCGGCCGCGCGATGATGTCGGGCTTCCACGGGCTGTTCAGCGTCGGCGGCATCGTCGGGGCGGGCGGCGCCGTCGGGCTGCTGGCGCTCGGGCTGCCGCCGGTGTCGGTCGGGATCGCCGTCGCCGTCCTCGCACTGGCGCTGCTCGCGGCCTCGTGGCGGCACCTGCTGCCCTATGGCGGCCACAGCGGCGGGCCGCTGTTCGTGTTGCCGCGCGGCTTCGTGCTGTTCGTCGGCGTGCTCTGCTTCATCATGTTCCTGACCGAGGGTGCCGTGCTCGACTGGAGCGCGGTGTTCCTCGTCAGCGTCCGCGATGTCGAGCCGACGATCGCCGGCATCGGCTACGCCGCCTTCTCCGTCGCCATGACGATCGGCCGGTTGACCGGCGACGCCTTCGTCTCGCGCGTCGGCGGC
>CALRZT010000310.1:0-6188 GCA_943372725.1 Pseudoxanthobacter soli DSM 19599
ATAGTCCGCCATGCGCGTCGATCCCCTGCACCGACGCCTACTTTCTCACGGAGCGCTTCCTCGCGTCGAGGCAGCACCGCGGCGGCCGCGGTCACGTTGCAGTCAACCGGGAGCGACGGGCGGGCCTTTGCGCAGACGACTCTGTACCGAAGCCCCCTGAACCCGCAGGGGCCGGGCCTCAGGCGGCCGCGACGGCGAGCACCCTAGCCCGCGTCGACAGCCGGTCCCGCAGCGCCTGCGGCAGCTGGCGCGCCGACTTCACCCGCGGGGCGTCCATCTCGGCGATCGCATCCGCCGCCTCACCGTAGAGCGCCGCGTACTCCGCGAAGTTGTCGAAGCGGCGCCGGGTGACGTTGTCGACGAAGGTCTCGGCCGGCACGCCCTCGGCGAGGATGAGCGCATGGTCATCGAGTTCGACGTGGTAGTAGGTGAAGCGCTCGGGCATCGCCGTCTCGCGGACGATGGTCGTGCCGTTGACCAGCGCGCCGGCCTGTACCAGCACGCCATCGAGCATGAGGGCATGGTCCGGCGAGACGCAGAGGTCGCGGATCGGCAGACCCTCGCCGAGCGCGCCGGCGGCGATGCGGATCGGCAAGCTGCGCAGCGGGTCGGCGAACAGCGTCACGACGCTCTGCACCCCCACCCAGCGCACCGGGGCAGTGCGCCCGTCGGCGGTGGTGACGGGATCGCCGATCGACAGCGCCTCGACCGGCACGTCCCCCACGGGCGTCCTGATCAGCGTGCCAGCCAGGAAGCAGACCGTGAAGGCGCTCACCAGATAAGGAAGCGATTGCCCCACGGTCAGACCCGCATTGTTCGAATGCAGATAGGTCCCCTGTATCACCGGCCCTTCGCTCGTCTGCCCGGTGTAGGTGTTGGTCGTACCCCCGTTGAACGAGATGGATTGTCCAACACTGAACTCCCCCGCGCCAGGCTGACCGCCACTCACCAGTGACTGATAGTCTACATCTTGCAGCGGCCCGTTGTTGATGACGATAGTATCGTCGACAATCGTAATGACGTAGTAATAAAGAGCAAAATAGGACGCCATTTTTGCACCTTACAATTTGCGATTGACTGCTGCTGTGTCAATGTTGCCCAGGAGGATATTGATCAAGCTACACTTGCTGAGAACGAGCCAATAGAAAGATCACTTGCCGGAAGGCTTGTCAAAGAGGCGTCGCGAAGGAGCCTACAGCCGACCTTGGGCGGGGATCGACGCGACGGCAGGCAATGGGTCAGGGACGTCGGCTGCGAAGAACTCGGCGAGGGATGCGGCACGCCCCGCCAGCCGCGCGCGCAAAGCCGCCGGCACCTGCCGGGCCGACTTCACCCGCGGCACGTCCATCTCGGCGACCGCAGCAGCGTCCGCGCCGTAGAGGGCTTCGTATTCGGCATAGTTGTCGAAGCGGCGCCGGGTGACATTGTCGACGAAGGTCTCGGCCGGAACGCCCTCGGCGAGGATGAGGGAATGGTTCTCCAACTCGACGTGGTAGTAAGTGAACCGCTCCGGCATCGACGTCTGGCGGACGATGGTCGTGCCGTTCACCAGCGCGCCGGCCTGCACCAGCACGCCGTCGAGCAGCAGCGCATGGTCCGGCGAGACGAACAGGTCGCGCACCGGCAGGCCCTCGCCGAGCGCGCCGGCCGAGATGCGGACGGGTAAGGTGCGCACGCGATCGGCGAAGAAGGACACCACCGTCTGCACGCCAATCCAGCGCACCGGCATCGCGCGGCCGTCGGTGGTAAGCACGGGATCGCCGGTCTGCAAAGCCTCGACGACGACGTCGCCGCCGGGGGTGGCGAGGCGCGTCCCGGCTAGAAGGCAGAGCGTGAAGGTGGGCTCGTCGTTGCTCGCGGTCGTCCCGACCGCTCGGGCGGTGTCCGTCAGCCAGAGCCTCTGGCCGCTGATCTGGATGACGATGCCGTCACCACTCGTGAACAGGAACGTCGCCGACCCGGAGAGTTGCAGAGGCGGGGTCGGATTGGCGGTGGAGTAGTTGAAGATCTCGTTCGGCGTCAGGGTCTCGTCGCCGAGGGACGTAATCGTAACGTCCGTGCCGTTCGGCCCAACAACGACCTGGCTCGTCACGAGGTTCAGCTGATAAGCCAAGGAAAACAAGTACGTAGCCACGACAGACCTCCCCCAGGCACACCACGAGGGGACCGAACGCGCCGGAGCACGGGAGGCGGAGGAGCGCGACCACCGGCGGCCTCACCTGTCCCGCCAAGGTGCAGCCCGTCATGGTGCGGTCTGCCCGCCAGGCGCGATCACATCGCTCTCGGCGTACATAGCGGGCACCGACCAATACTAATGGTGGGTGCAAACTGATTGAAGTTCACAATCCCCCGCCCGCGGCGTCTGCTCGCGCGCTGTCATCCCCCGATGACCGTGCAACGACTGTGCAGGCAACTTCGTGTATGCGTCAAGCCGGCTCGCTTCTGCTCACGCTGGATTGTCCCACGACCCGGATCATTTGTTGCAGTGGTGATTGCCTGCATCCGGGACGAGCGCAGGTTTCGGCCGCGGGGCCAGCGACCGGATGGCGCCCCGGCGGCGGCTGGCCTCACCCGGCGCACCCGGCTATGGTCGCCGCGATCGTCAGCAGTCCGGGACCCGCCCCATGTCAGACACCGTCGTTCCCCACTTCCAGAACGACATCGGCGCCGAGGTGATCCGCGTCGGCTCGAAGCGCTTCCTGTGCATCGGCGCGACGCCGCCGTTCGACCATCCCCACGAGTTCCTCGACATGGGCGACGAGGACGACAAGGTCTGTCCGTACTGCTCGACGCTCTACCGCTACGACCCCTCCCTCGGCGCGCGCCGGTCGGAGCCGGCCGGCTGCCTGTGGGAGCCGCTCGCCGCGTGACACGGCTGTTGCCGCGGACGCTGCCGTGAGCGGGACGGCGCCGGTCGTCGTCGCCGGCGCCGGCATCGCCGGGCTCGCGGCCGCGATCGCCCTGGCGCGCCGCGGCGTCCCGATCGAGGTGTTCGAGCGCGCCGCCCGGCTGGCCGAGATCGGTGCCGGCCTGCAGCTCTCCCCCAACGCCGTCCACGCCCTCGACAGCCTCGGGTTGCGGAAGGCGGTGTCAGCCGTGGCGGTGGCCCCCGAAGCGGTGCGCATCGCCTCGGTCGCCCGCGGCCGGCCGATCGCCCGCGTGCCACTCGGGGCGGGCGCTGCGCAGCGCCACGGCGCGCCCTACTGGCTCGTCGCCCGCGCCGACCTGCAGGCGGTGCTGCTCACCGCCGCCGCGGCCGAACCCAACCTCCGCCTCACCCTCTCCTGCCCCATCGCCGGCCTCGAGGAGGAGCCCGGCGGCGTGCGCGTGGCGACGCCCACCGGTGAGGTCGTCGCGCGTGCCGTCGTCGGCGCCGACGGGGTCGGCTCGGCGGTGCGGGCGGCGATCGGCGGCACGGCGGCGGTGCCGACCGGCAAGGTGGCCTTCCGTGCCACCGCGACCGTCGATGCCGCGGCGACGATCGGCGGCGTGAAGCTGTCGGAGGACACCTGGATCTGGCTGTCGCCGCGCGCCCACCTCGTCCACTACCCGATGCACGGCGGCGCCCGCCTCAATCTCGTCGCCGTCGCCGAGGCGACCGCCGACGAGGGACCGAACGGCAGCAATGGAAACGGCAGCGGCGGCGAGTGGAACCACGCCGCCGCCGCGGACGCCGTGCTCGCCCGCTTCGCCGGCTTTCCGCCGGCGGTGCGGGCGCTTTTGTCGGCCGGCGAGGACTGGCGGCGCTGGCCGCTCTCAACCGTCGATCCCGCCGGCCCGTGGGGGCGCGGCCGGACGGTGCTGATTGGCGACGCCGCCCACGCCATGGTGCCGTTTCTGGCGCAGGGTGCGGCGATGGCGATCGAGGATGCCGTCGTTCTCGCCGACCATCTGGCCGACGCCCCCGGCGACGAGACCGAGGCGGCGCTCGCGGCCTACGGGCGGGCGCGGCGCGAGCGGGTGCGGCAGGTGTGGGCGGGCGCGGCCCGCAACGGCGACATTTACCACCTCGCCGGCATGGCCGCCGCCGCCCGCGACACCGCCCTGTCGCTCGCCCCGCCGGGGCTGCTGCTTGCCGGCTTCGACTGGCTCTACGGCTGGCGCCCCGCGGCGGCACGGTGACCGCATCGTGTCCCTTCGGTGACGCGCAAACATCGGAACGTGAAGTGATTTTCGTCGACGCGCCCTCCCGGTGGCGGGCCGATCGGTGCTATCCTCACGGTCATTGCGTGGGGAGTCCAACATGACGTTCGCCGATCGTTTCCGCTCCATCGCCGCCCTTCGTGCGGCGCCCACCCTGCGGGCCGCGCCGTTCCTGCGCGCCGCGATGCTGGGCCTCGCCGGCCTCGCCGCCCTCGTGGTGGCCGGCCCGCCGACGATGGCGCAGCAGGCGGCAGGGTCGCGTACGATCGAGCGGCTCGACGCCACCGACCTCCCCGGCTTCGACTACGACATCCTCCGCGGCGTCTCCCTCGACGACTGCGCCAACGCCTGCATCGCCGACGGTGTGTGCCGCGCCTACACCTACAACCTGAAGGCCGGCTGGTGCTTCCTGAAGTCGGACGTCGGCGCCCCGAAGACGTTCTCCGGCGCCGCCTCCGGCCGCATCCAGGTCGCCGCCGCAGCGCGTCCCGCCGCGACGCCGCTGCCGCTGCCGGACCTCTCCTTCCTGCCCTCCGACATCATCACCGAGGCCTCGCGCTTCCGCGCCCGCGTCGCCGCCGCCGCCCGCCTCAACCGCACCCTCGAGCCGCTCTCCAACGCCGAGACGACGGCGATCGCCGCCGGCGGCGCGCCGGAGTGGCTGACCACCGCCGCCCGCCTCGTTTCCAGCACCGACCAGGACTGGAACAGCAACTACGAACTCGAGCAGGCGGCGCTCTCCGCCTCCTACCTGGCGCTGACGCTGTCGGCCACGCCGGACGAGCAGGCCGACGCACTGCAGCTGCTGGGTCGCGGCCTGGAGCGCCGAGAGATGTGGCGACCGGCGATCGAGAGCCTGAAGGCGAGCCTGGCGATCGTCGACGACACGATGGTGCGCACCCTCTACGAGCGGATGCGCGAGGAGCACGGCTTCCGCATCCTCGACTATTCGGTCGATTCCGACGCCGCCGCGCCGCGCCTCTGCGTGCAGTTCTCCGAGCCCCTCGCCAAGGACCGGACGGACTTCTCGAAGTACGTGACGGTGCTCGGCCAGCGCTCGCCGGTGGTCACCGCCAACGGCAACGAGCTCTGCGTCGACGGCCTCGTTCACGGCGAGCGATACGAGGTCACCGTGCGCGCCGGCGTGCCCTCGACGGTCGAGGAGAAGCTCGAGAACGCGGCGAGCTACACGGTCTATGTCCGTGACCGCAAGGCGTCCGTCCGCTTCCCATCGGCCGCCTATGTGCTGCCGCGCACCGGCGCCACCGGCGTGCCGGTGGTCAGCGTCAACACCGCCGATGTCGAGATCGACCTGTTGCGCGTCGGCGACCGCGCGCTCGCCCGCTCGGTGGCCGACGGCAGTTTCCGCCGCCAGCTGCAGCCCTACGAGGTCGACCAGCTCGCGAGCTCGAACGGCGCCCTCGTCTGGTCCGGCTCGATGCCGGTCGAGCGCGTGCTGAACCAGGAGGTCACCACCGCCTTCCCGGTCGACGAGGCCGTGAAGACGCTCGAGCCCGGCGTCTACGTGCTCGCCGCCCGCCCGGAGGAAGAGCCGAGCTGGTCCGGCAACACCCGCGCGACGCAGTGGTTCATCGTCTCCGACCTCGGCCTCGCGAGCTTCTCCGGCACCGACGGCGTCCACGCCTTCGTCCGCTCGCTCGCGACCGCCAAGCCCGTCGAAGGGGCCGAAGTCCGCCTCGTCGCCCGCAACGACGAGATCCTCGGCACCGCCACCACCGACGCGAGCGGCCACGTCGTCTTCCCGGCCGGCCTCGCGGCCGGGCGCGGCGGCATGACGCCGACGATCCTCACCGCCGCGATGGGTGACGGCGACTACGCCTTCCTCGACCTCACCGCCGCGGGCTTCGACCTTGCCGACCGCGGCGTCGACGGCCGCACCGCCCCCGGCCCGCTCGACGCCTTCGTCTACACCGAGCGCGGTGTCTACCGCGCCGGCGAGACGGTCTTCGCGACCGCCCTCCTGCGCAACGCCCGCGCCGACGCCGTCGCTTCGCTGCCGCTCACCCTCGTGGTCTGGCGTCCCG
>CALRZT010000311.1:0-6171 GCA_943372725.1 Pseudoxanthobacter soli DSM 19599
TCGGCGGATGGCCGGGAGGCATGGGCATGGGCAGCGGGGCGGCGGATTTCGATCTCCTGGCGGAGATCGCAGCGGAGGCGGGGCAGGTGGTGCTCCCGCACTTCCGCACCTCGGTGGCGGCCGACGACAAGGGCAGCCGCGGCCAGTACGACCCCGTCACCGTCGCCGACCGCAAGGCTGAGGAGACGATCCGCGCCATCCTGCGCTCGGCCTATCCGCGCGACGGCATCATCGGCGAGGAGTTCGGCACCGAGCGCAGCGACGCCGACCGCGTCTGGGTGATCGACCCGATCGACGGCACGCGCTCCTTTCTCAGCGGCGTGCCCCTGTGGGGCACCCTCGTCGGCCGCATCGACGGCGGCGTCCCGGCCGTCGGCATGATGTCCCAGCCCTACATGGGTGAGGTCTTTCTCGGCGACGGCGACCATGCCGAATGGCGCCGTGGGACCGCGCGCTCGGCCCTCAAGGTGCGCCAGGACCGCTCGCTGCAGGAGGCGACGCTGATGACGACGGCGCCGGCGATGTTCGGCGCCGAGGACCTCGAACGGTTCGGCCGCGTCGCCGAGAAGGCCCGCCTCCTGCGCTACGGCGCCGACTGCTACGCCTATTGCATGCTCGCCGCCGGCCAGGTCGACCTCGTCATCGAGGCGAGCCTCGAGATCTACGACAT
Source organism: Pseudoxanthobacter soli DSM 19599 (assembly GCA_943372725.1). GTDB lineage: Bacteria > Pseudomonadota > Alphaproteobacteria > Rhizobiales > Segnochrobactraceae > CAMDHY01. Next base: position 671 of record CALRZT010000311.1, read on the forward strand.
CGCCCCGCTGATCCCGATCATCGAGGGCGCCGGCGGCGTGGTCGCCACCTGGGAGGGCGGGCCGGCGACGAAGGGCGGCCGCGTCGTCGCCGCCGCCACCGAGCGCCTGCTGGAAGCCGCCCTGACGCTGCTCGACTGTCGGGCGCCCGACTGACGGGCGCCGGTGCCCGCTTGCCGCACTGACGGGCGCGAGCGCCCGTATGCTGGATAGGCGGGCGCGAGCGCCCGGGTGCCGGATTGACGGGCGCCCCGGCGCCAGCGACCCTCGGTCCGCCGGGAAGACCCGGCCTCATTCTCCACACCCGCGGGGACGGCCCCCGGAATTCGGGAGCGTCGGTCATGGCGTGGCTCATCCTCTTCGTCGCGGGCCTGTTCGAGGTCGGCTGGGCCGTCGGGCTCAAGTACACCGAGGGCTTCACGAAGCTCTGGCCGTCGGTGTGGACGGCCGCCTCGATGGCGGCCTCTATCTTCCTCCTGGCGCTGGCGCTGCGCACCATCCCGCTCGGCACCGGCTACGCCGTGTGGACCGGCATCGGCGCCATGGGCACCGTGCTCTTCGGCATCCTCTATCTCGGCGAGAGCACCGACCTCCTGCGCATGGCCTCGATCGCGCTGATCCTCATCGGGCTCGTGGGGCTGAAGCTCGCGTCGCCGTGAGGGATGGCGACGAGAGCGAGGCGGGCACCGACGCTCCCCTTCTCCCGCGCTTGCGGGAGAAGGGGCTCCGAAGGGGCGGATGAGGGCGGCGCGCTCGCGCGCCGAAGCCGACAGCGCCATCGCGTGCCGCCGTCCGCGCCGCTTGCGCGTCGCGGCCCTCACCCGCCTTTCGGGCACCCTCTCCCACCCTCCGGGCGGGAGAGGGAAACCCCCGCGTCACCCCAACTCGAACGTCGTGATGCCGAAGATCCGCCCGATAGGCAGGGCCGGGGCGGGGCCGCGGTACATGCGGGCCGTCTCGAACACCGGCGAAAGGCCGAAGCGGCGGGCGAGCGCGGTGGCAGCAGTGTGCGGCTCCGGCGGATCGAGGAAGATCTCGCCCTCCGGGAAAAGCCCCGCCAGCGCGCGGAACAGCGCCTCGGCGCCGGCCTTGTCGTCGGCAAACAGCGGCCCGATCTTGGCGCCCGCCTGGCAGCGGCGGGCGACGCCGTAGCCGGCGACGGCGCCGTCGCGCACCAGCGCGAGCCCCTGTCGCGTCACTGTGGGCGCGAGCCAGGCCAAGAGGAAGGCCGTGCGGCCCGCCGGGTAGAACGGCCGGTCATAGGCGAGAACGGCCGGCGCGAGGGCCGCGTCGATCGGCACGAGGATGCCGCCGCCCGGGGCGGGGAGGGCGGCGGCTCCGGACGAGCCGGCGCCGGCCATCGCCGAGCCTGCGGCACCGGCCGCGCCCTCCGCCGTCAGCAGCGCCGCCGGATCGACCTGTCCGCCATAGCGCACGTTGCGGTGGGCGAGCACGAAGCCGGATTTCCGGTAGCTCGGCTGCTGGTCGACGACGCCGTCGAGCCCGATCGTGGCGAACGGCCGGCGTGCCAGCGCGGCATTCCAGATCGCCAGCCCGTGTCCGCGGCCGCGAAAGGCCGGTGCGACGATGTAGAAGCCGAGGAAGCCGAACGCAGGCTCCGGCCCGACGAGCGAGATCGTCGCCACAGGCGCGTCGTCGATCGTGCCGATCAGGAACCCGTCCGGATCGGCGGCGGCGAACGGCCCGGCGTCGTCGAGCCCGGGGTTCCACCCTTCGCCGGCCGCCCAGTCGACGGCGAGGGGGATCTCGGCGGGGAGCATGGGGCGGATGTGGAGGGGGGAGGGGGGCATGGGGCAATTCACAGAAGTTCCGTGTTTTCACGCTACACGGGATTGACCGCTGCCGAAACTGTTCCTAGATTGTTCACGTCATCCTATGGCCGGAAGCTTGGCGGTCGGTTTCACCGTCTGGTCCAAGCGCACCTGCTACGGCGAGGCGACGGCGCATGCCGAGACCTCGATCGCGCGGCACGGGCCGAATGGATCCGCTGCGGAGGGTGACGCCCGCTCGTTCGACCAGTATTCGCTTGCTGTAGCCTTTACTTTCTCGGGTACCTGTCAGACGGCTAGTGGCTTTATTGGGAAGGGGAGGCGGGGGCGAGGCGTCGACGTCCTTTTTCTTCAGTTGCCACGGCGCGTAAAAACGCTAGGCTGCTAGAGTGGAGGGGCTGATGCGCCAGCGATGCAAAAACGTGCCAGTCGTGCACGGACCGGGTGGTCGCGTTCGCGCGTCCTGGCCGGGTTGGTTCTAGCCGGAAGCTTGGCGGTCGGTTTCACCGTCTGGTCCAAGCGCACCTGCTACGGCGAGGCGACGGCGCATGCCGAGACCTCGATCGCGCGGCACGGGCCGAATGGATCCGCTGCGGAGGCCAATACAGCGTCGAACGGGTGAGGTTTACTGACAGGACCCTAACGACGCTGAGCACGAAGCTTACAAAATCGGTCTGGTCCATTGGAAATCTGGAGAGCGCTTGGCGCGTAATCCAGCACAATGGTCGCTCGTCTAAATCTATCGGAGTACGAGCAGAGATCGAGCGCTTTGCTGAAGATCCATCAAAATCTCTGCGGTCGCTGAGGCATCGCTTATCTCGAGGGCAATTCAAGTTCCCAGCGGCAACTGGAGTCCCGATAGCGAAGCGCGATGCTACCGGCCGTCGGACCGGCAAAGTCCGCCCGATCGTGCTCGCGCCGGTGGAGAGCAGGATCGTTCAGCGCGCCATTCTGAATATTTTGCAGCATTTCAAACCACTAGCGCGATACTTTGATACTCCCTATAGCTTCGGCGGCATACGCAGCAGCAGAGACAAAAATACTGAATCTCGAGAAGAAAGCCTGTCGGCGGTCCCTGGCGCAATAAAATGCGTTCTCGATGAAATTGGTTCTGGAGCAAAATACGTTATTTGCGCAGATATACGGGCCTTCTTCACTAGAGTGCCGCGTGAAGATGTAATAAGTGTAATTTCAGAAACCGTGAATGATGAGGAATTTGTTGATCTTCTGCGGAAGGCTGTAACGACCGAACTTGATAATATGGCAGAGCTTCGAGCTCAAGCGGACTTATTCCCGATTGGAGACATCGGGGTTGCTCAAGGAAATTCGTTATCACCGTTGTTTGGGAACGTTGCTTTGTTTGATTTTGACGCAGAGATGAATATGGGGGACTGTCGTTGTATCCGTTATATTGATGATTTCATTATTATGGCGCCAACAGCAAGAGCTGCCAATATTCAACTAAAGCGTGCAAGTAAAATACTGGCGGGGAAATCTATGGAGCTCTCTCTGGAGAAGACCAGTCGGGCTGCGGTGCCAATCGAGCGTGGATTTGAGTTTCTTGGGATCGAGGTGATCCCAGGGTTGGTGAGGCCCAGTCGTCGCGCTCGGTCTCAGCTCATTACGAAGGTTGATAATATATTCAGCGGAGCATTAAAGAAATACAAGGGATTGCTTAAGGAAGGAAAGTTCGATGAAATGCCAACGTTTGTATCTGTCATTAGAGAGGTAGACGGGGTGGTAAATGGATGGGCTAAGCATTATTGGTTTTGTAGTGATTCGCAGATATTAAAGGATATAGATCTTGAAGTTGAAAGGCGAGCATCACAGTTTTTTGGCTCCTTTAGCGTGATTAAATCTAAGGTGCCCAAGGGGCATGTTTTAAGGCTATGGGGCGTTTCCTCTGCGACCTCCGGCAAGAGAACTCCGTTCAAGTATCCGTCCTCGCGTTCTTCCGACCTTTGCTCTCCGGTGACAGGTCCGAAGCGCCGGGAGTAAAGGACGACCCGCCCCACCTGCCCCCACCCGCGTGACGCCGCCGCCCCGACCCCTTACAACCCTTTCCCGGGCCTCATCGCCCGGGGGACCGCGCCCTTGATCGACAAGCTCGAATTCCTCCTCGCCCTCTCGCGCGAGCGGCACTTCGGCCGGGCGGCGGAGGCGTGCGGGGTGACGCAGCCGACGCTGTCGGCCGGCGTGCGCAGCCTCGAGGACCAGCTCGGCGTCATGCTGGTGCAGCGCGGCAGCCGCTTCATCGGCTTCACGCCCGAGGGCGAGCGCGTGCTCGAGTGGAGCCGGCGCATCGTCGCCGACAGCCGCGCCATGCGCCAGGACGTCGCCGCGCTCCGCCAGGGCCTGACCGGCCACCTGAGGCTCGGCGTCGTGCCGACGGCGGTCGGCTTCGTCCCGGCCCTGACGGCGCCGCTGCGCGCCCGCCACCCCGGCCTGCGCTTCACCGTCTATTCGCGCACGTCGGAAGAGATCCTGACGCTCATCGAGAACCTCGAGATCGAGGCCGGGCTCTCCTATGTCGACAACGAGCCGGTCGGCCGGGCGCGCACGGTGCCGCTCTACCGCGAGCGCTACCGGCTGCTGACGACCGCCGACGGCCCGCTCGGCGACCGTGCCTCCGTCACCTGGCGGGAGGTCGGCGAGGTGCCGCTCGGGCTGCTGCCGCCCGACATGCAGAACCGCCGCATCGTCGACCGGCTGCTGCGCGGGGCTGGCTCCGAGCCCGACCCGATCCTCGAATCGAACTCCGTCATCGTGCTCGCCGCCCACGTCCGGGCGGGCGGCCTCGCCACCGTGCTGCCGGAACGCCTCGCCGCGACGCTGCTCGTCGACACGGAGGTGAAGTCGATCCCGATCACCGAGCCAGAGGCGGTCCACACCATCGGCCTGATCGTCCCCGTCCGCGAGCCGGCGACGGCGATGGCCGCGGCGCTGCTGACGGAGGCGCGGCGCTTGTCTGAGGCGCTGGAAACGGCGGGGTAGGGGCGGGGCGCCAGCCGTCATCCCGGACGCGAAGCAACGCGGAGCGAGCCGGGACCCAGCGTTAGACTCGTCGCGCGGTACGCGCGACGCTTGAGCCGCGCCTCCGGCGCGAACTCTTGCGCTGGGTCCCGGATCGGCGCTCGGCTGCGCCTCGTTTGTCCGGGATGACGAAGGAGAGGTGCGCGGTGTGTCGCCGGCCGAATAACGAGGCGATCCCCCCTCCGTCGACGCCCCCCCGACGATAGACGTCTTCTATCGCGACACGCCGGACGGCCGCTTGAACCCATGGGTCGCGCAGGCCTAGATTCGAACCAATCAAGAGTGCCGGGGCGCGGTGGCATGAGAGCCCCGTGTGACCCGGACTTTCCGGTTCGGACGGGACGCCGTTCGGTGCCGACCGGGCGGGAGACGAGGAAGCGACGCCGAGATGACCAGCCTCTCCACGGCCGCCAGCCCCACCTCCGGGCGCGGTGGTGCCGCTCACGCCGCACCCGGTGCCACCCCCGTCGGCGGCGGAGCCGGCCACGGCGCGAGTGCCGGCCGCGTCGCCGGCCGCCATGCGCCGTGGGACGAGGCAGAGGCGCGCGCCATCATCGCCGGCTTCGACGGTGTTCCGGGTGCGCTGCTGCCGATCCTGCATGCCCTGCAGGAGCACTTCGGCTGCGTGCCGGAGGCGGCGAAGCCCCTGATCGCCCACGCGCTCAACCTGTCGCGGGCCG
>CALRZT010000312.1:0-6138 GCA_943372725.1 Pseudoxanthobacter soli DSM 19599
CGCGCCGAGGATGGTGAGTTCCTCGGTGCGGCCGAAGTTCGCCTGGACGAGGGTCGCGACAGTCCAGACGCCACCGGCCGCCGTCACCCGGCGCGAGGCCCCGCCGGTGCCGCCCTTGAAGCCGTAGCAGATCATGCCGGTACCGCCGCCGACCGATCCCGTCGGGACCGGGCCGCCCTCGGCGCCGTCGAGGGCTGCGAACACGTGCTCGTCGTGGATGTGGAAGCCGTTGATGTCGTTCAGGAAGCCGTCATAGGTCTCGGCCGCCACCGGCAACCCCCAGTCCTGGCCGGGCGACATCCGGCCGCTGCGGGCCGCCCACTTCAGCGTCGCGTCGCGGGCGGTGCCGAGGGAGTGGGTGTTGGTGATGGTGATCGCGAGTTCGCAGCGCCCGGTCTCCTCGATCCACCACGAGCCGGTGAGCTCGCCGTTGCCGTTCAGCATCGCCGTGCCGGCGAGCACCGGCGTGGCGATGCCGGCGCGGCCCCGCGGCAGGATGGCGGTGACGCCCGTGCGCACCGGGCCGCGCCCGGCGACACACGGCCCGTCGCCGCGCATCAGCGTCGTCAGGCCGACCTCGACCCCGGCGATGTCGGTAATGGCGTTGCAGGGGCCGGGCTGGCCCGGCAGCGACAGGCCGAGGCCGCGGGCGCGGCGGCGGCCGTTCGGCGCCGTTCGCCACGCGGCAGGCATCTCCGTCACCGAGTGATCGGCCACCGGTTCGCGGTTCTCGGACATCACGGCGGCCCCTTGCGTCAGGCGTCGCGGTCGAGGCCGGCGGCGAGCGGGTCCTCGAGGTCGTGCAGGCGGCGGGCGCAGCCGTGGGCGAAGCGCAGCGTCAGCCAGCGCCGCGTTGCGCCGGGCAGGCGGTGCTCCGGCGCCATGCGCACCATCTCGGCCTCGTGACCGTCGGTGAGGATCAGCCCGGCGTCCTCGGGGAAGGGGGCGACCGCGGCGACCTCGGGCAGCGTCGCGAAGAACAGCCGGTCGCAATGGAAGCGGTAGTCCGGCCACTTGGCGTCGGCGCGCCAGTCGGCGAGCGACGACTTGATCTCGACGATCCACACCTCGCCGGATGGCCCGAGCGCTGCAAGGTCCGCCCGCCGCCCGGACGGCAGCGCCATTTCGGTGAGCGCGAGGAAGCCGTGCAGGCGCAGGAGCCGCCTCGCCCCGCGGCGGATCGCTAGCGCCGTGGCGGACTGGCGCCCGTCGGTGAACGGCGGAGGGGCAAGGAGTGCGGCGGCGAGGCTCATCGGTGGATCCCGGGACGGACGTCGCCGGATAGTTCCGATTTTGTTCCGAGTGAGCAACCGGATTCTGGCGTGTTCACCGCTTGGTGTTGTCGAAGACGGGCGGCGCCGAGCCCCTGGCGCCGCGCGAAGCTGGATTGGCGCCGCCCTCAGCGGGCGCGGGCGAGGCGGCGGCCGGCGACCTGGGTCTCCTCGCCCGGACGCTCCTCGCTGCGCTCCACGCGCGCCAGCACGGCAGCGTACTCGGCCTCGGCGTCGGCCAGCGCCGCGGCGGCGCGCTCGCGCTGCAGGGCGAGGTCGCGGACGGAGGCCGCGAGGTTGTCACGGCGCTGCCGGGCGGCGCGCGCGAACGTCGGATAGGCGAAGTGCGTCGGGTCGCTGATGCCCGCCCGGCGCTCCTCGTGGACGATCTGCTGATCGAGCTCGGCGGCCATGCGATCGAGCTCGGCCACCATCGTCTCCACCTGGGCGGCGCGACGACGCGCCGCTTCCAGTTGGAAGTGCTTGGCCTTCAACACGTTCTCACGAACTCTCATGACGTGCTTACTCCCCGACCCATGCCGGAGACGCTAGCTGCGGAGTCGTTGCCAAATGGTTCTCGCCGGCCGCGACCGATTGCGGGGCGTTCGCTAACCGAACGTTTACCTCCTGCGGCAACCATACGGGTGTCGTCGGTCGTCGCGGACGGGGTCGTCCACCCCCGCTGCGGCGGTCGCTCCGGTCACGTCACGGCAGAGGGCCCGGTTCGTTCGATTCGCAGCGCGATTCCAGTTTGTTCCGGCTGTTCGCGGAAGTAGCCCCCGAACGTCGTTGTCAGCGCGAATCGCAATCTGTTAACCCTTATCGGGTATCCGTCGAATCAGGACGAGCCGCAGTCCTTTGGCCGCGACAACCAACCGGGGATCGCGGTGCCGAGCCGGGATCCTGGGCAGCGAGGGATGAGGCATGCGCGTACTGCTGATTGAAGACGACAGCGCCATCGCGCAGAGCATCGAACTGATGCTGAAGTCCGAGCGGTTCAACGTCTACGTGACGGACCTCGGCGAGGACGGCATCGAGATCGGCAAGATCTACGACTACGACATCATCCTGCTCGACCTCAACCTGCCGGACATGTCCGGCTACGAGGTGCTGCGGACGCTGCGCGTGTCGAAGGTGAAAACGCCGATCCTCATCCTGTCCGGGCTCGGCAACATCGAGGACAAGGTGCGCGGCCTCGGCTACGGCGCCGACGACTACATGACGAAGCCCTTCCACAAGGACGAGCTCGTCGCGCGCATCAACGCCATCATCCGCCGCTCGAAGGGCCACGCCCAGTCGGTCATCCAGACCGGCGACCTCGTCGTCAACCTCGACACCAAGACGGTGGAGGTGGGCGGCCAGCGGGTGCACCTGACCGGCAAGGAATACCAGATGCTGGAGCTGCTCTCGCTCCGCAAGGGCACCACCCTCACCAAGGAGATGTTCCTCAACCATCTCTACGGCGGCATGGACGAGCCGGAGCTGAAGATCATCGACGTGTTCATCTGCAAGCTGCGCAAGAAGCTCGCGAACGCGTCCGGTGGCCAGAACTTCATCGAGACGGTGTGGGGCCGCGGCTATGTCCTGCGCGAGCCGGCCGACGAACCGATCCGCGAATCCGCCTGAGCCGGTGCGCCGCCGCGAGGTCGGCGCGGACCGGCCGGTGCGGTCGCGGTCAGCCGGCGCGGAAATGGACGGTGTCGCCGTCCTTGTCCATCGACACCGAAAGGCCGATCGAGCGCGCCAGCAGCCCGGCGTAGAAACCGACCGCGGCGTGGGCGTCGAGGGGCATCTCCGCCTCGCCGGCGAAGAGCTGGGCGAGCCCGGCCGGGATGCGCGCATGCGACCCCGTGGCGGTGATGACGAGGTTCTCGAGCCCGGCGCTCTCGGAACGCAGGACGATGTGGCCGCCGCGCGGGATCGCCTGCTGCGACAGCGCCACCAGGGTGAGGGCGAGCTTCACCCGGTCCTTCGGCCCGTAGCCCGCCGGCACCATCCAGTCGAGCTGCGCCCGTTCGCTGCCGACATAGGCCCTGGCGACGCGCTCGGCATCGGCGAGATCCACCGAGGCGCCGGCGGAGCCGGCAAAACCGAAGGCGAGGCGGGCGAACTGCAGGCGGGCGGAGGCGGACCGGGCGCTCTTGCGGATGAGGTCGAGGGCGACCTCGCGCATCTCGCCGTCCTCGTCCTCGTCGAGCACCTCGAGGCCGTTGATGACGGCACCGACCGGGCTGATCAGATCGTGGCAGATGCGACTGGCGAGCAGGGCGGCGAGATCGAGGGCGGGCATCTCGGTCATCGGGTGGGGCGAGGCGTCCTGCGGTGCGGAAGGGCCGGCGAATCGGCTGCGGCCCGGGCGTCTCATCGAGGGTTACACCGCGTCGGGGGGTTCCACAACCCGCGCGGCGGGCGGGCGCGGCCAGTGCCGGCGGGGGCGACAAGAGGAGGCTAGACCATGCGCTTCATCGAGTTCGCGGCGATCGCCGCGCTGGCGGGCGTCGTCGCCGCGCCGCTGCCGGCGGCTGCCCAGTCGCTGCCGCCGCTCGACAACGTCGACGCCCCGGAACCGCCGCCGCCGGATCCCGCCTACACGCCGGCCCCGGCGCCGCCCCCCTATGCCGGCGAGACCTACACCGCCGACGAGATCGTCCACGCCGGCCACGGCTTCTTCGGTCAGATCTCCGGCGGGCTCGCCACCGTCATCGAGAAGGCCTTCGCCGACTATGGCGCGCCGAACGGCTACATCCTCGGCGAGGAGGCTTCCGGCGCCGTCTTCGGCGGCCTGCGCTACGGCGAGGGGCGGCTCTACACGCGCTTCGCCGGTGACCAGAATATCTACTGGCAGGGTCCCTCGGTCGGCTTCGACCTCGGCGGCGATGGCGCCCGCGTCATGATGCTCGTCTACAATCTCCCCTCGATGGCCCACCTCTTCCAGCGCTATGTCGGGGTCAACGGCTCGGCCTATCTCGTCGGCGGCTTCGGCATGACGGTGCTGGCCGCCGACCTGACCTACGTGGTGCCGGTGAGGGCGGGTGTCGGCGCCCGGCTCGGCATCAACCTCGGCTATCTGAAGTTCACCGAACAGGCCACCTGGAACCCGTTCTGACCCCCCGCGCGCCGCCGCCGCGCCCCGCCGCTGTGGCCGCTGGCGGCGTTTCGCGATAGGGTCGGCGCGAAGTCGACTTGCGGAGAAGCGCGCCTTGGACGGACAGGACCTCATCACCGCCGCCTGGATCGCGGGCGGCGCGCTGGTGGCGCTGGTGGTACTCGCGCTGGTCCTCGGCCGGCGCCGCAAGCCGTCGAAGGCGGGCGCGAAGGGGCCGGTGCGCGGTCTCCGGCCCGATCGCGACATCCTGCGCGCCGAGTTCGCCATCACAGTGCGCGGCCTCGAGCAGCGCGCCGAGGCGCTGTCGGAGGCGGTGCGGCGCCTGAAGATCGAGAACGCCCGCCTGCGCCAGACGGCCGATCCGTCGACCGTTTCGGCCTCCACTGCAATCCCAGGCGCCGAGCAGGCGGACGACGAGGGCGTCCGCCGGCGCTTCGCCGCGCTCGAGGCGGCCCTCGCCGAGAAGACGGCCGCCCTCACGGCGGCCGAGGCGGCCCTCGCGACGGCCAGGGCCGACATCGCCCGGGCGACGGCGGCTACGCCCACGCCCGCCGCCGCAGCCGCCGATGTCGCACCGGCGCCCGCGAAGGCCAGCGACACGTCCGGGCCGGCGCTGTCGGCGGCGCGTTCTGAGATCGCGCGGCTATCGGCGGAGATCGCGGCGCTGAAGTCCGAGCTCGACCGCAAGGCCGGCGTCATCGGCGCCGCCGAGGCGGCGCTGTCGTCGGCGACGGCCGCGCTCGCCGATCGCGACGACGAACTCACCACGGCGCGAGCCGCGGCCGATGCGAAGGCCGAGGAGGCTTCGCGCAAGGCGCAGGAGGCCGCCGCGGCCACGCGCGCCGCCGCCGAGGCGAAGGCGGCGCTGGCGCAGATGCAGGCGGCGCTCCGCGAGGCGCGCGAGGAAGCCGATTCCCGCCGCATCGAGGCGGCCACCGCGTCGGTGCGCGCCGGCGCCCTTGCCGACGAGCTCGAGGAACTGCGCGCCTCGCTCGGCTCGGCCCCGCCCGGTGCGACCGCCGCTCCGGCGCCGACGGCTGCGGCCGCGGCGGAGATCGCGCGGCTGCGCGAGGAACTCGGCAGCGTCGCCGCCGACGTGGTGGCGGTTGCCGCCGACAAGGACCCGGCCGTCGGCAAGGCGGTCGACGACCTCGTCGCCGGCGAGCCGATGGTGCCGCACGAGAGCGAGCCGACGAGCCTCGCCGCGCGCATCCGCCGGCGGCGCAACCGGGAGCCGGCCTGAGGGGTCGGCGGCAGGAGACTGCGCTGGGAATGCCCGCCGATCCCGCCACGCTCTTCTTCGTCCTGGTGATCACCTCCGCCACGGGCACGCTGCTGCTGACGTGGTGCTGGCTGCAGAACAGCGCCGAACGCACGCTTTTGTGGACCGCGGCCGCCTATGCCGGGGTGGCGATCGGATCGTTCCTGTTCGCAGGCCGCGGCATCATCCCCGATCGGCTGTCGATCGACGCGGCGAACGCCTTCTCGATGCTCGGCATGGCGCTCGCCTGGGCGGCAGGCCGTGCCTTCAACGGCCGCTCCGTGCCGCCGTGGGTGCCGGCGATCGGACCGCTCGTGTGGATCATCGCCTGCCAGTTCCCGGCCTTCTACGCCTCGTTTCCCGCGCGGGTGGTGCTCTCCTCGACGATGCTCGCGATCTATGCGGTGCTGACGGCCCGGGAATTCGCCCAGCGCGACGGGCTCCTCGGCCGGGTGCCGGTGGTGGCGATGTTCGTCGTACACGCCGTCTTCGTCGCCCTG
>CALRZT010000313.1:0-6052 GCA_943372725.1 Pseudoxanthobacter soli DSM 19599
CGAACAACAGCATCACCGCGCTGCCGGCGACCATCGCGGCGAACACCACGAAGGCCCAGGTGTAGAAGTGCAGGCCGAACAGCGCCTCGCCATAGGAGCCGGTGTTCGGCGCGACGTGCAGGAGCACCTGGCGCACCGCCGCGGTCGCCCCGACGAGCGACGACAGCACGACGATCGCGTAGTGGCTCGGGCGCGGGCCGAAGCGGACGTTGAGGGCGAGCCCCATCGCCGCGCAGACGAATCCCGCCCGCTGCAAGAGGCAGAGCGGGCAGGGGAGCTCGGCGTTGGCGAACTGGTCCCAGAAGGCCACCAGCAGGATCGCCGAGACGGCGAACAGGCCGGCGATGTTGAGGGCGCGGGAGATGTCGGGAGACATGGCGCGCCTCAGAAGTCGAGCGGCAGGGTATCGGTGGCGTGCAGGCGGAACAGCACCGCGAGCGCGATCAGCGAGATCGCCCACAGCCCGACGGCGATCCAGCGCCGGCCCGCCCAGACCGCCAGCATCGCCAGCGCGCACCCGAAAAACGGCACGCTCATCATGGCTCGTGTCCCCCGTCGGACGGGCCTCCGCCTGCAGTCGCGGACAGGCCCCGCCGGCGAATCGCCGGCCATCTTCGGCGCAGTCTACATCGCCCATCGGACGCCTGCGGCCGCCGCTGCGCCCTCCCGCGAACGTGACCGCCGCTCTGCGGCCAGCCGCCCGCCTCAGAACTGCAGCGTGCCCGCGAACGCCTCGTCGACCGGCACCTGCCAGGCGGCGACGAGGCGGTTCGTCTCGTTCGCCATGCCGACGACGGCGGCGAGTTCGGCGAACATCTCCGCCGTCATGCCCTGCTTCGCCGCGCCGCGGGCGTGCGAGCGAATGCAGTACTCGCAGGCATTGCTGATCGAGACAGCAAGGTAGATCATCTCCTTCGTGCGAGCATCGAGCGCCCCCGGAGCCATCACCTCCTTCAGGCTCTCCCAAGTGCGAACCAATGTCGGCGGATGGTTCGCAAGTGCCTTCCAGAAGTTGTTGACGTCCTTGACGCCACGAGACTGCTTGATGTCGTCGTAAATCCGGCGTACGTCGTCGCCCGCCTCGTCATACTCGATGAGCCGCCCGGTCAACATTGAATCTCCGTCCTTCTCCCAAGGGGGCGGCGAACCCGCACCGGCGTGCCGTCGCTCTCCCAGCGGGTCCAGCCCGCGCCTGCCCGAAGAGTGCCCGGGTCCTCCCCCCGTGCGCCCAAGCTAACCCGGAGTCGTGCCTATGGAAGCCCTCGACCCGGCGTCGGTCGCCCTGTGGATCGGCGCGCTCGCGGCGGCGAGCGCCGTCGCCGGCTTCGCCGCCGGCCTGCTCGGCGTCGGCGGTGGCATCGTCACCGTCCCGGTGATGTTCCAGATGTTCACCTTCATGGGCCTGCCGCCGTCCCTCGCCATGCAGATGGCGGTCGGCACCTCGCTGATGACGATCATCCCGACCGGCTTCATGTCCGCCCGCAGCCATTCGAAGCGCGGCGCGGTCGACTGGAAGCTCATCCGCAGCTGGGGACCGCTCGCCTTCGCCGGCGTGCTCGTCGCCGTCGTCATCGCCCGCCATGTCGACGGCAAGGTGCTGTCGGGCGTGTTCGCGGTCATCGCCCTCATCGTCGCCCTCGACATGTTTCTCCGTCGCAATGGCGGCCAGGTATCCGACGGCTTCCCGAACGCCGTCGTGAAGCACGTGATCGGCTTCTTCATCGGCGGCTTCTCGACCCTGATGGGCATCGGCGGCGGCACGCTCAGCGTGCCGATCCTGACCGCCGTCGGCTACCAGATCCGCAACGCCGTCGGCACCGCCTCGGCCCTCGGGCCGATCATCGCCATCCCCGGCGCCGTCGGCTTCGTGGTGAACGGCCTCGACGTGGCCGGCAGGCCGCCGTTCTCGATCGGCTACGTCAACCTCGTCGCCTTCGCGCTGCTGCTGCCGGCCGGCCTGCTGCTGCCCCCCGTCGGAGCGAAGGTCGCGCACATGATCCCGCAGCGGTCGCTGAAGCTCCTGTTCGCCGCCTTCCTGTTCCTCACCGCCGTCCGCATGGGCTGGGGGATCGTCTTCGGGAAGTAGGCGAGGGCCTCAGCGGCGGGCGAGCGCCGCGGCGATCTCGGCCGCCAATGCGGCGTTGTTCTTCACCAGCGCGATGTTCGCCGTCAGGCTGCGGCCGGCGGTGAGCGTGTTGAGGCGGTCGAGCAGGAACGGCGTCACGTCCTTGCCCGCCACTCCCGCCGCCTGCGCCTCGGCCACCGCGCGGGCGATCTCCGCGTCGATCTCCGAGCCGGAAAGTGCATCCATCTCCGGGATCGGGTTGGCGACGAGCACGCCACCGCCACCGAGCCGCCAGTGCAGGGCGGCGGCCGCCGCGATCTCGTCCGCCCCGTCGAGGTGGTGCGGCACGCGCTCGCCGCTGTCGCGGGCGAAGAAGGCGGGGAAGGCGTCGGTGCGGTAGCCGATCACCGGCACGCCCTCGGTCTCCAGAACCTCCAGTGTCTTCGGGAGGTCGAGGATCGACTTCGCCCCGGCGCAGACGACCGCCACCGGCGTCCGACCGAGCTCGCGCAGGTCCGCCGACACGTCGAAGCTCGTCTCGGCGCCGCGGTGGACGCCGCCGATGCCGCCGGTGGCGAACAGGCGGATGCCGGCCATCGCCGCCGCCATCATCGTGGTGGCGACCGTCGTGCCGGCGAGGCGCCGGGAGGCGAGCAGCACCGCGAGGTCGCGGCGGGAGGCCTTCGCCGCGGTCGCCCCGGCTTCGGCTACGCGGGCGAGAGCGGCGTCGTCGAGGCCGACGGCGATGCGGCCGTCGAACACGGCAATCGTCGCCGGCACGGCGCCACCCGCCCGCACCACCGCCTCCACGGCCCGCGCCGTCTCGAGGTTCTGCGGGAACGGCATGCCGTGGGTGACGATGGTCGATTCCAGCGCCACTACTGCCCCGCCGGCGTCGAGCGCCGCGGCGACCTCGGGGTGGAGGGTGATGAGATCGTTCGGCAGCAGCCCGTTCGGCGTCGTCATGCGATCCTCGTGTTCGGCGGCAGGCTCGCCGCCCGTGCCGCCACCGCCTCGGCCAGCGCCGCGGAGCTGAGGTCACGGCGGACGCTGCCGGTCGCCTCCAGCGTCAAGGCCGCGAGAGCCGAGCCGAAGCGCACGGCGGCGTCAAGTTCGTCACCGGTAGCAAGCCGCCACAGCGTCGCGGCGATGAGGCTGTCGCCGGCGCCGGTGACCTCGGCGATGGTGGTTGGCGCCGCCGGCACGGCAAGGGTCCCCGCGCTGCTGGCGACCAAGGCCCCGCTGGCCCCGAGGGTCAGCACGACCGCCCCCGCGCCCCGCGCCAGCACGGCAGCCGCGAGGGCGGCCGGCCCGGCCGTCGTGGCCTCCGCGGTTCCGACAAAGGCACGCGCCTCGTCGGCGTTGAGGAAGAGCACATCGATGCCGCCGAGATCGGCCGGCAGGCGCGTCACCTTCGGCGTCGAGACGGCGTCGACGGCGAGGCGGAAGCCGGCGTTCCTCCTCAGGTCGATCAGAGCCGACAGCCCGTCGGCGGCCGCGTTGCAGTCTGCAAACACCCAGTCGGCGGCCCGAAGACGGCCGGCGTTTGCATCCACCAGCGCCGAATCCAGGCGATCGAGCACGCCCATCGCCGCGACCCCGATCACGAGGTCGCCGCTGGGATCGGTGACGGCCGCGTACTCCGCGGTTGCCGCCCCGGCGATCGCCACGGTCCCCGCCGTGTCGACGCCGAGGGCCGCGAGATCGGCGAGGAGCGACCGCCCGCCCTCGTCGTCGCCGACGACCGAGACGAGCGACACCGGCGCGCCGAGCCGCGCCAGCAGTTCGGCGACGTTGCGCGCCACCCCGCCCGGGCTGCCGCCGACGGTTGCCGGGTTCGACGTGCCCGCCACCGCCGGCGCCGCCAGACGGTAGACGCGGTCGACCGCGGCGCCGCCGAGGCAGACGATCGGGGAGGGTGAAGCCATCGACGCGGGTGGCTCAGACCGCCAGCGGCGTGCCGCCGGCGGCGGCGACCACGGCATCGGTGCCGGCGATCCAGCCGAACAGGTTGTTCTCGGCGCGGATCAGCGTCAGCGCCGCCGCATGCACGGCCGGCTCGAAGGCGGCGCAGGCGTCCGCCACCGTCAGGCAGTAGAAGCCGCGGTCGACCGCCTCGCGCAGGGTCGATTGCACGCAGCACTGGGTGGTGATGCCGCAGAGGATCAGCCGGTCGATGCCGAGCGCGACGAGCTTCGCCTGAAGGTCGGTGCGGTGGAAGGCGCCGAAGCCGGGCTTGTCGACGACGATCTCGCCGGGATGGGGCTTCAGCTCCGGGATGAAGTCGTGGCCAGCCTCGCCGCGGATCAGAAAGCGGCCGAGAGGACCGTCCCGCCCGGCGACCTTGCGCTCCCGCTTCATCGCCGAGGCGTCGGCCATGTCGGGCGCGTAGCCCTCGCGGGTATGGATCAGCGTCCAGCCGGCCCGCCGGGCGGCGGCCGACAGTGCCGCGACCTTCGGGATCGTCCGCCGCAGCAGCGCCACGTCGTCGCCCGCCGCGGCGCAGAAGCCGCCGTCCTCGAGGAAGTCGCGCTGCATGTCGATGGCGACCAGCGCCGTCCGCCCGGCCGGCGCGGGGAAGACGCGACCATCCTCGCAAGCGATCTGCATTCTCTTCCCTCCCCTTGCCCCAGCGCCGGCGGCGACCCGCGACGACAAGCACGCGCCGCGCCGTGCTGGCAAGGGGTGCGGTGTGGAGCGGGCCGGTGTGACGCGGGCGTGGTACTCAGCCGGTGTCTGCGGTCGGGTGTGCTGCGGATCGGTTCGCTGGGGCGGCTGTCCTGCCGTCGGGTCTCCGCCGGGCCGATCTGCGTGGGGCCGGTGTTCCCGCCCCGGCCGGCCCTTGCCGGCGGCCGGGCCACGGGGGCACTGTCGGCGCCGGCATCGATCGAGGGGAGGCGGCTCTGCCGGACGAGAAGCGCACCGACACGGCCGCCGACGATCTCTCGCCGTCGTCGCCGGCCGATGGGCGTGCGGCACCCGTCCGCCGGCTGGCGGAGAGCCGCGACGGCGCGTCCCGCACGTTCCGCGGCGCCGTTTCTGATGTCGACCTGCGGCTCCTGAAGGTGTTCCGCGTCGTCGTCGAGAACGGCGGCTTCGGGCCTGCGGAAGTGGTGCTCGACAAGTCGAAGTCGGCGATCAGCCTCGACATCTCCGGCCTCGAGCAGCGCCTCGGCGCGACGCTGTGCGTGCGCGGCCGCGGCGGCTTCGCGCTCACCGCCGAGGGCCACGCCGTCTACGCGGCGGCGCGCCAGCTCTTCGATGACCTCGCGGCCTTCCGCGACCGTGTCGCCACGGCGACTGGCCGGCTCGGCGGCGCCGTCACCGTCTTCCTCGTCGACAACATCGTCTCGATTGCCGCCGACCCGATCGCCACCGCCCTCGGCGCCTTTGCCCGCCGCCATCCGCGCGTCGCGCTGACGCTCGAATCGGCGACGCCGGGCGGCGTCGAGGCGGCGGTGCTCGACGGTCGCGCCGACTTCGGCCTCTCGGTGCTGCCGCGCGCGCTCGCCGAGCTCGAGACGGTGCCGCTGTTCCGCGAGGAGCTCCAGGTCTACTGCGGCCGCGGCCATCCGCTGTTCTCGGCGGACGCCGACGTCGCGCCCGACGCCGTCCGCGCGCATGCGCTGGTGAAGCCGAGCGTTACCGATGATCCGGCCGTCGCCGCGATGATCGATGGCTTCCCGCTGCGGGCCTCGGCGAGCAACCTCGACGCCCGCGTCCTGCTGGTGCTGTCCGGCGCCTTCCTCGGCTTCCTGCCGCCGCACTATGCCGAGGCGTGGGTGGCGCGCGGCGAACTCGCCGCCGTCCGCCCCGACCTCTTCCGCGCCGAGAACGCCTTCCAGCTCATCACCCGCCGCGCCGCCCCCCACGGCGCCGCCGCCCGCGCCTTGCGTCAGGAGATGCTGGCAGCGTTCGGGCGGGTGGGGGAGGGGTAGGAACGCGCGGGTGAATCCGCCTGCCGTTTCGGCGCTCGCGCGCCGCCCT
>CALRZT010000314.1:0-6038 GCA_943372725.1 Pseudoxanthobacter soli DSM 19599
CCCACGACCCTGCACCGCGGCGGTCCGCCGGACGCCGTCGCGCGGCTTGCCGCCGGCGCCGGCTCGGGGCAGGATCGCGCCGCCCCGCCCCCCGTTCGCCGCAAAGCAGCCGCCGGCGACCGACCCGAGACCCCCTGCCGGATGACCCCCTTTTCGATGATCAGCAGCCGATGAGTTCCTTCGTCCTCGACGCGCGACTGGAAGCCGACACGGTCGGGGTCGCCGACCTGCCACTGTCGACCGTCCGGCTGATGGACGACGCCACCTATCCGTGGCTGGTGCTGGTGCCGCGGGTGTCCGGCCTCGTCGAGCTCACCGACCTCACGCCGGCGCAGCGCGCCGTGCTGATCGAGGAGATCGCCGCTGCCGAGCGGGCGCTGTCCGCCGCGACGCGCTGCGACAAGCTCAACGTCGGCGCCCTCGGCAACCAGGTGGCGCAGTTGCACGTCCACGTCATCGCCCGCTTCACCACCGACGCGGCGTGGCCGAACCCGGTCTGGGGCGCGGCGCCGCGCTTGGCCTGGGACGAGCACCGGCGCGCCGCCTTCGTCGCCGACATCGCCGCCCGCCTCGGGGCGGGCTGACCCTTCGAAGGCCCCGCCCGATGCCGATCCCGTTTCCCGACGACGAGCCCTCGCGGCTCACCGGCTTCTCGACCTCGACGCTCGACCGGCTCGGCGACCGGCGCGGCGACGCCGCCTTGCTGTCGGCGCTGTCGGAGCGGGCGGACGCCGGCTTCGTCCTGCTCGACCGCGACCGCCCGGTGCTCGCCGGCCTCGGCGCGGTGCGCACGGCCGTGCACGGGCGTGGCGCGGCCGTGGCGCTGTCGGCGCGGCTCGACCAGGCGGTGTTCCTCGGGCTCGACGCCGAGCAGCCGCTGTTCGCCGCGGCCCTGCCGCCGTCGGACGCGCTGCCGGAGGGCTTCGAGGCCTGCGACCTGCGCGGCCTCGCCATGGACGGCGTCCTCGACGGGCGGGCGCTGTCTGTGCTGGCGGAGGCGAAGAGCCTCGTCGACTGGCACGGCCGCCACGGCTTCTGCGCCAACTGCGGAACGGCGACGCGGCTTTCGACCGGCGGCTGGCGGCGCGACTGCGCCGCCTGCGGCGCCCAGCACTTTCCGCGCACCGATCCGGTGGTGATCATGCTGGCGGTCGCCGGCGACCGCTGCGTCATGGGCCGGCAGGCGCGGTTTCCGCCGGGGATGTATTCCTGCCTCGCCGGCTTCGTCGAGCCGGGGGAGACGATCGAGGACGCCGTGCGGCGGGAAATCCGCGAGGAGGCGGGCGTGCCGGTCGGCCGCGTGCGCTACCTCGCCAGCCAACCGTGGCCGTTCCCGTCCTCGCTGATGATCGGCTGCCTCGCCGAGGCGCTCGGCGAGACCATCACAATGGATTCCGACGAGCTGGAAGACTGCCGCTGGTTCGACCGCGAGGAGGCGGCGGCCATGCTGGAGCGCAGCCATCCGGAGGGTCTCACGGCCCCCATGCCCTTCGCCATCGCCCACCGCATCCTGCGGGCGTGGGTGGAGGCGGGCTAGGCGGAGAACCGGCGCGCTTGCCGGCCGACGACCGGCACGCCACGTCCTTCGCCCGTCGGCTGCCCTCCCCTCGCCCAGCCGCGCTTCGCCTGCCGCACGCCGGCCGCCTTCGATCCAGCAGCGCTACGCGGCGAGCGCAGCCGCATAGCGGTCGAGAGCGCCGCCGGCACTGTGGGGAAAGGCCATCCTGGCCTCCTCGAGCAGTTCCGAGGCGCGCTGCCGGTGGCCCGCCCGAAAGGCGAGGTGCAGCGCGCTCATCAGGTCGAGCTCGAGTTGGGAGCGCTGATGCACGCCCACATTGTAGTGCTTGACGATGAAGTCGTCGCCGACCTTGTAGAAGCCGGACTGCTCCGACCCGCCTTTGCCGAAAACCTGCCAGCCGGGCTGTGGCCGGCTGATGTCGAAGAACTGGTCGAACCCGAGCATGACAACCTCCCCCTGAGATGGACGGGGAGAGTGTCTCTCTAAAGTTGCAGCAAGTACATATACACACGCAAAAGTGTAATGCCTCGA
This sequence comes from Pseudoxanthobacter soli DSM 19599, assembly GCA_943372725.1. GTDB lineage: Bacteria > Pseudomonadota > Alphaproteobacteria > Rhizobiales > Segnochrobactraceae > CAMDHY01. The sequence continues at coordinate 2,051 of CALRZT010000314.1, forward strand.
CCGCCAAGCCAGTCATCGGCGACGACACCTGCAAAGCGGCGCACACACAAAAGCGCCCCGCGCCGGAGGCACAGGGTGCTCGCATTTCCGCGACGTGCTGGAAAGCGCGGTGCCGGCTGTCGAGCGGCCGGCGGACCGCGCCTCAGTCCTGCTTGGGCTCGAGGATCTGGCGGCCGCGGTACATGCCGGACTTCAGGTCGACATGGTGCGGGCGGCGCAGCTCGCCGGAGTCCTTGTCCTCGACATAGGTCGGGGCCTTCAGCGCGTCGGCGGACCGGCGCATGCCGCGCTTGGAGGGGGAGGTCTTTCGCTTCGGAACAGCCATCGTCGTCGTCCTTGTCGGCCGCCGGAAACGGCGAGGTTCGCGCGGGCGGCCCTGAAGGCCGGCCGGGAGCTCGTCGATCGGACCCAGCGGAAATCGTGGGGCCTTATACAGAGATGACGACCGCATGACCAGTGCCGTTTGGAACGGTCGGCGCTGTCGTCCCGGCGGTCGGCAGTCGGCCGTGCGACCCGGCGGGGTCGCGACCCTCAGCCGTCCGGATAGATGCAGTCGAGCAGGCCGCCGGACTGGCGGGCGCGGGCGGCGATGGTGTTCGCCCGCCGGTTGACGCCCCCGGTCGGCTTGCCGGCATTGCGGACGATCGGGTTCGGCAGCACCGCGACGAGCAGCGCCGCCTGGCGGGCGGTGAGCTTGTCGGGCGTCGTGCCGAAGGCGCGCTCGGCCCCGGCGGCGACGCCGAACTCCCCCTCCGGCCCCCATTCAGCGATGTTGACGTAGATCTCGATGATGCGCGCCTTCGGCAGCGTCAGGTCGATCCAGGCGGCGAGCGGCAGCTCGACCGCCTTGCGGACGACGTCGCGGCCGGGCCACAGGAACAGGTTCTTGGCGAGCTGCATCGGGATGGTGCTCGCCCCGCGCGTCGCCTCGCCCTCGGCATAGTCGTCGAGGACCTTCTGCAGCTCGACCATGTCGACGCCGAAGTGCTCGCAGAAGCGCGCATCCTCCGAGACGACAAGGGAACGCACCAGCACGGGGGCAACGTCGTCGAGCGAAACCCAGTCGCGCGTCACCGGCTGCAGCGTTACCGCACGCCAGACCATCAGCGTCGAGATCGGCGGCACGAAGCGGTACACGAGCGTCAGCACGAACGGCGCGAGCGCCAGCGCCACCACGACGAGCAGGATGCGGCGCAGCCAGCGGCTTTTGCGGGGTCGGGTCGAGGGCAGCATCGCGATGTCGCCGGTCGCCGCGTCGGGACCGTCCCGCCCGGCGCCGTCCGGGTCGAAGCCGTCGCGGCCGGGGCCACCGGGGCCGCTTCCCGCCGCCTCAGGCACGACCGAGGCTCGGCAGCGGTGGCGGCACGGGCAGCACGCAGGCGGGCACGGCGCGGCGGGCGAGGCGGGCATCGTCGGACCGGGGCGCGGCGGCGGGTGGCGGCGCTTCCCCGCTCGGGCCGGCGCGGCCGCCATTGCCCTGGCGGCCCTGCACGAAGCCACGCAGGTGCGCCGCCAGCAGGCGGAAGTCGGCCGCCCGGCGCGAGCGGCGGCGCCACGCGAGCCCGAGGTCGCGGCTCGCACCGGCACCATCCACCGGAACGACCACGAGGTCGGTGCCGGCGGTGATGCCGGCGTCGACGGCGATGCGCGGCAGCAGGGTCGGGCCGAGGCGGTTGTCGGCCATCTGCACGAGTGTCGTCAGCGATGTCGCGCGCACCTCCGCCGCGCCCGGCGGCGCGCTTCCCGCAACCGACAGCACGTGCTGGCGCAGGCAGTGGCCGTCTTCCAGCAGCAGCAGCGGTTCGGCGGCGAGTTCCTGCGGCCTCACGGCGGCGCGGGAGGCGAGCGGATGCTCGCGCGGTGCGGCGAACAGGAACGGATCACGGCCGATCAGCTCCGTCTCGAGGCCGTCCACCTGATAGGGGAAGGCAATCAGCACGGCGTCCAAACGTCCGTCCTTGAGGTCCTCGATCAGCACCCGCGTGATCCCCTCGCGCAGATAGAGACGCAGTTCCGGATAGCGGCCACGCAGCGACGGCAGCGCCCGCGGCAACAGGAACGGCGCGATCGAAGGGATGACGCCGAGCCGGAGCTTTCCGGCCAGCGGCACGCGGTCGCAGCGGGCGATGGCGCCCAGTTCCTGGGTGTCGGTGAGGATGGTGCGGACGCGCGCAAGCACCGCCTCGCCCGCCTCCGTGAGTGTGACGACGCGACCGGAGCGGTCGACCAGTTGCGCCTCGACAGCATCCTCCAGGGCGCGGATCGCCGCCGACAGCGAGGACTGGCTGATGTGGCAGATCTCCGCGGCGCGGCTGAACGAACGGTGCTCCGCCAGCGCGGCGAAGTACTGCATCTGTCGAATCGTCGGCAGCGGCGTCATCGGGCTCACAATGTCGGCGACGGCCCGGGCAGCGCGCGCAAAGGGCGCCACGGGGGGAGGGAGCCATCGATCGAACCCGAGCATATCGATTTTTCCGATCGCGGCGTGCGGAATTATGATTTTGACCGGTTGCAGTGCCGCATGCCATCTCGCAGGTGCGGTAGCGACCGGCTCGGCGCACCGCCATTCCTCCCCGGACTGTATCGACAATCTGGCCTTTGAAGGAGATCCGAGATGCTCGGAATCGGCGACAAGCTGCCGTCGTTCAGCGTGACCGGCGTGAAGCCGGGCTTCAACGCCCACCAGGAGAACGGCGAATCCGCCTTCGAGACGCTCACCGAGGCGAGCTTCCCCGGCAAGTGGAAGGTGATCTTCTTCTATCCGAAGGACTTCACCTTCGTCTGCCCGACCGAGATCGCCGAATTCGCCCGCCTCGCGGCCGAGTTCGAGGATCGTGACGCCGTCGTCATGGGCGGCTCCAGCGACAACGAGTTCGTCAAGCTCGCCTGGCGGCGCGACCACCGCGACCTCGACAAGCTGCCGATCTGGCAGTTCGGCGACACCAATGGCTCGCTGATCGACGGCCTCGGCGTGCGCTCGCCGGACGGCGTCGCCTACCGCACGACGTTCATCGTCGACCCGGACGGCACCATCCAGCACGTCTATGCGACCAACCTCAACGTCGGCCGCAACCCGAAGGACACGCTGCGCGTCCTCGACGCCCTGCAGACCGACGAGCTCTGCCCGTGCAACCGCGAAGTCGGCGGCGACGTGCTGAAGGCCGCCTGAGTCGACCCTTCGCGACGACGAGCCGGGACGGCATCGGCGGGACCGTCGCCTGCCGCCGCCCCGGTCCCTGACAGAGTGCCCATCCGGAGCGGGCGGTGGACCGTCGAGCCGCCGCCCGCCTCGATCCGCGCCCCGTCCTGAACGCCCGCCGCGCGCAACGGCGTTCGGCCTCGCGCACTGTTCCCCCGTCCATGCCCCGCCGGCGCCCTCCCCGCGCCGGCGCGAGTGGCGTGGGTGCCCGCCCTATGGACTTGCCAGGAGGCCTCCGATGTCGATCGACGCCCTGAAGCAGCAGCTGCCGGACTTCGCCAAGGACGTCCGGCTGAACCTGTCGGCCATCGCCGGCGACGACACCCTGACGCCGCAGCAGAAATACGGCCTGCTCGTCGCCTGCGGCATCGCCAGCCGCAATCCGGCGGTGCGCGACACCCTCGTCGCCGAGGCGGCACCGCATCTTTCGCCCGCCGCGATGACCGCCGCCAAGGCGGCCGCGACGATCATGGGGATGAACAACGTCTACTACCGCTTCGTCCACCTCGCCTCGAACAAGCAGTACGGCACGCTGCCGGCGAAGCTCCGGATGAACGTCATCGCCAGCCCCGGCGTCGACAAGGCCGACTTCGAGCTTTGGTCGCTGGCGGTGTCGGCGATCAACGGCTGCGGCATGTGCATCGACGCCCACGAGGCGGTGCTGGCGAAGGCCGGCGTGCCGACCGAGCACATCCAGACAGCCGTGCGCTACGCCGCGATCGTGCAGTCGGCGGCGATCGCGCTGGAAGCCGGCGCCGTCGGCCTCGCGGCCTGAGCGCACGGCGCGGC
>CALRZT010000315.1:0-5963 GCA_943372725.1 Pseudoxanthobacter soli DSM 19599
CCCCCTCGCGGGGGAGGGCAGGGGAGGGGGGGCCGCCACAGGCGCTTCCCTCGCAGCCGGAGCGGCGACACCCGCCGCACCCCCGTCTTCCCCCGTCTGCGCCCTCTCGACCCTCCATGCCACCGTCGCCGAGAAGCGCGAGGCGGGCGAGATCGTGCTCGCCTTCGAACTCTCCGGGCCTGACCTCGACGTCGCCATCGCGGGCATCGGGCGGATGCCGTTGCCGCCCTACATCGCCGCCCGCCGGCCCGAGGACGCGGCCGACCGGCAGGACTACCAGACCGTCTACGCCCGCGAGCCCGGCGCGGTCGCCGCCCCGACGGCCGGCCTGCACCTGACGCCCGAGCTCTTCGCGGCGCTGGAGGCCCGCGGCATCGGCCACGCCTTCGTGACGCTGCACGTCGGCGCCGGCACCTTCCTGCCGGTGAAGACCGACACCCTCGAAGGCCATCGGATGCACACCGAGCACGGCACGATCGCCCCGGACGTGGCGGCGCGCATCAACGCGGTCCGCGCGAGCGGCGGCCGCGTCGTCGCCGTCGGCACGACGGCGCTGCGCATCCTCGAGAGCGCCGCCGACGAGAGCGGCACGCTGCATCCCTTCGCCGGCGGCACCGACATCTTCATCTCCCCCGGCTACCGCTTCCGCATCGTCGACGCGCTGATGACGAACTTCCACCTGCCGCGCTCGACGCTGTTCATGCTGGTCTCGGCTTTCAGCGGTCTCGCCACCATGCAGGCCGCCTACGCCCACGCCGTCGCCACCGGCTACCGCTTCTATTCCTACGGCGACGCGTCGCTGCTGTTCCCGGAGACGCCGCGATGACGCCCTTCGGCTTCGAGCTCCTCGCCACCGACGGCGCCGCCCGTCGCGGCCGCCTCCACACCGCCCACGGCACGGTGGAGACGCCGGCCTTCATGCCGGTCGGCACCCAGGCCACCGTTAAGGCGATGTTCCCCGAGGACGTCGCCGCGACCGGCGCCGAGGTGGTCCTCGGCAACACCTACCACCTGATGCTGCGCCCGACCGCCGAGCGGGTGGCGCGGCTCGGCGGCCTGCACACCTTCATGCGCTGGCCGAAGACGATCCTCACCGATTCCGGCGGCTTCCAGGTGATGTCGCTCGCGAGCCTCCGGAAGCTTACCGAGGAGGGCGTCGCCTTCCAGAGCCACATCGACGGCTCGCGCCACATGATGTCGCCGGAGCGGTCGGTGGAGATCCAGGGCCTGCTCGGCTCCGACATCCAGATGCAGCTCGACGAGTGCGTCCGCCTGCCCGCCGAGCGGGCGGAAATCGAGCGCGGCATGGAATTGTCGCTGCGCTGGGCGGAGCGGTCGCGCGCGGCGTTCGAGGCGATGGGCGGGCCGGGCAAGGGGCAGGCGCTCTATGGCATCGTCCAGGGTGGCGACGACCCGGATCTGAGGGTTCGCTCGGCCGAGGCGCTCGCCGCCATGCCGTTCGAGGGCTACTCGATCGGCGGGCTCGCCGTCGGCGAGCCGCAGGCGGTGATGCTGGCGATGCTGGAGACCGCCTGCCGCGTCCTGCCGGCCGACAAGCCGCGCTACCTGATGGGCGTCGGCACGCCGCACGACATCGTCGAGGCGGTGGCGCGCGGCGTCGACCAGTTCGACTGCGTGATGCCGACCCGCGCCGGCCGTCACGGCCTCGCCTACACCCGCTCCGGCACGATCAACCTGAAGAACGCCCGCTTCGCCGAGGACCCGACCCCGCTCGACCCGGAGAGCGACTGCCCGGCCGCGCGCGACTACTCGAAGGCCTACTTGCACCACCTCGTAAAGGCCGGCGAGGCGCTCGGCGCCATGTTGATCACCTGGAACAATGTCGCCACCTACCAGACGCTGATGCGCACGCTCAGGGAGGCCATCGCCGAGGGTCGCTTCGAGGCCGTCCGGGCCGAGCTCGGTGCCATCTGGGCAAAGCCGCCGCGCGCCTGAGGGCAGGGCGTCCGCCTACTTGTCGCGCAGGCCGAGTCGCTGGAAGCCCTCGCGCCGCACCGGCCGCTTCGCCGACAGCGTCCGCGAGTTGACGCCGGCCCACGAGATCTCGCCGGACAGGCGGCCGTACTCGATCTTCGGGCAGCGGTTCATGACGACGCGGATGCCGGCCGCCTCGGCCTTCTCTGCGGCGGCATCGTTGCGCACGCCGAGCTGCATCCAGATCACCTTCGGCCGAGTCGTAAGCGCTATCGCCTCGTCGACCACCTGGGCGGCGGCTTCGGCATTGCGGAACACGTCGATCATGTCGACCGGCTCCGGCAGCGCCGACAGCGAGGCATAAACGGGCTGGCCGAGCAGGTCCTTGCCGGCGAGGCCGGGGTTGATCGGCAGCACACGGTAGCCCTTCGCCAGAAGGTACTTCAGCACGAAGTAGGACGGCCGCACCTCGTTGGCGCTGGCGCCCACCATGGCGATGGTGCGCACGTCGTCGAGGACGGCGCGGATGTACTCGTCCGGATAGGTGTCGTGGTTCATGCGAGTGGACTCACCGGCCTTCCCATGTCGGCTCGCGCTTCTCGATGAAGGCGCCGATGCCCTCCTCGGCGTCGCGCGCCATCATGTTCTCGACCATCACCTCGGCGGCGTAGGAATAGGCCTCGTCGAGGTCGTATTCCAGCTGGCGGTAGAACGCCTCCTTGCCGATCTTCAGCGTCAGCGGCGAGCGGGCGGCGATGCGGGCAGCGAGCGCGTGTGCTGCCGCCCGGGCCTCGCCCGCCGGCACCACCTCGTTGACGAGGCCGATCTCGCGGGCCCGCTCGGCGTCCACCATGTCGCCGGTCAGCAACATATGCATGGCGTGTTTGCGGCCGACGTTGCGCGACAGCGCCACCATCGGCGTCGAGCAGAACAGCCCGATCGACACCCCCGGCGTCGCGAAGCGGGCCTCCGCCCCGGCGACCGCGAGGTCGCAGCTCGCCACCAGCTGGCAGCCGGCGGCGGTGGCGATGCCCTCCACCTCGGCGATCACCGGCTTCGGCAGCCGCACGATCTGCGTCATCAGGTCGGCACAGGTGCGCATCGTGTAGTCGAAGAAGCGCCGGCCGCGGTCGGGGTCGGCGCGGTGGGCGGTGAGTTCCTTGAGATCGTGCCCCGCGCAGAAGGCCGGACCATCGGCGGCGAGCACCACGACATGCACGGCGGCGTCCGCCGCCGCCATCCGCAACGCGTCGGACAGCGCCAGCAGCATCGCCTCCGACAGCGGGTTGCGCCGCCGCCCGTCATTGAGGACGAGGCGGCGCACGCCGTCGGCGGTCTCCTCGATCACCAGCGGCGCGGCCGCCGGTGCGGCCGTCGCCGTGTCGGGCGACGGCACCACCGCGGGCGTGAGGGTCGTGTCGGGGCTCACGGTCAGTTCTGCGTCTCTTCGCCTTCGCCACCCGGCTCGCCGCCACCGGCGGGGCCGGTCTCGTCCGGCGCGCCGCCGGCGACGATCGCGAGCTCGTCGAGGAAGGGCTCGATCGTCTCGACGTTCGCGGGTAGCGGCTTCAGCGCCTGCGCGGCGGCGAAGTACTCGCGCACCTGTTCGGCCGCCGCCGCCTTCTGGTCGGGCGGCACCTGCGGGCTCGTCTCGATCTCGGTGAGGATCTCCGCCAGCCGTTCGTCGCTCAGTTCCTCGGCGTCATAGGAGAAGGCGAGCATCACGCTTTCGGCCGTGCGGCCCCAGTCGTCCAGCGAGGCGAAGCCGTGCTTGGCGACCAGGGCGTCGATCTTCGCCTTGGCGTCGGCTTGCTTCGCCCAGGCGGCGAAGGCGGCGGTGGGGGTCGCGGCCGAAGGGTCGACGCCGCGATCCGCCGCGAGTTCGTCACCGAGCGCCTTGAAGTCCGGCCAGCTCGCGATGAAGCGCTTCACCATGTCGGGCGTCAGCGTCACCTGGGTCGCGACGGCGGTCGCCTCCGGTGTCGGCGACTGCGCCACCGCGATCGCCGGAACCGCGAGGCCGACCGCGAGCGCCACGGCGACCGTGCGAGCGGTCGCGAGCAGGCGAGGGGCGAGGCGTGAGACGGAAGGGGTCATCTGTGGGCTTTCATGCTCGGACGGCGTCCATTGCTGCGTTGGCCGACCATACACGATGTCGCTTCGCGGCGAGACCATGGCGGGAGGTTCGCCGAGAGTGGCGCGTTGCCGTCGACGCGGGGCGCAGCGTCTGCGTGCATGCCGGCGCACGGTCGTGCTACGTCGACGATGAGGACCCTGGAGAGCCCCGTGCCCCATCCGACGCCGATGATGACCGTCGCCGAACTGACGGAGTTCCTCGACCTCGAGTTCCCGCAACTGCTCGAGGGCGGCCGCAGCTTCTTCGTCGAGGCGGTCTATCCCGGCGGTGCGGCGATGCGGCTCTCCGCCGGCCCGCGCCACCTGCGCCCCGGCGGCACGGTGGCGGGCCCCAGCCTGATGGCGCTCGCCGACCTCGTCGCCTATGTGGCGATCCTCTCCCACATTGGGCCGGTGGCGCTCGCCGTCACCACCAACCTCTCCATCAACTTCCTGCGCAAGCCGGCACCCGGCGACCTCGTCGGCGAGGGGCGAATCCTCAAGCTCGGCCAGCGCCTTGCCGTGGTCGACTGCGCGATCCGCGCTGCCGGATCGGACGAGGTCGTGGCGCACGCCGTGGTCACCTACTCGCTGCCCCCGCGTACGAGTTGAGGTAATATATTACCACATACCCAATCCTTTGAAGACTATGGCATTTTTCATATCGCCGCCGCGTCACGGGTCTTGACCGGAGGTCCCGGCCGGTCTATCACCGCGGCGAATTCGGTGGCCCGAGGGCCGCCGTTCTTCGTTCCGCGCCCGTCGCGGAGCGGACGGCAACCGGGCCGCGGCTCTTCTTCGAGGGCGTCGGCGCCCCTATCGAGTGACGGAACAAGATGAAGACCTATTCGGCCAAGACCGCCGAGGTCGAGAAGCGCTGGGTCGTGATCGACGCCGAGGATCTCGTCGTCGGTCGCCTCGCCTCGCTGATCGCCATGCGCCTGCGCGGCAAGCACAAGCCCACCTACACGCCCCACATCGACTGCGGTGACAACATCGTCGTCATCAACGCCGACAAGGTGGCGCTGACCGGCCACAAGTACGCCGACAAGCGCTACTACTGGCACACCGGCTTCCCGGGCGGCATCAAGGAGCGCACGGCGCGCGCCATCCTCGAGGGCCGCTTCCCGGAGCGCGTGCTCGAGGCCGCGGTCCGCCGCATGGTGCCGCGTGGCCCGCTCGGTCGCCAGCAGATGAAGAACCTCCGTCTCTACAAGGGCAGTGAGCACCCGCACGCCGCCCAGCAGCCGGAAGCGCTCGACGTCGCCGCCCTCAACCGCAAGAACGTCAGGAAGGGTTGACCATGGTCGGCGACCTTCAGTCCCTCGAGGATCTCGGCACTGCCATGGGCTCCGCCCCGGCCGCGGCGCCCTCCGCCCCGGTGCATGTCCAGAAGCTCGACAAGCTCGGCCGCGCCTATGCCACCGGCAAGCGCAAGAACGCCATCGCCCGCGTCTGGGTGACGCGCGGCACCGGCCGCGTCATCGTCAACGGCAAGGACTACGTCGAGTACTTCGCTCGGCCAGTGCTGCAGATGATGATCCGCCAGCCGATCCAGATCGCTAACCGCGACGGCCAGTACGACATCCGCGCCACCGTCTCCGGCGGCGGCCTGTCGGGCCAGGCCGGCGCGCTGCGCCACGGCCTGTCGCAGGCGCTCACCCACTACGAGCCGGAGCTGCGGGGCGTCCTCAAGAAGGGCGGCTTCCTCACCCGCGACTCGCGCGTCGTCGAGCGCAAGAAGTACGGCAAGGCGAAGGCCCGCCGCAGCTTCCAGTTCTCGAAGCGCTGATCCGCGCCCCAGCGACACCGCATCTTGCAGCGGGGCGGGCCGGAAGGCCCGCCCCGTTCGCGTTTGAAGGGCCCGGCGGGCCGGAAGGCCGGCCCCGTTCGCGTTTGAGAGCCTGGCTTCA
>CALRZT010000316.1:0-5921 GCA_943372725.1 Pseudoxanthobacter soli DSM 19599
GCGCGCCTCCCGCTCGGCGCGTCGGAGAACAGGAAGTGCTCGCTGGCGTTCTCGTCCGCGAACAGGTCGTAGTCGAGGATGCGCAGGGACTGCGTCGGCCGGCCGTTCTCGTTCGCTTCGACGATCACCCAGGTGACCGTCTGGCCGTCGACGAGCCAGGTCACCGACTGGCTCTCCATCGCCTCGAGCGAGGAGAAGTAGGCTGAGACGTCGATCACGTCGGAGTTCTTGCCCGTTGTGGTGAAGTCGCGGACCTGGTCGGTGCCGGCCGAGGCGACGAACAGGTCGCTGCCGTCGCCGCCGGTCATGGTGTCGTCGCCGGCGCCGCCGTCGAGCGTGTCGTCGCCCTTGCCGCCGGTCAGCGCATCGTTGCCGGCATCGCCGGACAGCCGATCGTCGCCGTCGCCGCCGTCGAGGCTGTCCTTGCCGTCGCCGCCGGTGAGGTAGTCGTCGCCGCTGCCGCCCGCCAGGCTGTCGTTGCCGGCCTCACCCGCCAGGCTGTCCTTGCCGTCGCCGCCGTCGAGCGTGTCCTGGCCGTCGCCACCGGAGAGGGAATCGCGGCCCGCCGCGCCCGACAGGCTGTCGTTGCCGGCGTCACCGGACAGCCCGTCGTTGCCGTCGCCGCCATCGAGACTGTCCGCGCCGTCGCCGGCGACGAGGACATCGGCACCCTCGGCCCCGAGCAGCACGTCGTCGTCGCCGCCGCCCTCCAGGGTGTCGTCGCCCTCGTTCCCGCAGAGCGTGTCCTCGCCGTCGTCGCCCGCGAGGATGTCGTTGCCTTCGTTGCCGATCAGCAGGTCGTCGCCGTCGAGGCCATAGAGGCTATCGTCGCCTTCGAGCGCCTTCATGCGATCGTCGAACTTCGTCCCGCTGCGCTTGTCGTTCCGATTGGTCCCGATCCAGTCGGCCATGCGACGTCTCCCGTGCGCCGGAGTCCCGGGCGTCGAGCCCGCGGTCAGGCCCGCGGCGCCGACACTAGGCAATCATGCCGAGAACGTCATGCACAGACACGTGATGTGGCCGCAAGGCTTTCGGGAAGCGCTGCCGCACTTTCACATTCTATTGGGGTGGCAATCGGATCGCCCGCGGCTAAGCTCATGCCGTTACAAGCTTGTGCCGGCGTCGGCGGGGGACGCGGCCACCATCCTCGAAGGACGAAAAGATGTGTGAGCGTTGTGGTTCGTCGACTCATCGCCTTGCTTCCCGCCGCGGCTTTCTGACCGGGGCAGCGGCGCTCGCCGGCGCGGCCGTCCTGGCCGGCGGCCCCGCCTTCCTGCGCCCCGCGTTCGCGCAGGCGCCGAACGCCATCCCGCCCGACGAGGCGTTGCAGCGCCTCATCGACGGCAACGCCCGCTACGTCGCTGGCGAGCCGACCGACAAGGACTTCGAGGCCGGCCGGGCGGCGCGCGCCGCCGCGCAGTATCCCTTCGCCAGCATCCTGAGTTGTGCCGATTCGCGCGTGGCCCCCGAACTGACGTTCGACCAGGGTCCGGGTGACCTGTTCGTGGTCCGCGTCGCCGGCAACGTCGCGGCAGACGACGGCATCGCCAGCCTGGAATACGGCTCCGCCGTGCTCGGCGTGCCGCTGATCCTGGTCCTCGGCCACACGTCGTGCGGCGCCGTCGACGCCGCCATCAAGGTGGTGAAGGACAACGCCGAGTTGCCGGGTCACCTTCCGCAGCTGATCGGCCAGATCACGCCGGCGGTGAAGACGGCGATGGAGGGCAACCCGACCGATCTTCTGGCCGCCGCCACCACCCAGAACGTCCGCAACGCGATGGCGCGGCTCAGCAACGATTCCCCGGTGCTGTCGGGGATGATCGCCGGCGGCAAGGTGAAGGTCGTCGGCGGCATCTATGAGATCGCCACCGGCAAGGTGTCGCTGCTCGCCTGAGAAGCGACAATCAAGACGGGCGGCGGCGGCGCGCCGCCGCCTTTCGTGCGAGTGGCGGCGGCGGATACCGCCGCTACGATCGCGCCTTCGCCAGCGCCGCCAGGAAGCCCTCGGCGAAGGCGTGCGCGTCGTGCTCGCGGATGCGCTGGAACAGCGCCCGCCAGCGCTCCTTGCGCTCGTCCAGCGGCATCGCCAGCGCCTTGTGCAGCGTCTCGGCGACGCCGACCGTCGAGTACGGATTGACGATCATCGCCTCCTTCAGCTGCTCCGCCGCGCCGGCGAAGCGCGACAGCACCAGCACGCCGGGATCCTCCGGATCCTGGGCGGCGATGAACTCCTTGGCGACGAGGTTCATGCCGTCGCGCAGCGGCGTCACCAGCCCGATGCGGCTCGACCGGTAGAGACCGGCCAGCGCCCGGCGTGGCATCGCCCGGGTCAGGAAGCGGATCGGCGTCCAGTCGATGTCGGCGAAGCGGCCGTTGACGTGGCCGGCGACGCGCTCGAGTTGGCGGCGCATGTCGCTGTAGGCCTCGAGCTCGCCGCGCGACGGCGGCGCGATCTGCAGCAGGCTGACCGTCGAGCGGTGCTCGGGGAAGTCGACGAGCAGGCGCTCGAAGGCGCGGAAACGCTCGTTCAGTCCCTTCGAATAGTCGATGCGGTCGACGCCGATGATCTGGCGGCGGCCGACCAGCGCCTTCTCCATGCGCTTGCGGTTGATGCGCGCCTCCGGCGACACGGCGTACTCGGCGAAAGCATCGGCATCGATGCCGATTGGGAAGGCGCCGACGCGGGTCTTGCGTCCCTCGAAGGCGAGAACGCCGTCGCCGAGATTGCGCGCGCCCACCTCCTCGACGGCACAGCGCACGAAGTTGTCGCGGTCGCGCTCGGTCTGGAAGCCGAGGAGGTCGTAGGCGAGCATCGCCTTCAGGAGCTCGTCGTGGTGCGGCAGGGCCGCCAGCACGTCCGGGCCGGGGAAGGGCACGTGCAGGAAGAAGCCGATGGGGTTCTGCAGCCCCGCGGCACGCAGTCCCTCGGCGAGGCGGAAGAAGTGGTAGTCGTGCACCCACAGCGTGTCGCCCGGCTCCACCATCGGCGCGAGGCGGGCGGCGAAGCGCTCGTTGACGCGACGGTAGCCGTCCTCGGAGCGGCGGTCGAAGTCGGCGATGTCGAGCCGGTAGTGCAGCAGCGGCCAGAGCATCCGGTTGGCGAAGCCGGCGTAGTATTCGTCGTGGTCGTTCTGCGACAGGTCGAGGGTGGCGAGGCGGACGTTGCGGCTGTGCTCGGACTTCAGCGGCCCGAAGGTGCCCTGCTCGGAAACCTCGCCGGACCAGCCGAACCAGAGGCCGCCCGTCCGCCGGAGCGTGTCGACGAGGGCGACAGCGAGGCCGCCGGCGCGGCCGGTGTCCTTCAGCGGTCCGACGCGGTTGGAGACGACGATGAGCCGCCCGCCCTCTGCTCTCGCCGTCGCGGCGGCCTTCTCGGTGGCGTCCGCCGTCTCGGACGCGATCGCCTTTCGGGGCGCGGCTCGCTTGGCGCGCGCGCCCGCCCCGCGCTTCACCGGTCCGGTCGCCGCCTCGGCGACCGTCATATCGCCTGCTCCCAGCCGCGACTGAGCCGCATGGCGCCGTTGATGATGCCGACCATCGAGTAGGTCTGGGGGAAGTTGCCCCAGAGCTCGCCGGTCGTGGGATCGACGTCCTCCGACAAAAGGCCGACGTGGTTGCGGCAGGCGATCAGCGTGTCGTAGTGCTCGCGCGCCTCGTCCTTGCGCCCCATGCGGGCGAGGGCGTCGATGTACCAGAAGGTACAGACGGTGAAGGCGGTGTGCGGTACGCCGAAGTCGTCGGCGGCGGCATAGCGGTACATGTGGTGGCCGCGCTTTAGCTCGCGGGCGATGGCGTCGACGGTCGAGACGAAGCGCGGGTCGCGCGGGTCGATGATGCCGACCTCCGCCATCAGGAGCAGGCTGGCGTCGAGGTCCTTGCCCTCGAAGCTCTCGGCGAAGGCGCCGATCTTCGGGTTCCACGACCGTTCCAGGATGGTGTGGCGCACCTGGTCGGCGCGGGTCTGCCACGTCGTCGCGTCGAGGCCGAGATGGCGGGCGATCTTCGCCAGCCGGTCGAGCGCCGCCCACGACATCAGGCTCGACGAGGTGTGGACGCGGGCCCGCGTCCTCAGTTCCCACATGCCGGCGTCCGGCTCGGCGTGAACGGCGAAGGCGCGCTCGCCGATCGCCGCGAAGCGCGGGAAGTCCTCGATCCCGAGCGGCCGGAGCAGCCGGCGGTCGAAGAAGGCCTGGGCGGCGCCGAGGATGATGTTGCCGTAGACGTCGTGCTGGAAGTGCTCGTAGGCCTGGTTGCCGACGCGCACCGGCCCCATGCCGCGGTAGCCCGGCAGGGCGGCCGTGCGCTCGACGAGGTCGCGCTCGAGCCCGACGCCCCACACCGGCTGGACGTGGCCGCCGGCCGTCAGCGTGACGACCTCGTTGAGGTAGCCGAGGTAGAGCTCCATCGTCTCGACCGATGACAGCGCGTTCAGCGCCCGCACGACGAAGAAGGCGTCGCGCAGCCAGCAGTAGCGGTAGTCCCAGTTGCGTCCGGAGCCGGCAGCCTCCGGCAGCGAGGTGGTAACAGCGGCGACGATGGCGCCGGTCTCCTCCACGGTGCAGAGCTTCAGCGTGATCGCCGCGCGGATGACGGCGTCCTGGTAGTCGAGCGGCACGGCGAGCCGGCGCGACCACTGGCGCCAGTAGTGCTGCGTCTCCTCGACGAGCGTCCGCGCCGCCACGAACGGCCGGTCCGCCAGCGTCTCGTCGGGCCCGAGCAGGAAGGAGAGCGTCTTCTCGAGATGGAAGGGCGTCTCCGCCATCACGTAGGGGATCGGCGCATCCGTCGACAGCCGCACCGTGATGGCATCGGCGGTGTAGCGGACGTGGTTCGAGCCGGTGGTGACCTGCGGCCGTGTCTGGCCCCACTCGAAGCGCGGCCGCAGCCGCACGCGGATGCGCGGCGCGCCGGACAGCGGCCGGACCTGGCGCACCAGCATCGCCGGGCGGAACATGCGGCCGAGCCGCTCGTAGCGTGGCGCGTGGTCGACGATCTCGATCGACGCCCCGTCGGCCGCGGTCAGGCGGGTGCGCAGGATGGCGGTGTTTTCGAGATAGGTCTGTTCGGCGGCGACCTGGCCCTCGAGTTCGATGGCGAAGGCGCCGTCGTGCGGATCGTCCTGTGGGGACCCGAGCAGGGCGTGGAAGACCGGATCGCCGTCGAGGCGCGGCAGGCACCACCAGACGACGCGGCCGTTGACATCGACCAGGGCGGCGACGGAACAGTTGCCGACGAGGCCCATGGCGAGCGACGACTGCGCCAGTGACGGGCGTGCGGACGGCGGGCCGGCGGTGTCGGTGCCGGCGGATCGGATGGTGTCGGTCATTCCCCCTCGCGAAGCATCAAGGCCCGCCGACGGTGCATGCCGTCAGCCGGCCAGCGTGGCGACCAGTGCGTGCACGGCGGCGACATCTGCGAGACGCTCCGGCGCGAGGCTGTCGCCGGGCCCGACCTTGATCGCCCGTCCCCCCGCCGCGAGCGCGGCGCGGAAGGCGTCCTCGTCGGTGACGTCGTCGCCGATCATCACCGGCACGCGGTGGAGGAACGGCGGACGGGCGAGAAAGTTCAAAAGCGCCGTCCCCTTGTCGGTGCCGGCCGGCTTCACCTCCACCACCATCTTGCCGGTGACGAGGTGGAGAGAGGGGTGGGCGGCGGCCAGCGTCGCCATCAGGGCGAGCACCTCGCCGCCACGCTCCGGTGCGTCACGGTAGTGGATGGCGAGCGCCAGCCGCTTGTCCTCGATGCGCACGCCGGCGCCCGGCAGGCCGGCGGCGGCGAGCGCCGCGCGGACGGCCGCAAGCGGCCCCGTCGCCGCCGCGGCGACGGTGACCGGGGCGCCGGGATCGGCGCGCACCTCGAGGCCGTGCACGCCGGCGGCGGTGAGCCTGAGCGGCGCCAGCATCGCGTCGATGTCGGCGATC
>CALRZT010000317.1:0-5911 GCA_943372725.1 Pseudoxanthobacter soli DSM 19599
CTCGCGCTCGCGTGGCGCCGCCTCGAGACGACCGGCCGAGGCGGCACGCCCGCAGGCGCATGAGGCCGGCAACACACCCGGCCCGACCCACCTCCAGAAGAAACGACGGAGCGCGCGCCACCGAGCGCCGCGCCAGGAAGCGCTCGCCAACCACGCGGACGGAACCACGACGATGAAGACCCCCACGACGAGCACCCCGACGACCCTCGCCCTCCTCGCGGCCCTCGCCGCCGGCTGCGCCACCCTCAGCGGCACGCCGGCCCTCGCCGGGCACGGCCACGACCCCGCCTGTCCGGCCAGCACGGAGGGCCCGCACCTGAAGGCGAGCGAGATCGTCAGGAAGGCCGAGGACGCCGGCTTCGAGGTGATCGAGTTCGAGGCCAAACACGGCTGCTGGGAGATCGAGGCTCTCGACGCCACCCGGGTACGCTACGACATCGGCTACGACGCCGCCGGCCGGCAGCTCTGGCTCGAGCGCGACTGACCACGGCCGCGCCGCACGCAAAAATGGGCCCGCGCGGCAGCGCGGGCCCGTCGGCTCGTTGCTCCCCTCAGAGCGACGGCGGGCGCTTCGGCAGGCCGAGGGCTTCCTGGGCCGCCCAGACGTATTTCATGTCGATATACTTGCGCCAGTCGACGCCCGCTGGCACCTCGCCGGTCAGCGCCACCTGGTCGATGAACGCCTGCATGTTCTCGGCGTTCTCGAAGCCGCCGTCCGGGCTGATCTGGGCGATCTCTTCCTGATAGAGCTCGATGAAGGCGGGCGGGATCTCGTAGCCGAGATCGATCATCGTCTGGTAGGCCTTGGCCTTGTTCTCGGGCTTCATCAGCCACTGGCGGGCGCGGATGTCCTCCCGCACAAAGGCGTAGGCGGCATCCTCGTTCTTCGCCAGCCAGTCCGCCGTCGTCGCGATCGCCTCCTGGGGTGACGGCGTCAGTTCGATCGACAGGAACTGGCCGCCGTTCTCCTCGAGGCCCTTGCGGTGGCGCGGGAACAGGATCGTCGCCTGGATGGTGCCGGCGATGATCGCCCCGAGCCGCCCGTCGGAGCCGCCCGACGTCGGCACGAACTCGACGTCGGTATCGGGGTTGAGGCCGAGCTTCTTGATGATCTGCTTGAGGATCCAGGTGTTGCGGGCGCCGAGCTGGCCGCCGCTGACCTTCTTGCCCTTGAGGTCCTCGATCGTGTTGATGCCCTTGCCGACGCCCATCATCCACCACTCGCTGTCGCGGTAGATCTCGATGATCTTCAGCGGCACGCCACTCGCCACGCCGGCGCCGATGAAGTTGCTGGTGTCGCCGTGCGTCAGGTCGAGGCTGCCGCCGATCAGGCCGGGGATGTACTCCTCCGTCAGCACGATCTCGAAGTCCTCGATGCCGACTTCCTTGAAGTAGCCGAGCGCCTGCGCCAGTCGGAACGGCCACTGCGCCGCATAGTTCGGATTGTAGTTGCCGAACTTGATCTCCTTGAGATTGGACATGACGTTCGCGGCGGTTGGCGACTGCGCCCCGGCCTTGTCGAGCGTCCCGGCGGCGATGAGCGTGCCGAGGGCACCGAGGGCGCCGAGCTTCAGCACGTCGCGGCGTGGCAGCGTGAGGCGGTGGACCATGTGACGTTTCCCCGGGGCCGTTCTGGTGTCGGGGCCGTCTGCGGTACGCGCGGCGTGGACTGCGACGACCCTCGACCCTGCCCCCGAGCCCCTCGGGGGCAACGGAGGATAGAATTAGTCTGACAACTTGGGGAAGTCATCAGATGTGATGGAGCCGAGCAGGCCTGCTGATGCGGGGCGAGCCGCCGGCGCCGCGGCGGAACCGACACCTCGCGCGGGGCGCCTCGCCTCAGATCACCGCCTGCTCGAAGTGCGGCCGACCCGCCGCGACGCGCTCGTAGCCGAACACCGAGAGGTCGATCGTCCGCCAGCCACCGGTGGCGACGAGCTCTGCCACGGCGCGGCCGACGCCGGGCGCGTGCTGCAGGCCGTGGCCGGAGAAGCCGTTGGCGAACAGGAAGTTGCCGACCTCCGGGTGCGGGCCGACGACGGCGTTCTGGTCAAGGGTGTGATAGTCGTAGTGGCCCGCCCAGGCTCGCTCGAAGCGGATCGCCTCGAAGGCCGGCACGCGGGTGGCGAGCGCCGGCCAGATCACCTCGTCGAAGAGGGCATAGTCCGGTTCGAAGTCGTCGTCGCTCGCGCGGCCGTCCTCCTCCTCGGGCGGTGAGACGCCGCAGATGAACGCCTCGCCCTCCGGCCGCACATAGACGCCCAAGGGGTCGACCAGCAGCGGCAGGCCGTGTACCTCGTCCCGGCAGCGGAAGACGAAGACGGAGCGCTTGCGCGGCTCGACCGCGAGCGACAGGCCGGCAAGTGCGGCGACGTCACCCGCCTGCGGCCCGGCGGCGTTGACGAGACTGCCGCAGGCGATCCGCCGTCCGTCCGCCAGCCGCACCGCCGTGACGCGGGCGCCCTCGCGCTCGATTGCGGCGACGGTGGCGTGGATGAACTCGGCGCCAGCGGCGCGGGCACCGGTCCTGAGCAGCGACAAGAGCATGTGGGCATCGAACCAGCCCTCGCCGCTGCGCCCGAAGCAGCCGGCGGCGAGATCGTCGGTGGCGAGCCAAGGGAAGCGTTCGGCGAGGCCGGCGGCATCGTAGAGCACCGTGTCGGCGCCCTCCGCCGCCTGAACGGCGTGGTTCGCCGCCAGCACCGCCGCGCCCTCGGCCGTGCCGGCGAGGATGAGGTATCCGCCCTCGCGGAAGCCGACATCGGCATCCGCTCCGAACCGGGCCTTCAGCGTCCGGATGAACTCGACGCCGAACAGCGACAGCCGGACGTTCTCCGGCGTCGAGAACTGCTGGCGGATCGAGGCGGCCGACAGCGTCGTCGCCGAGCGCGCATAGGTCGGGTCGCGCTCGACCACGACGACGCGGCCGGCAAAGCCCAGCTCGGATTTGAGGAAATAGGCGACCGCGGCGCCGACGGCGGCGCCACCGACAATGACGACGTCCGCCGTCCCGACCTCGACCAAAGTGCGACCTCCCTGCCTCTCGCGCCGCGGCGGGACACTGGCAGAATGGCACCGACCCGCAAAGCGGCGCCGCCGCGACGAACCGTCCAGCGGAACCGTCCAAGCCAGGAAGACGCCGATGACGATCCGACCGCGCCGCAGCGTCCTCTACATGCCGGGCTCCAACGCCCGCGCCATCGAGAAGGCGCGCACCCTGCCGGCCGACGCGATCATCCTCGACCTCGAGGATTCCGTCGCCCCCGACGCGAAGGCAGCCGCGCGGACCCAGGTGGCGGAGGCGGTGAAGGCGGGCGGCTTCGGCGGCCGCGAGGTGATCCTGCGCATCAATGCGCTGTCGACGCCGTGGGGCGAGGACGACCTCGCCGCCGCCGCTGCGGCCGCACCCGACGCCATCCTGGTGCCGAAGGTGTCGAGCGCCGAGGACGTCTTCGCCGTCGACCGGGCGCTCGCCGAGTTCGGGGCGTCGCCGGCGATCGCGCTGTGGGCGATGATCGAAACGCCGCGCGCCGCCCTTGACCCTATGGCGGTGGCGGCGGCGCGGCGGTCGGCGGAGGGGGCGCGGCTCGCGGCCTTCGTGCTCGGCACCAACGACCTCGCCAAGGACACCCGCGTCCGCCTGGTGCCCGGCCGGGCGCCGATGCTGCACTGGCTCGCCGACACGGTGGCGGCCGGCCACGCCTTTGGCCTCGACGTCATCGACGGCGTCTACAACCGGCTCGACGATGCCGAGAGCTTCGCGGCCGAGTGCCTGCAGGGTGTCGATCTCGGCATGGACGGCAAGACGCTGATCCATCCGAACCAGATCGAGGCGGCGAACCGCGCCTTCTCGCCGGACCCCGAGGAAGTGGCGTTCGCCCGCACGCTCGTCGACGCCTTCGCGCTGCCGGAGAACGCCGGCAAGGGCGCGCTCTCGCTCGGCGGGCGGATGGTGGAGCGGCTGCACGCCGAGATGGCGGCCCGCACGGTGGCGCTCGCCGAGGCGATCGCGGCAAGGGCATCCTGATCGGAGCGGCCGCCGCTCAGGCGCGGAAGCCGGGGATCGCGAGCGGGTTGTTGGTCATCGCCGCGGCGTCCGGGCGGTCGGGCGCGATGACGCCGGTGAAGGCGTCGAACAGGCCGCGCACGAACTCTTCCGGCAGGTCGCAGGTGATGAAGACGAGGCGCGTGCGGCGATCGCCGCCCGGCCAGGACGGCAGCTGCGTCGGCGGGTGCATGGCGTCCTGGACGGCGTGGATGACGAGCGGCCGCTCCGGGTCCTCGGCGATGCCGACGATCCCCTTCATCCGCAAGAGCTTCGGCCCGTGCGCCGAGCGCAGGAGGTCGAGGAACATGTCGAAGGTCGCCATCGGGATCGGTTGGTCGGTGATCAGCGAGAATGACCGGATGCGCGCGTCGTGGCGGTTCACGTCGTGAACGTGGTCGTGGTGTTGGTGACCGTGCCCGTGGCCTTGTGATCTGTGATCATGATCGTGCCCGCCCGCGGCGGCGTGACCGTCGCGGAGATGATCGTGTGATCCGTGATCATGGTCGTGATGGTGATGGTCGTGGTCGTGGCCGCCCTCATCATGCGCCCCGCCCTGCCCCGGCCGGCCGTAGGCTTCCGCCGCGAGCCAGCGGGCGACGTCGGCGATCTTCGTCTTCGGATCGTAGAGGCCGCAATCGAGCAGGTGCTCGGCGGTCGCCTCGCCTTGGGCCGTCTCGAGGATCGGCGCCGCCGGGTTGAGGGCTTCGAGCCGCCGGCGGAGCGCCGCCCCGGCCTCGGCACCACCCGCCATGTCGGTCTTCGTCAGCACCAGCCGGTCGGCCACCGCCGCCTGCTTCACCGCCTCCTCGTGGGCGTCGAGCGTCGCCGCGCCGTTGAGGGCATCGACGACGGTGACGACGCCGTCGAGGCGGAAGCGCTGCACGAGGTAGGGATGCAGCATGATCGCGTGCATCACCGGCGCCGGGTCGGCGAGGCCGGTGGTCTCGATCACCACCCGCGACAGCGTCGCGATGCGGCCGTTGTCGAGGCCGCGCAGGAGGTTTTCCAGCGTGGTGACGAGTTCGCCGCGCACGGTGCAGCAGAGGCAGCCGGAGGAGAGCTCGATGATGCCGTCGGCGGAGGCGGCGACGAGCAGGTGGTCGATGCCGACGTCGCCGAACTCGTTGACGATGACGGCGGCCTCTTTCAGCGCCGGGTCGTTGAGGAGCGCGTTCAGGAGCGTCGTCTTGCCGGCGCCGAGGAAGCCGGTGAGGATCGTCACCGGGATCGGCACGCGCCGTGCCCGCCGTTCGGCCGCGGCCTCACCGCCCGCCACGGACGGGGGCGAACCGGGATCGGGCACGCCGGCGGCCTCGACGCTCGCCATCAGTTCTGCCGTTGCCGCGGACCGAGGATCGGCGCAGCAGCGGCCGGATCGGTGGCCGGCGCCGTCGTCGGGATCAGCGACAGCGGGACCGAGACGCCCGGCTGGGCGGCCGAGGCGATCGAGCCGAGGCCGGGGGCCTGCGGCTGCGGCGCGCCCGGGAGGGGCTCCGCCAGTGGCGGCGGCGGCGGGGCGGTGGCGGCCGGCACGACGGGGGCCGGGACGACCGGCGCCGGCGGGGCGTTGCTGCCGACCGGCAGGGCGGTCCCCACCTCCGTCGGCGGCACCAGCGCCATCAGCGTCGCCGGATCCGGACCCGGGGTGACCCCGGGGCCGCCGGCAGGGCGGACCGGCGGCAGCGGCACGGCCAGCGCAATCGCCGCTCCGGTGGCACCGCCGAGCTTGATCGGCACCGGCGCCATCGTCGAGAAGCGCGCCTCGAGATAGCTCTTCGGCTTAGTGGGCGCCGAGCCGGCGCCCGCGCCGGCGTTCGCCACGATCAGGCGATTGCCGGCCTCGGCGACGACGCCATCGTCGTC
>CALRZT010000318.1:0-5908 GCA_943372725.1 Pseudoxanthobacter soli DSM 19599
GCCCGCGCCCAGGGCCTGATCGGCCGCGTCGTGCAATTCCGTCTCGACTTCGGCTACTGGATCTTCACCGGCCACGACGTGCCGACGCAGCGGCCGAGCTGGAACTACCGTCGCGGCGAGGGCGGCGGCCTTTTGCTGGATATGTACCCGCACTGGCGCTACGTCGTCGAAGGCGTGCTCGGGCCGATCAACAGCGTCGTCAGCACCGCCTGGACGGCGATCCCCGAGCGTGTCGACGAGGCCGGCAAGCCCTACGCCGTCGACACCGACGATTCCAACGCCACCCTGGTGCGCCTGAAGAGCGGCGCCGTCGGCGTCATCACCTCGTCGTGGGCGACGCGGGTGAAGCGCGACGACCTCGTCACCTTCCAGGTCGACGGCACCGAGGGCTCGGCCGTCGCCGGCCTGCACCGCTGCCGCGTGCAGCCGCTCGCCGCGACGCCGAAGGCCCGCTTCGATCCGAACGTCGACCACGGCCACGACTACGACCGCGACTGGATGGACATGCCCGAGCTGTCGCCCGTCCGGAACGGCTACCGTGCCGGCTGGGAGGCATTCATCCGCCACGTCGTCGCCGACGAGCCGATGGCCGCCGACCTCGCCGCCGGCATCCGTGACGTCGCGCTGGCCGTCGCCTGCGAGTCCAGCGTCGCCGAGGGCCGCTGGGTGGCGATGGACAGCCTCTGCTGATCGGCCCGGCGGACCTGACCCGTCCGCCGGATAGTCCCAAGAAACGAGTGCGGGAGTGAACATGACGGTCCACACCAGTGAGGCGCGGACGATTGCCGCGGCGGTCTCCGCCCGCGGTCTCAGGCGACACGGCAGCCGCCACCTGACGGTCGACTGCCACTGCCATCTCGCCGTGCCGGCGGCGGCCGAGTTCGTCAAGCCGCACTATGTGCCGACCAACGAACCGTCGGTGCGCTTCGCGGCGCCCGAGACGGCGGCCGCCACCAAGGACATGGCCTGCCGCATCCACGACCAGCTGACGATCGCCACGACCCGGCTCGCGGACATGGACCGGCTCGGCATCGACGTGCAGGTGCTCTCGCCGGCGCCGCCGCAGTACTTCTACTCGTGCGACCCGGAGGTGACCGCCGGCAGCGCCCGCATCATCAACGACACCATCGCCACCACCGCCGCCGCCCACCCCGACCGCTTCACCGGCCTCGCCACGCTGCCGATGCAGGTGCCGGAGCTCGCGGTCGCCGAGATGCGCCGCGCCGTCGGTGAGCTCGGTCTGCGCGGCGTCGAGATCGCCACGAACGTCGCCGGGCGCGAGCTGTCGGATCCGCTGTTCGAGCCGTTCTTCGCCGCGGCCGAGGACCTCGGCATCCTCGTCTTCCTCCACCCGCACGGTTTCACCCACGGCGACCGGCTCAAGACGAACCACCTCAACAACGTCGTCGGCAATCCGCTGGAGACGACGATCGCCCTCAGCCACCTGATCTTCGGCGGCGTCCTCGACCGCCACACGGGATTGAAGCTCGTCGTCGCCCACGGTGGCGGCTTCCTGCCCGCCTATGCCGGCCGCTGGGACCATGCCTTCCGCCACCGGCCCGACTGCCAGACCTGCCAGCGCACGCCGAGCGACTACCTGAAGGACATGCACTTCGACACGGTGGTGTTCGACCACGCGCAACTCGCCGCCCTGATCGAGCGCGTCGGCGCCGACCGCGTCCTGCTCGGCAGCGACTACCCCTTCGACATGGGCGACCCTGACCCGGCCGCCTTCGTCGCCGCCACGCCGGGCCTCTCCGGCGACGCGCTGGCGCAGGTGCTGGGCCTCAACGCCGTCGCCCTGTTCGGCCTCGACCGGCCGGCGATCCCGAGCAAGGAGCCGGAAACGGCATGACCGACGACAGTCTCGACGCGATCATCCGCGGCCGCCTCGGGCCGGACGTCCGGCAGCCGGCGCTGTCGCTGCCGGACGGCGCCCGCATCGCGGTGTGGACGATCCTCAATGTCGAGCACTGGAGCGCCGACCGGGCGATGCCGCGCATGGTGGTGCCGCCGCCGATGGGCCAGCCGCTGATCCCGGACGTGCCGAACTGGGCCTGGCACGAGTACGGCATGCGCGCCGGCTTCCCGCGGCTCTTCGAGCTCCTCACGTCCCGGAACCTGCCGGTGACGCTCGCCATCAACGGCTCCGCCTGCCGCGTCTATACCGACGCCTGCCGGCAGGCGCACGCGGCGGGCTGGGAGTTCATGGGCCACGGCTTCGAGCAGAAGCCGATGCACAAGGTCGACGATCAGGCCGCGGCGATCGCCGAGACGATGGCGGCCATCGCCGAGATCACGGGCGAGCCGCCCCGGGGCTGGGAGAGCCCCGGCATGACGGAGACGGCCGAGACGCTCGACCTCCTGAAGGAGGCCGGCCTCGATTATGTCTGCGACTTCGTGATGGACGACGTGCCCGTGAAGCTCACGACGCGGGCGGGGACGATCGTCTCGGTGCCCTACACGGTCGAGATCAACGACGTGGTGATCTTCGCCATCCAGCAGCATTCGTCCGACGAGTTCCTGAAGCGCGGCAAGGCGCAGTTCGACCGCCTCTACGCCGAGGGCGCGACGGCACCGAAGGTGATGGGCATCTCCATCCACCCGTACCTCAGCGGTGTTCCGCACCGCGTCGGCTACCTCGATGAACTCTACGACTACATCCGCGGCCACGAGGGTGTTCACTGGTGCACCGGCTCGGAGCTGTGCGATCTCGTCTGAAGCCGGCGCCGCTGCCCGCCCCAGCCCGGTCTGGGGACGGCCGCCGGCGGCGGGTCAGACGCTCTCCCAGCCGTCGCTGCCGCCCGATCGGAAGACGGCGTCGATGACCTTCTGGTTGGCGACCGACTCTTCCAGCGTGAAGACCCGGTCGCCACCGCCACGGGCGGCGCGCACGAACGCCTCGACTTCCAGCTGGTACTGCTCGGTGCCCGGAAAGCGAAAGACCGTCGCCTCGGTGTGCGAGGCGTTGTGCCATTCGATCCGGTGATGGTCGTAGCGGCCTGCGTTGAAGGGCGCGTGCACCTCGATGAAGCCGCGATCGCCGTGGAACACCATCACCTGCCGGGCGGCGAGATGCGTCGCGACATAGAAGGTGAGATCGAAGTCGCCGAAGTCGGCGCGCACGCACGAATACATGTCCGTGCCGTAGGCGGGATGCCGTTCCACCGAAGCGTGGACGCGCGCCGGCTCGCGCCCGGTGACGAACCGGGTCGAGACGACGGGATAGACCCCGATGTCCGGCAGGGCGCCGCCGCCGAGCGCCAGGATGTTGCGCATGTTGGCGGGATCGTCGTTGAAGTAGGTGAAGGCGCCCTGCACGTGCCGCAGCCGGCCGATGGCCCCGGCCTTGATGAGGTCGCGCACCTTGATCCACTGCGGGTGGTAGATGACCATGAAGGCCTCGCAGACGAGGACCTTGCAGCGGTCCCTCGCGGCGATCACCGGGGCGATGTCGGCCGCGTCGAGCGCGAGCGGCTTCTCGACGAGGACGTGTTTGCCCGCCTCGGCCGCCCGGATCGCCCATTCGACGTGCTGCGACGTCGGCAGCGGAATGTAGACCCCGTCGACCAGATCGGAGGCGAGCAGCGCCTCGTAGGACGAGAAGGCGTGTGGCGCGCCGAACTGCGTTGCCAGGGCTTGTGCCCGCTCCCCGTCGCGGCTGGCGATGGCGCTGAGGACGCCGTTTTCCGAGGCCACGATCGCCGGGATCACGTGCTCGCGCGCGATCCTGGCCGTCGACAACACACCCCATCGAAACATCGAATGATCCCGTTTACTGCGGCGCCGGAACGCCGTTCGACGGCGGGACGTGCCCGCCGGGTTGCGTGGCGATGACGGCGTCCGTGTTGGCGAGCAAGCGACGCACGGCCTTCCGGGCTGCCTCCGGCCGCTTCAGCCGGATGTTCTTCTCGATGTCCTCGTGCAGGTCCTGGGCGTGGCGGAGGTCGTTGATCTCGCGAGTCACGAACACGAAAAGCCCTTCCAGCGCCGAATCGATCAGGGCGCCGAGCGGCAGCAGCAGTTCGTTGCCGGCGGCGCGCAGGATCGCCAGGTGGAACCGGGTGTCGGCCGCCGTCCGCTCGCTCAGCGTCCGCGCGGTCCCCATCTCCCGGCAGGCGCGGGAGATGGCCTCGAGCTCCTCGTCGTTGCGCCGGGTCGCCGCGAGGGCCGCCGCCTCGGGCTCGATGATGTAGCGGAATTCCTGGACCGTCTTCAGGAACTCGCGGCGCTCCGGCGAGGCCGCGTACCAGGTCAGCACCTCCCGATCGAGCAGGTTCCAGCGCTCCCGCGGCTGCACCCAGCTGCCGATCTTCGGCCGGGAGGCCAGCAGGTTCTTGGCCATCAGCATCTTGATCGCTTCCCGCACGACCGAGCGGCCGACGCCGAACATCTCCGACCAGTCCGCCTCGTTGGGCAGGATCGTGCCGGGCGGATAGTCGCCGCGGACGATGCGCTGGCCGATCTCGTTGGCGACCGAGAAATGCACGAAGGTCCCGGAAATCCGGGGCGACGGCGGCCGGCCGACGGTCGCCGGCCGCTTCGCACTGCCCCCCGTCGAGGCCCCCTCGGGCGTGTTCCCCTCGTTCTTGCGCCGACGTCCGCTCGCCACAGTCTTCGAACCTCACGTTTCGCTGTCGCGATAGGCCCTGATGCGGTCGAAGGCAACGGCCAGGATGATGAAGCTGCCGACGAAGGCGCCCTGCCAGAACGTGCTGATGCCGAGCAGGATCAGGCAGTTCCGGATCACCTCGATGAGGGCCGCGCCGACCACCGAGCCGAACACCGTGCCGGCCCCGCCCAGGAGGTTGGCGCCGCCGATGACGGTCGCGGCGATGACGCTGAGCTCCATCGACTGGCCGAGATTGGTGGTGACGCCGCCGAGCCACCCCGCTTCCAGCACGCCGGCGATCCCGGCCATCAGGGCCGAGAACATGTAGACGGTCACCTTCGTCCGCCGGACCGCCACGCCGGTGAGGCGGGCCGCCCGCTCGTTGGCGCCGATGGCGAAGATGTGGGTTCCCCAGCGCGTCCACGACAGCACGAGGCCGGTGAGCACCGCCAGGATAACCAGCGCGATGACCGGATTGGCGATGCCGAAGGTCGCGCCGCCGCCGAGCTGGAACAGCAGTTTCTCGTCGGGGCCGAACTGGAAGATCATCTTGTTGTTGGACAGCACCATCGCGGCGCTGCGCACCAGCGACAGCATGCCGAGCGTCACGACGAAGGCGGGGATGCGCAGGTAGGCGATCAGCACGCCGTTGGCGAAGCCGACGACGAGGGAGGCGGCGAGCGCCAGCGCGGCGCTGAAGGCGAGCGAATGGCCGGCGTTCATGCTGATCGCCAGCACCATCGCCGACAGGCACAGCACCGAGCCGACCGACAGGTCGATGCCGCCGGAGATGATCACCACCGTCATGCCGAGCGCGACGATGGCGACGAAGGCGAAGTTGCGCGTGACGTTGAAGAGGTTCTGCGACGTCGCGAAGGTGTCGGTGGCGAGCGTGAGCGTCACGCAGGCGATCACCGCGGCGAGGAACACCCAGAAGGCCTGCTGGCCGAGCAGGGCGCCGAAGCGGGAGGCGGTTCGGGCCGAGATCGCCGCGTCCAGTCCGGCGGTGGAGGAGCGCGCGCCGGTCTCAGGCATGTTCGATCGCTCCGGTGATCAGGCCCGTGACCTCCTCGGGCGAGGTCGCGGCCGTCGGCTTGTCGGCGACCTTGTGGCCGCGTCGCAGGACGACGATGCGGTCGGTGACGGAGAAGACGTCGGGCATGCGGTGGCTGATCAGGATGACGGCGATGCCCTGCCGCTTCAGCTCGCGCACGAGGTTGAGGACCTCGGCCACCTGCCGCACCGAGATCGCCGCCGTCGGCTCGTCCATCAGCACGATCTCGGCGTCGCTCACCC
>CALRZT010000319.1:0-5883 GCA_943372725.1 Pseudoxanthobacter soli DSM 19599
GACGCGCGCCCGCCGCGGCAGCGAGATCGACGGCGTCGACTACCGCTTCCTCACCGCCCGCCAGTTCGAGCAGATGCGCGACCGCGGCGAATTGCTCGAGTGGGCGCAGGTGCACGGCAACTTCTACGGCACGCCGAAGGACACGGTCGAGCAGGCCCTGGAGAGCGGCCTCGACGTGCTCTTCGACATCGACTGGCAGGGGGCGCGCCAGATCCGCGAGGCGGTGCCGCAGGACGTCGTCTCGATCTTCGTGCTGCCGCCCTCGGCGACCGAGCTTCGCCAGCGCCTGGAGCGTCGCGCCGAGGACGCCCCCGACGTCATCGCCAACCGCCTGCGCAATGCGAGCACCGAGCTCGAGCGCTGGGGCGAATACGACTACGTCATCGTCAATGACGACCTGCAGCGCGCCTATGGCGGGCTCAAGGCCATCGTCGGTGCGGAGCGGCTGCGCCGCGAGCGCCTGTCCGGCCTCGCCGACTTCATCGCCACGCTGCAGGCGGGGCTGTAGGGCAGGCGACGGCTAACCTGGTCAGCCCGCTGGGACGCTGGAGCCGGTCACCGTCATTGCGTCCAGCCCCCGCGCCAGCGCCACGAAGCCGGCCACGTCGATCTCTTCCGCCCGCGCCGTCGGGTCGAGGCCGGAGTCCGCGATCAGGGCGGCAGTGTCGACACCCAGGCTCTTGAGGCTCTGGCGCAGCATCTTGCGGCGCTGGCCGAATCCCGCCGCCGTCACCCGCGACAGCGCCGCGCCGCGGCAGGGCAGGGGCGTCGCGATCGGTTCCAGATGAACGACGGACGACGTCACGCTCGGGGGCGGCGTGAACGCCCGCGGCGAGATGTCGAAGAGGATGCGGGCGCGGCAGCGCCAGCCGGCGAGCACCGCGAGGCGTCCATAGGCGGGATCGCCGACCGAGGCGACGATCCGCTGCGCCACTTCCTTCTGGAACATCAGCGTCAGCGAGCGCCACCAGGGCGGCCACGGCTCGGCCTCGATCCAGCGGACGAGCAGCGCGGTCCCGATGTTGTAGGGCAGGTTGGCGACGACGCGGGCGGGGCCGCCCGCGAGAGCGGCGTCGTCCACCGTCAGGGCGTCGGCCTCGACGACCTCGAGGCGGCCTGGATAGTGGGCGGCGATCTCGGCGAGGGCGCCGAGGCAGCGCTGGTCGCGCTCGATGGCGACGACGCGCCGGGCCCCGCAGGCGAGCAGCGCGCGCGTCAGGCCGCCGGGGCCGGGGCCCACCTCGACGACCGTCACGTCGTCGAGCGGCCCCGCCGAGCGGGCGATCCGGGCGGTCAGGTTGAGGTCGAGCAGGAAGTTCTGGCCGAGGGATTTGCGGGCCGACAGATCGTGCGCCCGGATGACGTCGCGCAGCGGCGGAAGCTCGTCGATCGCCATCCGCCCCTACCGTCCCGGACCCCTCGGTGGCGGGCGACGCCGCGCCGCCGGGCTCACTTGTACTCGATGACCGCGTTGCGCTTCAGGTCGCGCAGGTAGCGGCGGGACATCAGGTCGCCCTGCTCGTCGAGCAGTTCCCCCTCGATGGCGGCGCGCGCCGCGGCGTCGCTCTGCAGCACGCGCTTGTTGCAGAGCGCCACCATTTCGACGCCGTTGCCCGTGCGCTGCGGCGCCGTCAGGCGCCCGACCGCCAGCTCGTCCAGCATCTTGACGTTCTCCTCCGACATGTCGGACTGCATGCGGCGACCGAGCGGCTTGATGACGACGCCCTGCAGGCCCTTGGCGAAGGCGAGGCCCTCGGCGCAGGACGTGAAGCGACCGCGCAGTTGCTCGGCCTCCTTCTGCTTCTGCGCCGCCACGCTGGCCGCGGCGTTCGCCGGGACGACGAAGATCACCTGGCTCAGCTCGTACTCGGTCGTGGTCGCCTTCTCCTTCTCCTTGCCGGGCTCGACCTTGTCCTGCAAGGCGGCGATGACGTCCTGTTCGGAAACGGCGACGGTCGCCCGGAATTTCTCCCGCACGACCTTCCCCCAGGCGATCTGGGCGCGGATGCGGTCCTTGAACGTCTTCGCGTCGACGCCACCGGAGCGCAGGCCCTTGGTCAGCTGGTCGGGCGACATCTTGAGGCGTGAAGCGATGCCGGCGTAGGCCTCGTTCACCTCCTCGTCGGAGACGATGATGCCGCGCTTGCGCGCCTCGGCGAGCTGCAGCTTCTCGTCGATGAGCTCGTCGGTCGCGACCTTGGTGGCGTTCGGGATGCGCTGCGTGAGCTGGATGAACTTCGCCCGCTGGGCGATCTCGTAGTTGGTGATCGGCTGATTGCCGACGACGACCTTGATGGCGGTCTGCGCCTGCGCGGTACCGCACACGGTGGCGACACCCAGTCCGATACCCAGTCCGATGGCGAGGAGTGTCCTGGCGAGCTTCATGTCGTCTTCCGGGCCCCTGGCGCCAAACGTCCGGGCGCTGTCCTCCGAACCGCTGCAGCGGTGATATGGCGAAAGGATGACCCGGCCGCCGGCGGGATCAATCGTCGGTCGAGATACCGCTCGACAGGTCGAGATCGCCGATCGTGCGGAACCCGAAGCGCAGGAACACCGTCCGGTCGACCGCGAGACCCGTCGCCCCCGACCGGTCCTCCGCATAGGCGAGCGACAGCGAGAAGCTGTCGTCGTCGAAGGCGAGGCCGTAGCCGTTGGCGACGACGTTGTCCTGCTCCAGGTCGTAGCGGATCGTCCCGAAGACGCGCCAGTCGCGCAGCACGCGCAGGGCGGCCGAGCTCTGGACTTCCTGGCGGTCGTCGCGGATGCCGAGGCCGGGCTGCCGGCCGAGATAGGCATAGACGACCTGCGCGGTGACCGGTCCGGTCACACCCGTCGCGGCGACCTCCGCGCGCTTCAGAGCGAAGTCGTTGTTGTCGAAGCGCGCGCGGGTGCCGACGCGCAGCCCCGCCTGCGAATCGGCGGTGAGGCGGGCGACGTAGTCGGACGCGTCCGTCTGCAGGCCGGAGGAGGCGGTCGAGTTGAGGATGTCGGGCGTCGAGAACGAGTTGCGGCCGGCGAGCTGGAAGGACTTGCCGAACAGCGCCGAGATCGAGCCGCCGGAATTGCCCTGCAGCGTGTAGACGAGGCCAACGTTGGCGCGCGTGCCGCCTTCGACGCGGTCGAAGCCGGTGAACTTGTCCCATTCGAACAGCGAGGTGTCGTCGAAGACGATGCTCTGCGCATCCTCGTTGGGCAGTTCGCCGATGGACGTCTCGTCCGGACGGGCGATCACCTGGGCGACCGGCTCGACCACCTGGGTGCCCCAGTCGGCGGCGAACATCCACGGATAGCGGTACTCGATGCCGACCATCGGCATGGCGCGGCCGACGAAATCCTCGTCCCGGAGCGGCTTCACGGCGTTGTCGGCCGAGGCGAGGAAGAACGCGTCGCCGCGCACGCCGGCGAACGGCGTGATCACCTGGCCGATCGGGTCGATGAACTGCTTGCGCCAGGAGACGTCGGCGGTGGCGCGCGTGAACGTGCCTTCGACACCGCGGAAGCGCGTGATGTTGCCGGGGGCCAGGAAGGCGTCCGTCGTGGTGCGCGACAGCGAGGTGAGGTTGGTCGTCCAGGCCAGCTCGCCACCGGCGACCGGGTTCTCGGCGATTCCACGGTAGTCGAGGACCGGGTGGACGATCGGCTGCTTCTCCTGCTGCTCGAGACCGGGCGCGGAGAAGGGCGGCGGCGGCGCATAGCCGGGTTCCACCAGCAGGGTGTTCTGCTGGTAGACGCGGAAGGCGTAGCCGCGCAGATCGAAGTAGTTGCGCTCGCCGAGCCCGTTCAGGAACACCGTCGAAACGGCCTCGTCCTGGCCGCTGCCCTGGCGCTTGTAGTCCTTCACGAAGGTCGGATCGGTGGTCCAGGTGAGGTCCCAGCCCCAGCTCCAGCGCGGGTTGAGCCAGAACTTGCCCTCGGTCTCGATCGAGCCGCGGACGTCACGGTCGCCGTCGGTGTTGCGGAAGGCATTCGGGTCGGCCTGATAGATGCCCGTGCCGCGCACCATGTAGCTGCCGGTGACGAACCTCTGGCGCCACTCGCCCGAGATCAGCGCGCCCTGGCGCGAGAGTGGCGTCACGATCGCGGTGAAGTCGTAGTTCGGCGCCAGCGCCCAGAAGTAGGGCAGGGCGACACCGAGGCCGAGCTGCTCGGAATAGATCGTCGACGGCGCGAGGAAGCCCGACTTGCGGCGCACCGTCGGATCGGGATGCGACATCCACGGCAGCCAGGCGACCGGCACGCCGAGGAACTCCAGGTAGGGGTCCTCGTAATAGACCGTCTGCTCGTCCTTCTTGTGGATGATGCGGCGGGCCTTGATCTGCCAGAGCGGCTTCTTCGTCGGGTCGACGAGGCAGGAGGCGCAGGCGGTATAGACGCCCTTCTCGAAGATGATCGTGTCGCCGTCCGTGCGCGTGGCGCTCTCGGCGGCGAAGCGGGTGCGCTCGATGGTGTCGACGCGCAGCGACGTGACGAAGCCGTTCTTGAAGTCGTCGGTGAGATCCATCGCGGTGGCGGTGACCACCGCCCCGTCCGGCTCGGTCAACTGCACGCCGTCTTCCGCGCGCAGACGGTTGGTCTTGCGGTCGAGGGTCACCCGGCCGGCGATCAGGGTGTAGCCCTGATAGTAGATCTCGACGTTGCCGACGGCGGAGACCGTGTCGACCTGGGTGTCGTAGACGAGCTCGTCGGCCTGCAGGAGCATCCGGGCGTTGGGGTCCGGGTCGAAGCCGAGGGCGCCGGACGCGTCGCGCATTGCCGGCGACGACTCCGGCTTGCCGGTCGCCTTCGGCTTCTGCGTCTTCTGCACGGTCGTGGTGGCGGGCTCAGTCGTCTGCGCCGCCAGGTCGGAGGCGCCGCCGAGCGTCAGGCACAGCAGGGCCGTCGCCGCGACGGCGCCCGTGGCGACCGTGCTGCCGATAAGGTGGCGACCAAGCGACCCTGCGGCCCGGGGCCGACTCATCCGTCCTCCAGATTGAGCAGGATAGTCGCGCCGAGGAGCGCCGCGACGACCCCGGGAGACCAGGCGGAAATGGTTGGGGGAACCAAGCCGACTCCCCCGAGATCGCGCGCGACCTCCGTCGCGACATAAAGCACGAAGCCGGCGGCCACGCCACTTGCCACGAGCCGACCAGTTCCGCCGAAACGGGCCCCTCTCAGCGAGACCGTCGCAGCGATCAGCACCATCGCACCGAGCAGCAGCGGCAGGGCGATAAGGGACTGGAACTGCAGGCGGTACGGGTAAACCGAGAGCCCGGCGCGGGCCGCCCGGTCGATGAGGGTCGGCAGCCGCCAGAACGAGACGGCGTCGGCCTGGCCGAGCGTCTCGAGGATCTCGGCCGGCTGCAGGTCCGTCGGCACGAGGAAGCTGTCGTGGACGTGCGGCTCGGCGTCGATGGCGTAGACGGTGGCGTTGGTGAGCCGCCAGTGGTCCGGCTCGAGGCGGGCCGATTCGGCCTCGATGCGTTCGGCGAAACCTCCGCCCTGGTCGAACGAGAAGACGGTGACGCCGTAGAGATCGACACCCTCCTCGCGGATCTGGCGGGCGTGGATGATGGTGTCGCCGTCGACGCCGCGCTGGCGCAGCCACAGGTCCTTCGCCGTCTGGGTGACCAGCACCTGCTCGCGCCCGAGCAGGACGACGCCGAGCTCGTCGGCCTTCTGACGCAGCCAGGCACCCGCCGGATTGAGCAGCGTCGTGACCGCGATCCCGAGCACTACGGCGACCACGACCGGCGGCACCAGGAACTGCCACACCGAGACGCCGGCGGAGCGGATCACCACCAGCTCCGAGCGCCGCGCCAGCCCGACGAACGCCCCGATCGAGCCGAAGAGGGCGGCGAAGGGCCACAGCCGCTCCGACAGCGATGGCGTGCGCAGCAGCGACAT
>CALRZT010000320.1:0-5878 GCA_943372725.1 Pseudoxanthobacter soli DSM 19599
CGCCCCCGAAAACGGGGCGGACTGTACGGGGCCGGCGGCCGGCTGTCATGCTCGTCATCCGGCTGCTTGCGCCGGACGCACGCCCTGCTAGCGTGCGCTCTGCAACCCCTGCAACCTGACGTGAGACATGGACCAGCATTTCGAGACGATCCGCGGCGACCTGCCTGGTTCTGACTGGCGCATCAAGGTGCTGCGCCTGCGCGGCACGCGCGCCGACGGCGCCCCCACCGCCTACCTGCAGGCGGCCCTGCACGGCGACGAGGTGCCGGGCGTGGCCACGCTGCACGTGCTGGCGGCCCGCCTGCGGGCGCTCGCCGCCCGCGGCGACGTCTACGGCGACATCGTCATCGTGCCGGTGGCGAATCCGATCGGCCTGTCGCAGAGCCTCGCCGGCGAGCCGACCGGCCGCTACGACCTGTCTAACCGGATGAACTTCAACCGCGACTTCCCGCTCCTCGCCGGGCCGGACCCCTCGGCGTTGCTGGCGGATGATGCGCCGGTCACCGCCTCGATGCGGCTGAAGGCGCGGCTCGTCCGGCTGATGCTGCCTGCAGAACTCGTGCTTGACCTGCACTGCGACGAGCAATCGCTGCCCTACGTCTACCTCCACGAGGCGCTGTGGCCGGCCTGCCGCGACCTCCTCGCGGCGATGCCCTCTGATGTCGCGCTGCTCTGGAAGGAGGACGGCGGCGCCGCCTTCGAGGAGGCGGCGCTCGCCCCGTGGCTCCGAAGCGGCGCCGACCTCTCCGGCCGCACCGTCGCCACCGTCGAACTGCGCGGCCGCTCCGACGTGTCGCCGGCCTATGCGGAGGCGGATGCGGCAGGACTCCTGCGCTTCCTCGCCGGCCGCGGCGTCGTCGCCGGCGAGGGACCGGCCGAGTGGGACGGCCCGGTCGCGCCCCTCGACAACGTCGAGATGATCCGCGCCCCGCGCGGCGGCATCGTCCTCTACCACTGTGACATCGGCGACCGCGTCGCGAGTGGCGACCGGGTCGCCACCATCCTGTTCGATCCGGCGGCCGACGACGGCGCCGTCGACATCCTCGCGCCGCAGGCCGGCCTCGTGTTGTCGCGGCGCGACCAGCGCATCCTCCGGCCGGGCGAGGACGTCATGAAGATCGTCGCGAATGCCCCGAGCGCCACCGCTCGCCCGGGGCCGCTCGAGAGCTGACGACACGGCTGTCCGCCGAATCCGCTCCGCGCGGGCTCGACAAGCGTCGAAAGACCGGCGAACAATTCGTCATCCGCGGCTGCGGGCTCGCCGCAAAACGATAATCCCCAGAGGAGCATCCCTGCCATGAAGCTGTTCGCCACCCTCGCCGCCACGGCGCTGATCGCCTCGGGCGCCCTGCTGCAGCCCGCGCTCCTGCAGCCGGCCGCCGCCCAGGACGTCGTCCGCCTCGGCACGACGCCGGAGCCCTATCCGCCCTTCATCAACATCGACGCCAACGGCAAGCTCTCCGGCTTCGAGATCGAGATCGCCGAGGCGGTCTGCGCCGAGGCGAAGGTGAAGTGCGAGTGGGTGCTGCAGTCCTGGGAGGGCATCATCCCCGCCCTGATCGAGAACAAGTTCGACGCCATCGTCGCCTCGATGTCGATCACCGAGGAGCGCAAGCAGGTCGTCGACTTCACCGGCAAGTACTACGACTCGCCGGCGATGTTCGTCGGCCGCAAGGACCAGGACATCGACATCACCACCGAGGGCCTGAACGGCAAGACCGTGGCGGTGCAGGTCTCCACCGTGCACGCCAACTACCTCGAGAACAAGTTCAAGGACGTCGTGACGATCAAGTCCTACGACACCCAGGAGAACGCCAACCTCGACCTGATCGCCGGCCGCGTCGACCTCGTGCTGGCGGATTCGATCGCGCTCGAGGACGGCCTCCTGAAGACCGCGGAAGGCGCCGACTTCGAGGTGAAGGGCGAGACCTTCACCGACAAGCTGATGGGCGACGGCGTCGGCTTCGCCGTGCGCAAGAGCGACACCGCGCTGCGCGACAAGCTCACTGCCGCGATCGCCGCCATCCGCGCCAACGGCACCTACAAGACGATCGCCGACAAGTACTTCTCCTTCGACATCTACGGCGGCTGAGGACCGCTCCGGCCGGATTGCACATGCGGCGGGTGGGGCGCTGAGGCGCCCGCCACCCGCCGCTGGTCTGCGGATTCGAGCCATGTCGTAGCGAGGGGGGTGGCCGGCGCGTGGCGGAGACATTGGCGCTCATCGGGTTCGGCGAGGGCGCGTGGGGATGGGCGCTGCTCGGCGGCGCACTCGTCACCATCCAGATCGCCTTCGCCTCCTACATCGTCGGCATCGGCCTCGGGCTCCTTGGCGCCTGGGGCAAGATCTCCGGTCCGCGCTGGGTGCGCGCCGTCGGGTCCGGCTACACCTCGGTGGTGCGCGGCGTCCCCGAGATCCTCGTCATCTTCCTGATCTACTACGGCGGCACCTCCGGCATCCGCGCGCTGACCGGCCTGGTGATGCCGGGCGTCAACATCGAGATCGCCGCCTTCCCCGCCGCCGTCGGCGCCCTCGGCTTCATCGCCGGCGCCTATGCGACGGAGATCTTCCGCGGCAGCATCCTTGCGATCGATCCCGGCCAGCGCGAGGCCGGTAAGGCACTGTCGCTGCGGCCCTATCAGGTGTTCCTGCTGATCGTGCTGCCGCAGGCACTGCGCCTCGCCGTGCCGGCCTTCGGCAACCTCTGGCTCGTGGTGCTGAAGGACAGCGCGCTGATCTCGGTGGTCGGCATCCGCGACCTCCTCGGCGTCGGCGCGACGGCGGCGCTCTCGACGCGCCAGCCGTTCACCTTCTACACCACGGTCGCCCTCGTCTTCCTCGTCATCTCGACCATCTCGATGGTCGCCTTCCATCTGGCCGAGCGGCGCCTCGGGCGCGGCCAGGCGAGCCACTGAGGGAGGTGCGGCCATGACGATGGATATCGAGTTCGCCGCCCGCATCTTCGGCCGGCTCGTCGACGGCCTGTGGATGACGATCTTCATCGTCATCGCCTCGATG
Organism: Pseudoxanthobacter soli DSM 19599; assembly: GCA_943372725.1. Classification (GTDB taxonomy): domain Bacteria; phylum Pseudomonadota; class Alphaproteobacteria; order Rhizobiales; family Segnochrobactraceae; genus CAMDHY01. The sequence goes on from CALRZT010000320.1 coordinate 3,020, forward strand.
ATCCTCGGCAACCTGCTGGCGATCCCCGTCGCGCTCGCCCGCGTCTCCGAGCGCTGGTGGCTGCGCTATCCGGCGGCGGCCTACATCCTGTTCATCCGCGGCACGCCGCTGATCGTGCAGATGTTCATGATCTACTACGGCCTCGGGCAGTTCCCGGCGGTGCGCCAGAGCTTCCTCTGGCCGCTCCTGCGCGACGCGCTCGTCTGCGCCGTCCTCGCCCTCAGCCTCAACACCGCCGGCTATTCCGGCGAGGTGCTGCGCGGCGCCATCACGGCGGTGCCGAAGGGCCTCAAGGAGGCGGGTACGGCGCTCGGCATGACGCGGGCGAAGGTGATGTTCCTGATCACCCTGCCGCTCGCCTTCCGCCAGAGCCTGCCGACCTTCGCCAACGAATCGGTGCTGCTCCTGAAGGCGAGCGCCATCGTCTTCACCATCACCATCCGGGACATCATGGGCGAGGCGGTGATCATCCGCTCCCAGACCTTCCGCACGCTCGAGCCGCTGATCTCCGCGGCGCTCCTCTACCTGGTGCTCACCTTCCTGATCGTGCAGGGCTTTTCGCTCCTGGAGCGGCGCCTCAGCGTGCACCGGCGGAAGGCGACGGTGACGGAACTGCTGGCGGGGATGCGCTGAAGCCGAGCCGGATGGACGGAATTTCACTCCGAATCCGTCTCGACAACCTCTCGCCGGCAAATTAGTGTCCCCGCCCGATGACGCCGCCGTGAGGTGCGTTACTCGCGCCGTTTTCCCCTGCAAACGGCAAGCATATGAGGTCTCGTGCCGAAAGGCGCGGGTGCGGGGGTCTGCATGGCTGAGTATAATTCGTCTTTCATCTATTTTCTCGTCTATGACGACGGTACGGGAGAGTTTGGCCCGACGCCGGGTTTCTACGTCATTCTCGGATTCGACGACCTTGGGGTATCTATCGGCGGTACGGAGGACACGTTCGCGCTCGGGGATATCATCAACTACGAGGATAGTACCGGCCCGCTCGATCTCGAATACTACGGCTTCGTCGACGGAGGCTGGGTCGGTCGGGAAGAATGTGGCTGCGGTGAGTACGACTACTATCTGATCACCAACGACGGATCGCTCGAATTCGGCGACATGGTCAACGTCGTCGAAGAGAATTTCACCGTCTGCTTCCTCGCCGGCACCGCCATCGCCTGCCCGGGCGGCGAGCGGCCGGTGGAGGAGCTTGCGGTCGGCGACCTCGTCCTCACGGCGGACGGGGGCGTGCGGCCGGTGCGCTTCGTCGGCCGCCAGACCTTCGCGACCCTGTTCGCCGACCCGCGCCGCACCCGCCCGGTGCGCATCGCCACCGGTGCGCTGGGGGAGGGCCTGCCGGTCCGCGACCTCTGCGTCTCGCCAGACCACGCGCTGCTCGTCGACGGCGTGCTGGTGCAGGCCGGCGCCCTCGTCAACGGCACGACCATCGCGCCGATGACCGACCTACCCGAGCGCTTCACCTACTTCCACGTCGAGCTCGAGGACCATGCCCTGATCCTCGCCGAGGGCGTGCCGGCGGAGACCTTCGTCGACAACGTCACCCGCCGCCGCTTCGACAACCATGCCGACTACGTGGCGCTCTACGGCGAGAGCACGCCGACGATCGCCGAGATGGCGCTGCCGCGCATCAAGTCGGCACGCCAGCTGCCGCACGCATCGCGCCGGCGGCTCGCGGCCGCGGTGGGCGGCCGGTCCGCCGCCGCCTGAGCCTCCGGTGGCCGCCGTTGTTGCGGGCTGCCACCGCAAACGGGAAAGCTCGCGTCTTGGTGGAAAAGTCATGTGCGTGCGCTATCCTGCCGGCCGATGGTGCCGGGCATGGATAGGGGATACGCGGCGTGGCGAAAGGCGAAGCGCAGGTAGCGTCTCCCGGTTCGGACCCTGACGCCTCGCCGGCGCATCCCGCAGCCCCGTCGCCCCGGACGCCCTCCGCCGGCGCACCCGTCAAGGCCGCCTTGCGGGAGGCCGAGGCCCTGCTAGACGCGGGTCACCTCGACGCGGCGGCCTTGCGCGTCGAGCGGGCCCTCGCCGTCCATCCGGACACCGTCGGGCTCCTGGTCCTCGCCGCCCGGATCGCCGCGGCCGCAGGTGACCTCGATCGCGCCGTCCGGATCCTCGGCAGCGTCGTCGCGCTGGCACCCGATCGGCTCGCCACCCACGCCGAGCTCGCCAGGCTGCACCGGCGGGCCGGGCGCCTGGATGCCTCCGACGCGGCTCTCCGGCAGGTGCTCGCCCGCGAGCCGGAGCGCGCCTCGGCGCTCCGCGGCCTCGAGGAGAACGCCGCGCTGCGCCGTCTCGCGGAGGAGCGCCGGCGCGCGCGCCGCGCCATCCGTCCGCAGCTGCAGGCCGCCGCCGACAGCGTGACCGCAGATCCCGCGACCGCTGCCACGACGGTCGCGCCTTTACCGGTCGCGCCTGCACCGGTCACGCCTGCATCGGTCGCGCCTGTTCCCTCAGCACTCCCGGCCGTCACGGCGGCCGATCTCGAGCGGCGGGCCGGGCAGGCGCGGGCGTCCGGCGACGTCGAGGGCGCGCTGGCGCTGCTCCGGCAGGCGGCAGCCCTCGTGCCCGACCGTCTGCCGCTCTGGCGGGACATCGCTGGCGACCTGCGCACCCTCGGCCGTCTCGACGAGGCCGACGTGGCGCTGCGGCGTATCCTCGCGATCGACCCCGCCCGCCTCTCGGTCCACGCCACGCTCGCCGAAAACGCCCGTCGTCGCGGCGACTTCCGGGCGGCGGCGGCCCGTCTCAGCGATGCCGTCGCCCACCACCCCGGCGACGCCGCCCTGCGCCGGCGGCTGATCGCCGCGCTCCGGCAGGCGGGCGACGCGGACGCCCATGACGCCGCCGTGG
>CALRZT010000321.1:0-5874 GCA_943372725.1 Pseudoxanthobacter soli DSM 19599
GCGGCCAAGCGCCGTCCCGCGTCGGCGACCGCGGTCGCCGTGCCGTCGCCGGCGCCCGCCGAAGCCCGACCGACCGCCGTGACGGCCGTCACCGAGCCGGCTCCACCACCGCAGCCATCCTCGGCGGCGCCAGCGTCTACGGCGCCAGCGTCATCCGCGTCAGTTTCATCTGCTGCGGAGCAGGCGACGGCTCTGCCGCGCCGTCGGCCAGCGACGCAGACCGCGGCGATCGAAGCGCTTGCCGCACCGGCCGAGTCCGGCCCCGCGGCCGCATCGGTCCCGCCGCCGCCCGTGCCGGCTGCGCAGCCGTCGTCACCACCGGCCGCCGATCCGGCTGGCGCCGCCGTGGAGACGCCCGCCGTCGTCGCCGGTGCCGAACCGGTGCTGCCGCGGCCGGCGCCGGCGCGCGCCGCGGCCACCACCGCCGCACCGTCAACCGACGTCGTGGCGACCAATACCGCGCAGACCGATAAGGCGCAGACCGACACCGCCGCCGCCGAGCCAGTGGTGCCGGAAACCTCCGCCCCGGCGGAACCGGCCCCAGCCGACCCGCCGACGACGCTCGCCTATGCCCCCGCGCCGTCGGAAGCCAAGCCGTCGCCGCGCTGGACCGCGCGCGACGGCAAGCTGCCGCCGACCGCCCGCGCCCCCGCCACGGCGGCGCCGTCGCCGCCCGCCGCCGTGACGCCGCCACCAACGCAGCCCGGCACACCGTCGATCGAGCCGGCGAAGCCCGGTGAGGCGGACGCGCCCGCCACGGCGCTCAAGACCATCGCGCGACCGACCAGCGCCGACTGCGCGGCGCTGATGGCGCAGGGTCCCGCCGTCGTCGAGGCGGCGCCCGACCTGCCGCAGACGGGCGCCTGCGGCATCGAGCGGCCGGTGCGGGTGAAGGCGGTGAAGATGCCGGACGGGCGGCTGGTGGCGCTGTCACCCGTGGCGGAGCTGCGCTGCGACATGGCGGCGGCGGCGACCGCCTGGCTGCGCGACGACCTCGTGCCGGCGCTGGAGCGGGGCGGTTCGGCCGTGGTGGCGGTGAAGGTGGCCGACGACTACTCCTGCCGGCCGCGCAACCGCGTCCGCGGCGCCCGCATGAGCGAGCACGGCCGTGGCAACGCGATCGACATCGGCGGCTTCAAGCTCGCCGACGGACGGGTGCTGGAGGTCGCCGGCAACGGCCTGCCGAAGCCGTTCCGCGTGACCATGCGCGCCACGGCGTGCGCGCGCTTCAAGACGATCCTCGGTCCGGGCTCGGACGGCTACCACGAGAACCACATCCACGTGGACCTCGCAGCGCGCCGCTCGCAGCGCAGCTACTGCCGCTGGCGCATCCCCGGCACCGACGCCAGCTGACGGGGTCGCGCCGGCCGCGGCCTCAGTTCAGCGTGCGCGCCTCGTCGGGCGAATCGAGCGAGAAGGCGGGGATGGCGACGTCGAACTCGGCGCCGCTCTCGCCCTCCATCCGGTAGCTGCCGACCATGATGCCGGACGGCGTCGGCAGCGGGCAGCCGGAGGTGTAGGTGAAGGCCTGGCCGGGCTTCAGCACCGGCTGCTCGCCGACGACGCCGGCACCGCGCACTTCCTGGGTGCGGCCGGTGGCGTCGGTGATGCGCCAGTGGCGCGTCCGGAGGCGCACCTCCTCGCCACCGAGGTTGCGGATCTCGATCTGGTAGGCCCAGAACCAGCGTCCGTCGTCGGGCTGCGATTCCTCGGCGACGAAGCGCGGCTCGACGGTGACCTGAACCCCGTGGGTGACGGCGCGGTACATGGCGGCCTCCGCTCCGCGATGACTGGATGGGGGAGCTAGCGCGACACCGCGGCGCCGTCAACGACGGGGCGTCCCGGATGCCCCGCCGGCTCAGCCGACGGCGCGCACGCGGGTGACCCGCCCGAGGGCGGCCAGCGCCCCGTCGAGGTCCTCGAGCAGGTCGTCGACGTCCTCGAGGCCCACCGACAGCCTGAGCATGCCGTCGGTGATGCCGAGCTCGGCGCGCGCCTCCGGCGAGAGCCGCTGGTGCGTCGTCGTCGCCGGATGGGTGACGAGGCTCTTGGCGTCGCCGAGATTGTTGGAGATCTTCACGAGGCGGAGCGCGTCGGCCACAGCGAAGGCCTCCGCCTTGCCGCCGGGCAGCTCGAAGGTGACGAGCGTCGAGCCGCCCTTCATCTGCCGCTTCACCACCTCGGCCTGCGGGTGGTCGGCGCGGCCGGGATAGATCACCCGGCTGACGCCCGGCTGCTCGGCGAGGAAGTCGGCGATGCGGGCCGCACTCGTCGTCTGGCGCTCGACGCGCAGCGGCAGGGTCTCGAGCGCCTTGAGCAACACCCAAGCGTTGAACGGCGACAGGCTCGGCCCGGTCTGGCGCAGGAAGTTGTGCAGGTGCTCGGCGATCCACGCCTTCGACGACAGCACGACGCCACCGAGGCAGCGGCCCTGGCCGTCGATGTGCTTGGTCGCCGAATAGACGACGACGTCGGCGCCGAGTTCCAGCGGCTTCTGCTGCAGGGGGGTGGCGAAGACATTGTCGACCACCACCGTCGCGCCGACGGCGTGCGCCACCTCGGCGACCATCGCGATGTCGACCACCTCGAGGGTCGGGTTGGTCGGGGTCTCCAGGAACACCGCGCGGGTGTTCGGCCTGACTGCGGCGCGCCACTGGTCGGCGCTGGCGCCGTCGATCAGCGTCGAGGCGACGCCGTAGCGCGGCAAGAGGTCCTCGATGACGTAGCGACAGGAGCCGAACATCGCCTTCGGCGCCACCACGTGGTCGCCGGCGCGCACCTGGCAGAGCAGCGAGGCGGTGACGGCGGCCATGCCGCTCGCCGTCGCCCGCGCGTCCTCGGCGCCCTCGAGCAGCGCCATGCGCGTCTCGAACATCGCCACCGTCGGGTTCGAGAAGCGCGAGTAGATGAAGCCGGGGTCCTCGCCCTTGAAGCGCGCCTCGGCGGCGGCCGAGGTCTCGTAGACGAAGCCCTGGGTGAGGAAGAGCGCCTCCGACGTCTCGCCGAACGGCGAGCGCAGGCCGCCGCCGTGCACGAGCTCGGTCGAGGGGCGGTAGCGTCGCGGCGCGCCGCGGTCGCTCGGGGTCGACATCGAGGAACCTCCGACATGCGGCGCCCTCACCGGGCGCCGGGCACAAAAAAACCCGGCCGACGCGCTCGCCGGGACCGGGTGTGCCCTGTCGGGGGTCGGAGGGTTTCAGCCCGGAGGCTGTCGGCTCTCGTGTCCGCCTGGCGGGAATTCCACGCCCGACCTTTTAGCGAGTTGTTTAACGTGGCTGCAAGCCGGCCGGCCAAATCACCACGACACCCGCATTTCCTTAGCCGCACCCGGCGACGGCGTCAACGCGACCGGTGGCGCGGACTGTGGCGACGCAAGCCTCGCGCCATCGTCGAGGCTGCGGCTTGGCGCCACCGCCGCAATGGGTTAGCTCACAAGACGGGTGCGCCGTCGCGGCGGCACCGATCAGCGGGCGGCCGAGCGGATGAAGAGCGGGATCCTCCCCGACCACGAGCTGGAGCGGCTCGCCGGCGACGGCGTCATCGTCGCGGAGCGGCCGTTCGCGCCGGGCCAGGTGCAGCCGGCGAGCCTCGACCTGCGCCTCGGGCCCGTCGCCCACCGCATCCGCGCGAGTTTCCTGCCCGGCCCCGACGCGCGCGTCGAGGACAAGCTCGGCGCCCTGACGCTGCACACCATCTCGCTCGCAGACGGCGCCGTGCTGGAGACGGGGTGCGTCTACCTCGTGCCACTGCAGGAGAGCCTCGAGCTGCCGGAGGCGATCGCCGCCGCGGCGAACCCGAAGAGCTCGACCGGCCGCCTCGACGTCTTCACCCGCGTCATCGCCGATCACGGCCGCGCCTTCGACACCATCCCCGCCGGCTACCGCGGGCCGCTCTATCTCGAGGTCAGTCCGCGCACTTTCCCGGTGCTGGTGCGCACCGGCTCGCGGCTGTCGCAGCTGCGGCTCCGGCGCGGCACCGCCCTCCTCGACGACCGCGCGCTCGCCGCCCTGCACGCCACCGACACGATCGCCGCGCCAGGCGAGCCGGTGATCGACGGCGGCCTCGTGCTGTCGGTCGACCTCACCCCGGCTGCCCCCGGCGCGCCGGTCGGCTACCGGGCGAAGCGCCACACCGGCGTCGTCGACGTCGACCGCGTCGACGGCTACCCGGTCGGCGCCTTCTGGGAGCCGATCGCCGCCGATCCAGCCTCCGGCCTCGTGCTCGACCCGGACGAGTTCTACATCCTCGTCTCCCGCGAGGCCGTCCACGTGCCGCCCTCGACGGCGGCCGAGATGGTACCGATCGACCCGCTCGTCGGCGAGTTCCGCGTCCACTATGCCGGCTTCTTCGACCCCGGCTTCGGTCACGCCGCGGCCGGCGGCCACGGCTCGCGGGCGGTGCTCGAGGTGAGGAGCCGCGAGGTGCCGTTCATCCTCGAGCACGGCCAGAGCGTCGGCCGCCTCGTCTACGAGCGCATGGCGGCCGCCCCGTCGCGCCTCTACGGCACCGGCATCGGCTCCAACTACCAGGCCCAGGGCCTGAAGCTGTCGAAGCACTTCCGCGCCGGCTGAGACGGACGCCGGCGGCGAAACCGTCGCGAGACCGCCACTCGTCGCTGCCATTCTCGGTCGGATTGCGGCCGCCATCGGCGGCGGCCCGCGCGCAGACGGGAGAGGGCGTTGGTTCCGAAGGCGATCCTCCTCGGCGGCCTCGCCGCCTCGCTCGCGGCCTTCGCCGTCGAGGCCACGGCGTGCGCCACCCACACCATCCGCTTCGGCCGCGAGTTCACCGACCCCCGCGGCGTCACGACGAAGAAGTTCACCATCCTCGCGTCGAACATCTGCGAGACGCCGGTGCTCTACACCGTCGTCGTGACGTGCGGGGTGGATCGGGCGACAGCGAGTGTCGAAGTCGCCGCCGTCGCTGCGGCCGAGGTCACCAAGACCATCGCGACCCGCACGCCGACGGGCTGCAGTTCCTCGGGCACCTACCAGGTGCGCCCGCAGCCGGGCGCCTCGCAGACGTCCAATTGAGGCGACGGCACGCGCCGCGCGGCCTGGGGCGCGGGCCGAAGCCTGGGCCGTTTTGCTCAGGCGGCCGACGCGAGCCCGCCGGCGAGACGCAGGCGCAGGTCCTTCGGCAGCTGCCGGGCCGACTTCACGCGCGGCCGCACCATCTCGGCGAGGACGGGGGCCGCCTCGCCGTAGAGCCCCTCGTACTCGGCGGCGTTGTCGAAGCGCCGGCGCGTCACGGTGTCGAGGAAGGTCTCGGCCGGCACGCCCTCGGCGAGGATGAGGTCGTGCGCCGCCGTCTCGACGTGGAAGACCGTATAGCGCTCGCCGAGTTCGGCGGCGGTCAGGCGCCGGGCGGCCGGCGTGCCGACGAGGGCGCCCGCCTGCACGAGGACGCCGTCGAGGCAGAGGGCATGGTCGGCGGTCAGGCGCAGCGGGCGCACCGGCCGGCCGCCGCCGAGGCCGCCCTCGGTGATCTCGACCGGGGCCTGTTCCGGCCCCGGCCCGAAGGCGGTGGCGACCGCCCGCCGCCCAACCCAGCGCACCGGAACGGCGCGTCCGTCCGCCGTCAGGACGAGGTCGCCGACGGCGAGAGCCTCGACCGGGCGAGTACCCGCCGGGGTAGCGATCAGCGTGCCCGCGAGGAAGCAGGGCGTGAACGCGTCGGTGCTGGCGGTGAACGGCGTCGAGCTGGTCGGCAAGATCTGGTTGGAGAGAAAATAGATCGTGCTCTCGTCCTGCGTGATGCCGATCCATCCGTCCAGATGCGACCCGATGTAGGTCAACCCGCCAGACGGCAGACCTTGCCCGGTCAAGACGTCGCCGATCTCAAACGTTCCACTCGAATCATTGTCGTCTGCAA
>CALRZT010000322.1:0-5866 GCA_943372725.1 Pseudoxanthobacter soli DSM 19599
ACTCGCTGCCCGTCTCGGTGACGATGAAGGTGTGGCCGACGAACATGCCGAGCATGCCGTCCGCCGAGATCGGGTTGGGCTCGGCCATGATCACCATGCCCGGCTTCATGATCTCCTCGAACGGCTCGACGTCGATGTGGTCGGCATAGACATGCGGCCCGTCGGTGACGAGGTCGATGCCGTGGCAGTGCACCGGCCGCGACTGCACGCCCTTCTCGCGGAAGAACTGGCCGGCGATGCGGAGCGCGTCCACCGGATTGCCCGGCTTGATCTCGGCGGCCATCTTCACGAAGCCGGGCTTGGCGATCTCGTCCCAGAAGCGACGGATCGGCTCGAGCGGCTCGCCGACGCAGATCGGCGAGCCGACCTGGGCGCTGTAGCCGCGGTAGCCGGCGGCGAGTTCCATCAGGATCATGTCGCCGTCGTCGAGCTTCTTCCACGACGGCCGCGGGTTGCCGAACACCTGGGCGGGATCGGCCATCGGCGTCGAGCCGATGATCAGGAAGTCGATGTCGCCGCCGCCCTCGAGGATCGCCGCACCCGCCGCAGCGCGCAGCTCGTATTCGGCGACGCCGGGCCGGGCGCGGGCCGCGATGGCGTTCATGGCGTTGGTGCACAGCACGCCCGCCTTGCGCACGCAGTTGAGTTCCTCGGCGCTGTGGATCGACAGCAGCTCGTGGATCCACCCCTCCGTGAAGACAATCTCGGCGTCCGGCAGCTTCTCGCGCAGCACGTTGAACTGGTTGACGGGCAGGTAGTCGCCGTGGCGCGGGTCGATCTCGAGGAGCCCGATGCGGCCCTTCCCGAGGCCGAGTTCCTGGATCCGCTCGACCATCACCTCGGCGTACTTGCCGTTGCGGCTGTGGCGGACGTCGGAGATCGCCGCCGCCGTGACGCGCCGCACCGCCTCGGCGTGGGTGCCGCCCATCGCATAGACGAGCGTCGGGTCGCCCTCGAGCGGCACCACCAGATAGGCGGCGAGCGCGTGCCATTCCCAGTGGCCGGTGAGCCAGAGCATGCCGCCGCCGAAGCTCCAGTGGCTTGGGCCACCGGGCACGATGGCGACGTCGATCTTCGCGTCCCGCATCTTGTCGCGGAAGAGCTTGTAGCGGCGGGCGTACTCAGCGGCCGAGAACTGCTCGTAGACCGCCTCGCGGAAATAGGGCGTGCCCGACATGGCGCCGAAGCTCGGGCCGTGGTCGAGCCGGTGGCGGACATCCGCCCAGGCCTTCAGGCCGGGCTTCGGGGCGACGAGGGTCATCGGGTCTCTCCTTGTACGGTCGCGCGGTGGCCGGCGGCGGCGGGGCGCAGCGTCCGGCCGAGCCATTCGACCACCGCCTCGGTCACCGCGGCCTCCCGGCCGACATAGAAATGGTTGCAGTTGGCGAGGATGCGCGCCTCCGACGGACCGCCGGCACGGGCGGCGAAGCGTTCCGCCGGGTAAAGGTCCGCGGGCTCCTCGTCGCCGACGATGAACAGCGACGGGCAGCGGATCTCCGGGGCCAGCGCCAGTGTATCGGGCAGTTGCGTCATGCGGTCGATGAAGCTCTCGGCGGTGGTCACGTACCACCAGCCGGGCATCAGCATGAGTTCCCTGCCGCGCCCGGCGTCCACCAGCGCCTGGGCGTGCGCCGAAAGCTCCGCGAAGCGATCGCCGGCGAGGAGCCCGATGCTGCTCGAGCGCCGCATCTGGTCGGCACCGCCGTGCGCCGACAGCAGCACCAGCGCCGGCGTCTCGGGATGGTCGGCGACATGGCGCACGGCGAGCATGCCGCCATTGGAATGGCCGATGATCACTGGCGCCGCGAAGCCCCGCTCGGCCATCCAGCGGGCGGCGATGCGGTTGTCCTCGATCGCCTCCGCGGTCATCTGGAAGGCGGCGCCTTCGGCGGCGCGGCTGTCGCGGATGCTCATGATGTCGTGGCCGCGCCGGTTGAAGGCGAGGCAGGCGTAGCCCATCGCCGTCAGCGCCGGCGGCAGGAACCGCGGCGCGCCGGTGTAGAAGTTCATCGTGTTGCCGTGGAAAAGCAGCACGCCGCCGGCCGTGGCACCGCCATCGGGCTCGTGGAACGCCCCGTCGAGCGGGGTGGTGTCGGTCTCGATGGTGACGAGCTCGGTCCTCATCCGGCCGATCGCTCCGTCAGGTGGGAGCGCCATCCGTCCGCACGCCGCCGAGACCCGCGACGCATCGCGTCGACGTTCGCCATCATCCCGGACACCTTCTTCCCTACCGCCCGACCGCTCGGCTGTTTGTGTATGCGATCGTTTGCATGCGCATACTCTCGCTCGCTCGGGCACGGTGTCAAGCCGCAGGGCGTGCGGTCAGTCTCGCCAGGGGTAGGAGGCGAACCAGCGCTGCAGGGTCATCACGTCGGGCTTCACGCCGTTCGCCTGCGGCCAGGAATCGATCGCCCACGGCTTGCCGGTGGTGTCGTCGACGACGACGGCGGTGGCGTGCGGGTAGCGGCCGTCGAGGAAGAAGCCGCGCGCCACCGGAGAGGCGACGGTGTGGTGGCGCAGCAGCTTCCACGACTGCAGCAGCAGTAGATAGCTCGTCGTGTTGGTCGCCTCGTCGATGCAGTCCATCTGGCCGTGCACGCCGGCGTTCCACAGGTCGAGGCCGCCGACGTCACCGCCCGACCCCACCGGGCCGGCGACGCGCCGCTCGAGCCACGCGACCGCCTCGGCGATTGCCCGGCGCTCGGCCGCCGGTGATGCGGCCCCCGCCTTCAGGATGCGCGTGAGCCGGGTCCGGTCGGTGGCCGTGATCGTCACCGGCGTGCGGATGGCGCAGCCGAAGGCGTGGCAGACGAAGATGCGGTCGCCGGACGGCGGCGTCCCGCCGTGCGCGCGGTACCAGGCGAGCGGCTGGCCGACATGCTGGCCTGCGCAGCCCGCCAGGAGCAGGGCCACGACGACGGCGCAGCCGAGTGTGCCACGCAGGCTCATCCGTAGGCTTCCCCCCGTCGCGCTGCGCCTCTGTCTGGTCGAATCACGGGCGCTCCGGGGAAGCGGAGACCGGTTTCTGCAGCAACGCAACCGCCGCCGCGAGCGCCATCAGCGCCCCTGACACCAGCAGTCCCGCGTCGAGGCTGCCGAAGCGGTCGCTGACGGCGCCGGCGAGCCAGGGGCCGATGGTCTGCCCGACGCCGAAGGCGATGGTAAACACGGCGATGCCGGCCGGCCACGCCGCCGGCGCCACGCCCTTGCGCACCAGCGACGTCGTCGCCGCGACGACCGACAGCATGGCGACGCCGGTAAACAGTGCCGAGGCGAACACGCCGGGGAGACCGCCAACGATCGACAAGCCGACGCCGGTCGCCATCATTGCGCACAGCACCGCCATCGCCCGCCCGTCGTCGGCCCGGTCGAGCAGCCGCTGCCAGATCCACGGACCCGGGAAGCTCGCGGCCGCCAGCACCACCCAGAACGCCGTGACCACGGCAGCCGAGGCGCCGTCGGCGACCAGGTCGGCGACGACGAAGGTGAGGTAGCCGATCATGCCGAGGGCGTAGACGAAGTAGCTCGCGAGCGCCGGCAGGAAGCGGACCATGCCGGGTCTGGAGGCCGTGCCGGACGTCCGGCGGGGCGGCGCCGGCACCCGGCGAGCCGCCAGCACGAACGCCGGCGCCAGCACCGCCGCGGCCGCCGCCGCAGCCGCCCATCCCCATCGCCACAGGTCCGGGCGATCGTCGACGAGGCCGGGCAGCAGCAGGCCGGCGATCACCATCCCGACACCCGGGCCGACATAGAAGAGCCCGATCAACAGGCCGCGGCTTCCCGGCCGCTCGGCGGCGAGCCGCGCCGCCATGACGCCGCCGGCGACGAACACGAACGCGCCCGAGAGCCCGGGAAGGAAGCGCAGCACGCACAAGGCGAGGAAGTCGCTGACGAGACCGGTGGCCGCCGTCGTCGCCACGGTCACGACGAGGCCGATGACTGCCGTGCGGCGGGCACCGAAGCGGTCGATCGCGGCCGCCGACAGCACCGCCCCGACGAGGTAGCCGAGAGCGTTGGCGGCATTGGCGAGACCGGCCTGCGAATAGCTCCAGCCGAGGTCGGCCTGCATCGCCGGCACCAGCAGGCCATAGCCGAAGCGGGCGATGCCGAGCGCCACCGCCGGGCCGGCGGCGAGGCCGAGCGCCGTCGCCACCCCCCGTGCCGCTTCCCGTCGCTCCGCCACCCTGTGCTCCCGACTGAGCGGCTCTCGCCACCGCGGCACTGCCGAGCCCGGCCGTTGACGCTCACCGGGCGGCGATCCATACCACGGCCATGACCAGCGATGCCCCCAAGACCACCCGCGACCCGCGACCCGTCCACATCGTCGGCGGCGGCCTCGCCGGCTGCGAGGCGGCCTTCCAGCTCGCCCGTCGTGGCGTGCCGGTGGTGCTGCACGAGATGCGGCCGGTCCGGATGACCGACGCCCACCACACCGACCGTCTCGCCGAGCTCGTCTGCTCGAACTCCTTCCGCTCCGACGACGCCGAGACCAACGCTGTCGGCCTGCTGCACGCCGAGCTCCGTCTCGCCGGCTCGCTGGTGATGGCCGCCGCCGACCGCAACCAGGTGCCGGCCGGCGGCGCGCTCGCCGTCGACCGTGAGGGCTTTGCCGCAGCCGTCACAGCGGCGATCGAGGCAGAGCGCCTGGTCACCATCCGCCGCGAAGAGGTCACCGAGCTGCCGCCGGAGGACGCCGAGCAGGTCATCGTCGCCACCGGCCCGCTGACCTCCGGGGCGCTCGCCCGCGCCATCAGTGCCCTCACCGGCACCGACCAGCTCGCCTTCTTCGACGCCATCGCGCCGATCGTCCACCGCGACACCATCGACTTCGACACCGTCTGGTTCCAGTCGCGCTACGACAAGGCGGGACCCGGCGGAACCGGCGCCGACTACCTGAACTGCCCGATGGACCGCGAGACCTACGACGCGTTCATCGCCGCCCTCACCACCGCCGAGGTGACGTCGTTCAAGGAGTGGGAGGCCTCGACACCCTATTTCGACGGCTGCCTGCCGATCGAGGAGATGGCGGCGCGCGGGCCGGAGACGCTGCGCCACGGCCCGATGAAGCCGTTCGGCCTCACCAACCCGCGCATGCCGCAGCCGAAGCCCTACGCCGTCGTGCAGCTCCGCCAGGACAACGCCCTCGGCACGCTCTTCAACATCGTCGGCTTCCAGACCAAGCTGAAGTACGCCGAGCAGGTACGCATCTTCCGGATGATCCCGGGGCTCGAGAAGGCCGAGTTCGCCCGCCTCGGTGGCCTGCACCGCAACACCTTCCTGAACTCCCCCACTCTCCTCGACGGCACCTTGGCGCTGAAGGCGGACAGCCGCATCCGCTTCGCCGGCCAGATCACCGGCTGCGAGGGCTACGTGGAATCAGCGGCGATGGGCCTCATCGCCGGCCGCTTCGCGGCTGAAGAGCGTCTCGGCCTGCCGGTGAGCCCGCCGCCCGCGACGACGGCGATCGGCGCCCTCCTCGCTCACATCACCGGTGGCCACCTCGCCGCCGAGGACGGCGGCCGGCGGACCTTCCAGCCGATGAACGTCAATTTCGGCCTGTTCCCGCCGATCGAGGCACCGACGTCGGAGGGCGGCGTGCGGCTGCGCGGCACGGCGAAGTCGGTCGCCCGCAAGCGCGCCATGAGCGCCCGTGCGCTGGCCGACGCGCGCGCCTGGCTCGGCCTCGGCGAGACGACCGCAGCCGCCGCGGAATAGCCCGGCCGGTCCCGCCTCTCAGAGCCGCCGCGACGGCGCCCGGGCGACCCGCCAGAGGCGCCACTGGTCGCGGAGCGGCGTCGGCGCCGGAACCGTCTTGAACGGGTCGCGTCCCGGCCGCGTCAGCGCCGCCAGGCGGCCGCGCAGCGGC
>CALRZT010000323.1:0-5860 GCA_943372725.1 Pseudoxanthobacter soli DSM 19599
CGTGGTTTGCGATGCGCGACCGGCTGTGACGGCGGCCGGTCGGCGATGGCGGGTCGGGCCTGTCCCGGCACAATCGCACGGCGTGCCCGTTTGCGCGCCAGACTGCCGCCGATTCGGGGTTGAGCCGCCGCCGACGCCCGCCTAACCTCAGCACAAGCGACGACGCCTCCGGCGCCGAACGGCCGGGGCCACAAACAAGGGGAACCAACCGATGCGCTTGTCGATCCGCACCACCCTGCTCGCCGGCGTCGCCGCCGCCGCGGCCCTCGGCTTCGCGGTTGCCGCGCAGGCGCAGGAGAAGGTGGTCAACATCTACAACTGGTCGGACTATATCGACGAGTCGATCCTGACCGACTTCACCAAGCAGACCGGCATCAAGGTCATCTACGACGTCTTCGATTCCAACGACATCCTCGAGACGAAGCTGCTCGCCGGCGGCACCGGCTACGACATCGTCGTGCCGACCGGGACCTTCCTCGCCCGCCAGATCCAGGCCGGCGTCTTCCAGAAGCTCGACAAGTCGAAGATCCCGAACCTCTCGCACATGTGGCCGGAGATCCAGCAGCGCGTTGCCAAGTACGACCCCGGCAACGACTACTCAGTCAACTACATGTGGGGCACCACCGGTATCGGCTACAACGTCGCCAAGGTGAAGGCAGCCCTCGGCGACAACGCTCCGGTCGACTCGTGGGATCTCGTCTTCAAGCCGGAGAACGCCGAGAAGCTGGCGAAGTGCGGCATCAACATGCTCGATAGCGCCGACGAGATCATCCCGGCGGTGCTGAACTACCTGGGCAAGGATCCGAACTCGAAGGAGACCGCCGACATCCAGGAGGCGGCGAAGTTCCTCGCGACGATCAAGCCCTACGTGCAGAAGTTCCACTCGTCGGAATACATCAACGCGCTCGCCAACGGCGACATCTGCGTGGCGGTGGGCTGGTCGGGCGACATCCTGCAGGCGCGCGACCGCGCCGTCGAGGCCAACAACGGCAACGAGATCAAGTACGTCATCCCCAAGGAAGGGGCGCTGATGTGGTTCGACCAGATGGCGATCCCTGCCGACTCGAAGAACGTCGACAACGCGCTCGCCTTCCTCAACTACCTGCAGCAGCCTGAGGTCATCGCCAAGGCGTCGAACTACATCTTCTACGCGAACGGCAACAAGGACTCGCAGCAGTTCATCAACAAGGAGATCCTCGACGATCCGGCGATCTATCCGCCGCCGGCGGTCGTCGAGAAGCTCTTCACCATCGATCCCTATCCGCCGGCGGCCCAGCGCGTGCTGAGCCGGGCGTGGACGACGGTGAAGAGCGGAAGCTGATTTCACGACACACGGAAAGCCCGGCCGCCGCGCCGGGCTTTCTCGTCATGCGGCCGACAACGGGGGTGGGGCGTGGTCAAACAGGCGATCGGACCGATCCGGCGATCGTTCGCACCGTGGGATGATCCGGCATCGAAGCCGCTGATCGAGTACCGCGGTGTCACCAAGCGCTTCGGCGACTTCGTCGCCGTCGAGAATCTCGACCTGAAGATCTACACCCGCGAGTTCTTCGCGCTGCTCGGGCCCTCCGGCTGCGGCAAGACCACGCTGATGCGGATGCTCGCTGGCTTCGAGGATCCCACGTCCGGCGACGTCATCCTCGACGGCAAGTCGGTGGTGGGCGTGCCGCCCTACCGGCGGCCGGTCAACATGATGTTCCAGTCCTACGCTCTGTTCCCCCACATGAACGTGGAGCAGAACATCGGCTTCGGGCTGAAGCAGGACGGCATGCCGAAGGCCGACATCGCGGTGCGCGTCGCCGAGATGCTGAAGCTCGTCAAGCTCGAGCCGTTCGCCAAGCGAAAGCCGCACCAGCTCTCCGGCGGCCAGCGCCAGCGCGTCGCGCTCGCCCGCTCGCTCGCCAAGCGGCCGAAGGTGCTGCTCCTCGACGAGCCGCTCGGCGCCCTCGACAAGAAGCTGCGCCAGGAGACGCAGTTCGAGCTGATGGACCTGCAGCAGGAACTCGGCATGACCTTCCTGGTCGTCACCCACGACCAGGAGGAGGCGATGACGGTGGCCGACCGCATCGCCGTGATGGACAAGGGCAAGATCATCCAGGTGGCGACGCCGTCGGAGATCTACGAGCAGCCGAACTCGCGCTACGTCGCCTCCTTCATCGGCGACGTCAACATGTTCGAGGGCAAGACGGTGCCGACGGAGAACGGCGTCACCCGCATCGAATGCGGCGCGCTCGGCATGGCGATCGAGAGCGAGGGCGGCCACAAGCCCGGCGCCGGCGAAGCGGCGTGGTTCGCGGTGCGACCGGAGAAGGTCCGCCTCACCTCCGAGAAGCCGGCCGACGCCGACGGCGTCAACGCGGTCGCCGGCGAGGTCTGGGACATCGCCTATCTCGGCGACATGTCGATCTTCCACGTCAAGCTCGCCAACGGCCAGGTGATGACCGCGACCAGGGCGAACGTCAGCCGCATCGTCGAGCGGCCGATCGGCTGGGACGACAAGGTGTGGCTGAGCTGGGACCGCAACGCCGGCGTGGTGCTGCAGGGCTGAGGCGTCGAGGCGGCTCGGGCGAGCCGTTCGGCGGGGGAGAGGGGGAGCTCTATGGCGGCGATCGAAGCGGCGGCGCCGGTGGCGGCGAGGGCCGGCGACAGCGGGGCGAGGACGTCGGCGCTCGGCCGCCTGCTCGTCATGGCCATCCCCTACGCCTGGATGTTGTTCTTCTTCCTCGTGCCGTTCCTGATCGTCGTGAAGATCTCGTTCTCCGAGACGGCGATCGCCATCCCGCCCTACACGCCGGTGTTCGACTTCGCGGTCGACGGCATCGCCGGCACGATCGCCAAGCTCGGCGAGCTGTCGACGGCGACCTACGAGTTCCTGACGACGGACTCGCTCTACTGGCGCAGCTACCTGTCGAGCGTCTGGATCGCAGCCACCTCGACGCTGATCACTCTGGCGATCGGCTACCCGCTCGCCTACGGCATGGCCCGCTGCCCGCGCGAGTGGCGGCCGATGCTCCTGATGATGGTGATCCTGCCGTTCTGGACGAGCTTCCTCATCCGCGTCTACGCCTGGATCGGCATCCTCGCCCGCGAGGGTCTGCTCAACAAGCTCCTGATCTCGATCGGCCTCGTCGATCCGGCGCAGCCGCTGGTGATCCTGTCGACGACCACGGCGGTCTACATCGGCATCGTCTATTCCTACCTGCCGTTCATGGTGCTGCCGCTCTACGCCTCGCTGGAAAAGCTCGACGAGACGCTGCTCGAGGCCGCCGCCGACCTCGGCTGCACGCCCTGGCGGGCGTTCTGGCAGGTGACCTTCCCGCTGTCGCTGCCGGGCGTCATCGCCGGCTGCTTCCTCGTCTTCATCCCGGCGGTCGGCGAGTTCGTCATCCCGGACCTCCTCGGCGGCTCCGAGACGCTGATGATCGGCAAGACGCTGTGGACCGAGTTCTTCAACAACCGTGACTGGCCGGTCGCCTCGGCGGTCGCCGTGCTGCTGCTGCTCATCCTCGTCATCCCGATCGTGCTGTTCCAGAACCAGCAGGCCAAGGCGCAGGAGACCGGGCGATGAACAAGGGCCCGAGCTGGTTCAACCTCACCTCGATCACGCTCGGCATGGCGTTCCTCTACCTGCCGATCGTGCTGCTGGTGATCTATTCGTTCAACGCCGGGCGCAACGTGGCGATCTGGGAGGGCTGGTCGACGAAGTGGTACTTCGCCCTCTGGCAGGATCAGCAGATGCTGGACGCCGCCTGGGTGACCATCCGCGTCGGCCTCTTGTCGGCCTCCGTCGCGACGATCCTCGGCACGATGGCGGCGATGACGCTGGTGCGCCACGGCCGCTTCTTCGGCCGCAGCCTGTTCTCCGGCATGGTGTCGGCGCCGCTGGTGCTGCCGGAGGTGATCCTCGGGCTGTCGCTGCTGCTCCTGTTCGTGGCGATCGGCTTCGACCGCGGCTTCTGGACGATGACGATCGCCCACATCACCTTCACCATGTGCTACGTCGCCGTGGTGGTGCAGTCGCGGCTCGTCTCCTTCGACCGCACGCTGGAAGAAGCCGCGCTCGACCTCGGCTGCCCGCCGCTGCGCACCTTCTTCTCGATCACCCTGCCCTTGATCCTGCCGGCGGTGATCTCGGGCTGGATGCTCGCCTTCACGCTGTCGCTCGACGACCTCGTGATTGCGAGCTTCACCACCGGCCCGGGCGCCACCTCGCTGCCGATCAAGATCTACAGCCAGGTGCGCCTCGGCGTGTCGCCGCAGATCAACGCCATCTGCACGATCATCATCGCCGTCGTCGCGGTCGGCGCCATCGTCGCCTCGCTGCAGCTGAAGCGGGCGGAGACGGAGCGGCGGCGCGCGGAGCAGATGGCGGCGGCGGGGCGGTGAGGCGAGGGGGAGGGGTGGTGCCGGTGGCGTGAACTGCCGCCTTGCGAAGGGCATTGAGAAATGCGGATCACGCGCCGACCGGTTCTGGCCAGCTTCCTCGCCAGCTTTCTGGGTAGCCTTCTCGGCTCCGTCCGACGATCCGCAGCGGCCACGAACATCCTGCAGCTGATGGAGGCGCAGGCGTTGCCGTGCGTGATCCTGGAGTCAGGCTTGGGGGTGACAGTCGGCAAAGTTGGGGGCCAGCCGGATCTAAGCGCCCGGCATCGCTGGCCAACGTGGAAAGGCGCACCGCAATCCTTCCTGGCTCAACTCGACCTCTCGGCTTTGCGCAGGATTGGCGGCCCCGATTGGCTTCCCAAGAGTGGCGCCTTGTTTTTCTTCTACGACGCAGAGCAGTCCACCTGGGGTTACGACCCTGCAGACCGGGGCAGTTGGGCCGTCATCTACGATCCGGATGGTTTCGCCGCCAAGCCGCTCGCCTCGCCGGGGGTTCCCGATCACGCCGTCTTCAACGAGCGCCCACTGGGCGGACGTCTTGGTCGCTCACGGCCTGACGCCGAATTGCTGGGCGTTCCATATCCGGACGGCGATACGCCAGAATACGAATCCTATCTGGCCCAGTTTTACGCCAGCGCCCCCGCGGACGCGCCGTGGCATCAGGTTGCCGGGTACCCTGCCGCGATCCAGAGCAGCGAAATGGCGCTTGAGGCCCAACTCGCGTCCAACGGCGTGTATGTCGGTGGTACTGAGGGCTATGCATCCCCTAAAAGGGAAGCGCTTGAGGCTGGCGTCAAGGACTGGCGGTTGTTGCTTCAGATCGATTCGGATGATGATGCGCGCATGATGTGGGGGGATTCGGGCAGACTGTATTTCTGGGTGCGTGAAGACGAAGCCCGCAACGGTGATTTTTCCGGCACCTGGATGGTGCTGCAATGCTACTGAAGTCAGCTCTACTCCCCATGCTCGTCTTGCTTTAGGTTCGCCGGCGGATCCAGCGAAGGTCCGATATGGGTCGGAAGCGGTCGTTGGAATGAACCAAAGCATCGAGTCCCGACCCCAACGCCCCTCAATGCGGGCGGGCGCTGCGCAGGGTCTGGTGGGGGCTTTCGCCGTACATCGTCCGGTAGTGCTCGGCGAAGCGCGACAGGTGCCAGAAGCCGTAGCGGTAGGCGACGTCGGTGACGGTGGCCGGCCGATCACCGGTGGCACCCTCTTTGAGGGCCCTCCGGGTTGCGGCGAGCCGCAGCGACTGCAGATAGGCCTTCGGGCCGACGCCGAGGTGGCGGGCGAAGGCGGCCTCGAGCGCGCGGGTCGAGACGCCGGCGACGCGGGCGAGGTCGCCCACAGACAGCGGCTCCTCGAGGTTTTCGTGCACATAGGCGCGCACCAGCGCGAGCCGCTCCAGCGAGGCGGGCGGCTCGGGCCGGGCCGGCTCCAGCGCCGCGAGCGCGGCGATGACGACATCGGCGAGCGT
>CALRZT010000324.1:0-5813 GCA_943372725.1 Pseudoxanthobacter soli DSM 19599
AATTGGCCGAAGCGTCGTCCGCCGCCGGCTCACGCCGACGGCGGCCCTCCCGGGACCGCTCACGCGGTCCGACCCTCCCACGAGGGGAGGGTTGCAGCGGGCGCTTCACCAGCAGACGCAACTCCCCCCCGCACCCGCACACGCCCCCCCGCGACAGCCCGCCCCCTCCCCCGCTAGACTGTCGCGCAACGGTCCCACCTCAACGGGCTACCGGGGGGAGACGATGACGCGCTACGCCTACACGACGTTTCCCTATGTGAGGCCCCCCGAGCTCACCGGTGGCGGGGCGGGGCGGCGGCCGGTGGTGGTGGTCGGTGCCGGGCCGGTGGGCTTGGCACTCGCCGTCGATCTCGCCATGCACGGCACACCCGTCGTCGTCCTCGACGACAACGACCGCGTCTCCGTCGGCAGCCGCGCCATCTGCTGGTCGAAACGGACGCTGGAGATCTTCGACCGCTTGGGCGTCGGCCGCCGCATGGTCGAGAAGGGCGTCACCTGGAAGGTCGGCCGCCTCTTCCACCGCGAGACCGAGGTCTACGCCTTCGACCTCCTGCCCGAGCCCGGCCACCGCATGCCGGCCTTCGTCAACCTGCAGCAATACTACGTCGAGGAGTACCTCGCCGAGCGCGCCGGCGACTTCCCCGACCTCATCGACCTGCGCTGGAAGAACCGCGTCGCCGGTGTGGCCGTGCGGCCCGACGGCATCACGCTGACGGTCGAGACCCCCGACGGCGCCTACGCGCTGGAGGCCGACTGGGTCGTCGCCTGCGACGGCGTCCGCTCGACGGTGCGCGGCGCCCTCGGGCTCGAGTTCGCCGGCGAGGCCTTCGAGGAGCGCTTCCTCATCGCCGACGTCGAGATGAAGGCGCCGTTCCCGCCCGAGCGCTGGTTCTGGTTCGAGCCGCCCTTCCACGCCGGCCAGTCGGCGCTGCTGCACAAGCAGCCCGACGACATCTGGCGCATCGACCTGCAGCTCGGCCCCGACGCCGACCCGGAGGAGGAACGCCGGCCGGAAAAGGTGATCCCGCGCATCCGCGCCATGGTCGGCGACCGGCCGTTCGAGCTCGACTGGGTGTCGGTCTACACCTTCCAGTGCCGGCGGCTCGAGCGCTTCGTGCACGGCCGCGTCGTCTTCGCCGGCGACAGCGCCCACATCGTCTCGCCCTTCGGCGCACGCGGCGGCAACGGCGGCATTCAGGACGGCGACAACCTCGCCTGGAAGCTCGCCCGCGTCATCCGCGGCGAGGCGGGACCGGGGCTGATCGATACCTATGACGAGGAGCGCGTGCGCGCCGCCGACGAGAACATCCTCAACTCCGCCCGCTCCACCCACTTCATGACGCCGAAGAGCGCGGCTGAGCGGACCTTCCGCGCCGCCGTGCTCCGCCTCGCCGCCACCGAGCCGTTCGCCCGCCGCTTCGTCAATTCCGGCCGCCTGTCGCTGCCCGCGAGCCTCGCCGGCCTGTCACTGCAGACCTCGGCGGACGATGGCGCGGGCGTCGAGCCGGGGCGCGTTTGTCCCGATGCGCCGGTGACGGGGAGCGACGGCAAGGATGGCTTCCTGCTCGACCGGCTCGGCGGTGATGTCTGCTGGCTCGCGGTCGGCGACATCGCCGTGCCGCCGTCCCGGGAACGGCTCTTGCGCGTCGGCGGCGGCGGGCTCGGTGATCCCGACGGCCTCGTGGCGGCGCGCTATGGCACCGACGTCCTCTACCTGATCCGCCCGGACCAGCACGTCGCCGCGCGGCTCACCCGGCCCACTGCGGCGACGATGGCGGACGCCCTGGCGAGAGCCGGCGGGTCGCGTCTTCGCAGTGACGAGAGGGCGGCATGAGCGCAATGGGGACCAACAGCCCTCCGAATCCGGAGGGGTCGGCTCACGCGCTCGACCTCGGCGCCGACCGGCTCGGCGGGCGCAGCGACGACGTCTATGCCGCTCTGCTCGTTGCCCATTCCGGCCTGACGGCGGAGGAAAGTGCTGCGCTCGACGCCCGGCTGATCCTGGTGCTGTTGAACCTCGTCGGCGACGCCGACACGGCGATCGCCGCCATCCGCCACGCCCGCGACCGCTGAGACGACGGGATGCTGGTGCTGATCGGCGGGCCGACCGGGGTCGGCAAGACGACGCTGATCGCGGCGCTAGCGGCGGAGGGCTGCGGCGTCGTCCACACGCTGACGACGCGCCCGCCGCGGCCCGGCGATCGCTTCAAGACTTCAGTTTCGCCAGAGGCTTACGCGAAGGCGGCCGGCACACTTTTCTGGCCCGCGCAGCACCTCTATGGCGCCTTCTACGGCGAGGACTACGCCACCGTGATGGCCGCGACGTGCCCCCTTAATCGACGGGTCTGGCTGATCGACGCGGCGCCGGAAACGATCGTGATCTTTGATCACGTTCCCCATTTCACCCTGGTCCTGATGCCGGCGGACGGCGACGCGCTGCTGTGGCGCACGCTGGCGGCGGCCAACCGACTGGAAAGACTGGAGAAAGCCCGCCAGGAGACGGTCACGTGGCGGTCCGTCCTCGACGGTGCCCGACGGGAGCCGTCAGCGGCGACCGTCATGGCGCGCACGGTCGAAGTGCCGTGTCGATGGGGTCAACAGGCTGAAGTCGTTGATCTTTCCCGCGCCTGGATCGACGCCTGGCGGGCGCACCGTCGCGCGCCCGCAAACCATTGAAATGGAACGGTCATCACCGCACGCGGACGGTACCGGCGGCGACCGTCACCGGTGCCGGCACCGTCAAGCCGCGACGGTCAGGCCCCGCGCTACAACCGAAGATTGTGCATAGGGCCTCACGTCGGGCTTCATCGCCCGGCCGGCGAAATGGCCGGCGTCGAGCTCGATGACGCTGTCGTCGTCATAGGGCCAACTCGCGTGGGCGAGGCGGGCGAGCGCCTCGATGTCGCCGCGGGCGGCGATGAACGCCTCGCGTTCATCGGTCACCGGCCGGCCGGTGACCCGGCGCAGCAGGGCGTTCGAGGCGAAGAAGCGGACCGTGCGGCGGCGGACGTCGCGCATGCGAAAGCACACTCCTTCGCCCGGCACGGGAAAGCCGGGACAGGTTTCGAGACGGGTGAGCATCGGTCGACACTCCGGGGGTGGGAGAAGCCGCGAGCGGCCGTGCCGTGAGAACGCCCTCTCCCGGCTTTCGGTTCCGCCCCGGCGAGCCCGCGATGGCGTCCCGTCCCCGACACCGCTAGGCTGCGGCGCGCCGCCCCCACACGTGCCGCGGAGACCGCCGTGACGCTCTCGTCCGCCCCCTCGATCGCCGCCCTCGTGGCGGAAGCCCGCGCGCTCACCGCCAGGACGAGCGACCCAGACGCGATTGTTGCAGCGCTCTCGGAGCCGATGCGCCGGACCGCCCTGTCGGCCGACTGGCTCACGCCGGAGCTGCGCGAGGCCTTGCCGGAGCAGGGCTTCGGCTCGCACCTGCTGCACGAGGAGCCCGGCCACGATCTCGCGATCTTCTGCGTCGCCTGGCTGCCTGGCCGCGGCGCGCCGGCGCACAATCACGGCACCTGGGGCGTCGTCTGCGGCGTCGAGGGCACCGAGACCAACACCGCCTGGCGGCGCACCGACGACGGCGCCGACCCCGGCCATGCGAGCCTCGAGAGGGGCGCCATCACGGACCTCGAACGCGGCACCGTCGTCACCGTCTCGCCGACCGACATCCACAGCGTCGAGAACCGGACGGCGAACCTGTCGCTGTCGCTGCACCTCTACGGCCGCCACCTCAACTTCGTGCCGCGCAGCCAGTTCGACCCCGTCGCCGGCATCGAGAAGCCCTTCGTCATCACAGTGCGCTGAGGGTCCTATCGCCGCCCGCCCTGGGCGAACAACTGGCCCGTGCGGGTGGCGAGGAAGGCCGGCAGCGGGATGTCCTCCTGCTTGAGGAAGCCGGTGTCGGGCAGGGCGCCGTCGCGGACCATCTCGATCACCGCCACCACCGAGGCCGAGGTCGTCCAGGCGATGGCCGTCCTGTGGCGGCCGGCGAGGGTCATCGGATAGTAGGCGCGGACGAACTCGCGCCGCTGCAGCCGACCCTCGGCGCGGCCCTCCGCCGAGACGTGGACGTAGACGACGTCCTCGTCCACCGGCGGCTTGGCGTTGGTCAGGATCTCGCCGGCGAGCCCGCGCTTCTCGCGCATCAGGAGCTCGTGGAAGAAGAAGTTCATGAGTTCGGCGTGGCCGGGATAGCGCATCGTCTTGTAGTCGATGTTGGCGACCTTGCCGTGGAAGGTGTCGCACATCGTGCCGAGCCCGCCGGAGGTGGTGAAGGCCTCGAGCTTGACGCCGTCGACATAGATCGTCTCCAGCCACTCCATGGCCGAGACCCACTTGCGCTCGCCCTCCTCGATCACCTCGCAATCGTTGAGGTATTCGTTGACGACGCCCTCTGGCGACCAGTTGAAGGCATAGCCGAGCAGGCCCGTCGGATGCTGCGGCAGCGCGCCGACGCGCATGCGGATCGACCGGCAGAGCTCGAACTCGGCGGCGAGGCTCGCGCCGACGATGCCGACGAAGCCCGGCGCCAGCCCGCACTGCGGCGCCATCAGCCCCTTCGCGGTGGCCGACAGGCCGATGATCGCCTTGGTCGTCGGCACGTCCTCGGTGAGGTCGAAATAGTGGAGGCCGGCCGCGTGGGCGACTTCGGCCACCGCGCGGTTGAGATGGTACGGCAGGCACGACAGCACCGCCTGCCGGCCGTCGAACAGCCGCCGCAACACCGCGGCGTCGGCGACGTCGGCCACCTCGACCGGGAACGGCAGGTCCGGCGCCGCCGGTCGCGCATCGACGCCGGTGACGGTGAAGCCCGACTCGGACAGCAGCGTCGCGGCGAGCGTGCCGACCTTGCCGAGCCCGAGCACGGCGATCGAATTGAAGGACATGGCGGTTCCCCCGGGGTGTGTTCTGCGCCGGCGTGGTGCGGTGCCGGCGGAGGGGGAGAGTAGCAGAGGATGGGAGTGGCGGGAGCGTCGGCCGCACAAGCTGCAAATCGAGGTTCGAGGCTTTGCATGGGGCTGAGACGGCTTGCAAGCCGGCGTGCCCCTGCCCTGGCTGCATCGCAGCCCCTGCTTCCACCTCTACCTCGGGCTCTCCACCGTGGTCATTCCCGGGCTCGTCCCGGGAACCCATCCCTCTCGGCGAACCCCACGCCCTACCGAGGGCTCGCCACCGTGGCGGCGCCGCATGGGTTCCCGGCACAAGGCCGGGACTACGGAGAGGGAGGGCGGCCGGAGGGCTCCAAGCGCGGCGCGAGAGTCGGGCTAGGGTAGGGCGGAGCCGCGAGGCCCGTCAGAGGAGGCAGTTGCGGCGGGGCTCTTCGGATAACGCAGGGCCGATTGCAGGCGGACAGGGCCGGGCCACGGAATTGCGGCGTCCATCGCGGCTGCGGATCGCGAAAGTCTTGCCGCCGCGCTGCCGCGCGGCCCCCCTCCCGGCGACCTGCGGTCGCCGACCTCCCCCGTGAGGGGGGAGGGGTCGCCATCTGGCTGGGGGGGTGTTCGGGCGGATGACGGTGGAGAGAGGCCCTGCCGCAGACCGCCGGGACTGGAACCTCAACCGGAGGCGGGCCGGACAGCCGAAAGAGGCGCCGGTTGTGGCCCTCCCAAAGACGCATCGGCGTCGAAGAGGTCGGCGAGGAGACCGTCCAGATAGTCGTCGGGACCGACCTCGAGGTAAAGGTTGCGCAGCCGGGACAGAAAGGGACGCGCCAGCGACGCGACCTCCGCCCGGGTGTTTCCGAGTTGCTGCGCTACCGAGCAGACCGCCGCCACCCGCATCGCCGGATTGCCGCGGAAGAATGCGAAGGG
>CALRZT010000325.1:0-5763 GCA_943372725.1 Pseudoxanthobacter soli DSM 19599
GGCTTCCGGGGGGCTCGCCGCGTGCCTCTCCGCCCCTTGGAAAGTCTCTTATCTTTCAAGGCCTTCGGAATTGCCCCGCGTGAGCAAGCCCGAAGGCCTTCCGTGTGCGAGAGACGCTATCCGTGACCGATCAGGACCAGCATGTCTCCGGTGTCGCCGAACGCTACGCCTCCGCTCTCTACGAGCTGGCGAAGCAGGAGGGGGCTATCGACGCCGTCGAGGCGGACCTCGACCGGTTCGCGGCGCTCCTGGACGAGAGCGTCGATCTGCGCCGCCTCGTGAAGAGCCCGGTGTTCTCCCCCGACGAGCAGACGAGCGGCCTCGCCGCCGTGCTCGAGCGGGCGGGCATCGGCGGCTATGCAGCCAATTTCCTGAAGCTCGCCGCCCGTAACCGGCGGCTGTTCGTGGCAGGCGAGATGATCCGCGCCTACCGCGCCCTGGTCGCCGCCGGACGTGGCGAGACGACGGCCGAGGTCACCTCCGCCGAGCCGCTCTCGGAGGCGCATCTCGCGTCGCTGAAGGCGGCCTTGTCGGAGAAGACCGGCCGGGACGTGCGGCTGAAGACGAGCGTCGACGCCAGCCTCATCGGTGGGCTGATCGTCAAGCTCGGCTCGCGCATGATCGACACGTCGCTCAAGACCAAATTGAATTCCCTCAGGATCGCGATGAAAGAGGTCGGCTGATGGACATCCGGGCCGCGGAAATTTCCGCAATCCTCAAGGAGCAGATCAAGAACTTCGGCCAGGAGGCCGAGGTCTCCGAGGTCGGCCAGGTGCTCTCCGTCGGCGACGGCATCGCCCGCGTCTACGGCCTCGACAAGGTCCAGGCCGGCGAGATGGTCGAGTTCCCGAACGGCACGCGCGGCATGGCGCTGAACCTCGAGGTCGACAACGTCGGCGTCGTGATCTTCGGTTCCGACCGTGAGATCTCCGAGGGTGACACCGTCCGCCGTACCGGCGCGATCGTGGACGCCCCCGTCGGCAAGGGCCTGCTCGGTCGCGTCGTCGACGGTCTCGGCAACCCGATCGACGGCAAGGGCCCGATCGACGCCACCGAGCGCAAGCGCGTGGACGTCAAGGCGCCGGGCATCATCCCGCGCCAGTCGGTGAACGAGCCGATGGCCACCGGCCTGAAGGCGATCGACGCGCTGATCCCGGTCGGCCGTGGCCAGCGCGAGCTGATCATCGGCGACCGCCAGACCGGCAAGACGGCGATCGTCCTCGACACCTTCCTGAACCAGAAGCCGCTCAACGCCGGCACCGACGAGAACGTCAAGCTGTACTGCATCTACGTCGCGGTCGGGCAGAAGCGCTCGACGGTGGCGCAGTTCGTGAAGGCGCTCGAGGACGCCGGCGCGCTGCAGTACTCGATCGTCGTCGCCGCCACCGCCTCCGATCCGGCCGCCATGCAGTACCTGGCGCCGTTCACCGGCTGCACGATGGGCGAGTACTTCCGCGACAACGGCATGCACGCCGTGATCGCCTATGACGACCTCTCCAAGCAGGCCGTCGCCTACCGCCAGATGTCGCTGCTGCTGCGCCGCCCGCCGGGCCGCGAGGCTTACCCGGGCGACGTGTTCTACCTGCATTCGCGCCTGCTCGAGCGCGCCGCCAAGCTCAACAAGGCGAATGGCTCCGGCTCGCTGACGGCTCTGCCGGTCATCGAGACGCAGGCGAACGACGTGTCGGCCTACATCCCGACGAACGTCATCTCGATCACCGACGGCCAGATCTTCCTCGAGACCGAGCTGTTCTACCGCGGCATCCGCCCGGCCATCAACGTCGGCCTCTCGGTCAGCCGCGTCGGTTCGGCCGCGCAGATCAAGGCGATGAAGCAGGTCGCCGGCTCGATCAAGGGCGAGCTCGCGCAGTACCGCGAGATGGCCGCCTTCGCGCAGTTCGGCTCCGACCTCGACGCCACGACGCAGCGCCTGCTCGCCCGCGGCGCCCGCCTGACCGAGCTCCTGAAGCAGCCGCAGTTCTCGCCGCTGAAGACGGAAGAGCAGGTCGCGGTGATCTTCGCCGGCGTCAACGGCTACCTCGACCGCCTGGCGGTCAACCAGGTGCGGCCGTTCGAGACGGGCCTGCTGTCGTTCCTGCGCGCCGAGCACAAGGACCTGCTCGACGGCATCTGGGCGAAGAAGGAGCTCACGCCGGAGCTGCGCGACCGGCTGAAGGCGGCTCTCGACGCCTTCTCGAAGACGTTCTCGGCCTGACGGCCGGGAACCCGCGTAGCGACGCCGTCGAGGA
Source organism: Pseudoxanthobacter soli DSM 19599 (assembly GCA_943372725.1). Lineage (GTDB taxonomy): Bacteria > Pseudomonadota > Alphaproteobacteria > Rhizobiales > Segnochrobactraceae > CAMDHY01. The sequence goes on from CALRZT010000325.1 coordinate 2,250, forward strand.
GCGCCGATGCCGAGCCTGAAGGACCTGCGCAACCGCATCGCCTCCGTGAAGGCGACGCAGAAGATCACCAAGGCGATGCAGATGGTCGCCGCGGCGAAGCTGCGTCGCGCCCAGGAGGCGGCGCTCGCGGCCCGTCCCTATGCCGAGCGGATGCAGGCGATGCTCGCCGGCCTCGCCGCCGGCATGGAGGGGGCGGCCGGCGCGCCGACGCTGCTCGCCGGCAACGGCCGCGACGACGTGCACCTGCTCGTCGTCTGCACAGCCGAGCGCGGCCTCTGCGGCAGCTTCAACTCGTCGATCGCGAGGCTCGCCCGCGAGCACGCCAACCGGCTGATCGCCCAGGGCAAGACCGTCAAGATCCTGTGCGTCGGCCGCAAGGGCGCCGACGCGCTGAAGCGTGACCTCGGCCCGCGCATCATCCGCACCATCGAGATGCGCGGCGTCCGCAACATCGGCTTCGCCCAGGCCGACATGGTCGGCAAGCAGCTGCTCGAGCTCTATGCGGCCGGCGAGTTCGACGTCGCGACGCTGTTCTATGCGCAGTTCAAGTCGGTCATCCAGCAGATCCCGACGGCGCAGCGGCTGATCCCGGCCGACGTCTCCGGGGCGCCGGAGCGCACTTCCGGCGGGGCGATCTACGAATACGAGCCGGAGGAGGAGGACATCCTCGCCGAGCTCCTGCCGCGCAACATCTCCGTGCAGGTGTTCCGGGCGCTCCTCGAGAACGCCGCCTCCGAGCAGGGCGCCCGCATGTCCGCGATGGACAGCGCGACGCGCAACGCCGGCGAGATGATCGGCAAGCTGACGATCACCTACAACCGCTCGCGTCAGGCGCAGATCACCAAGGAGCTGATCGAGATCATCTCCGGCGCCGAGGCACTGTGACGCGAACCGCCGCGGCGCCTCTCGCCCGCGGCAGACGAGACGAGGATTCGGCGCACTGGCGCCCCGCCCGACCGACGAGGACGAGAAAGCCATGACGAAGCATGTCGGCCACATTTCGCAGGTCATCGGTGCCGTCGTCGACGTGCACTTCGAGGGCCACCTGCCGCAGATCCTGAACGCGCTCGAGACCGACAACCATGGTCTCCGGCTCGTCCTCGAGGTCGCGCAGCATCTCGGCGAGAACACCGTCCGCGCCATCGCCATGGACACCACCGAGGGTCTCGTCCGCGGCCAGGCGGTGCACGACACCGGACAGCCGATCGCGGTGCCGGTCGGCGACGGCACGCTCGGGCGCATCATCAACGTCATCGGCGAGCCGATCGACGAGGCCGGTCCGGTCGTGCACTCCGAGACGCGCGGCATCCACCAGCCGGCCCCGGCCTACACCGAGCAGTCGACCGAGGCGCAGATCCTCGTTACCGGCATCAAGGTCGTCGACCTGCTCGCCCCGTACGCCCGCGGCGGCAAGATCGGCCTGTTCGGCGGCGCCGGCGTCGGCAAGACGGTGCTCATCCAGGAGCTGATCAACAACATCGCCAAGGCGCACGGCGGCTACTCGGTGTTCGCCGGCGTCGGCGAGCGCACCCGCGAGGGCAACGATCTCTATCACGAGATGATCGAGTCCGGCGTGAACCAGAAGGGCGGCGGCGCGGGTTCGAAGTGCGCGCTGGTGTTCGGCCAGATGAACGAGCCGCCGGGCGCCCGCGCCCGCGTCGGCCTGACGGGCCTGACCATCGCCGAGTACTTCCGCGACCAGGGCCAGGACGTGCTGTTCTTCGTCGACAACATCTTCCGCTTCACCCAGGCGGGCTCGGAGATGTCGGCGCTGCTCGGCCGCATTCCCTCGGCAGTGGGCTATCAGCCGACGCTCGCCACCGACATGGGCGCCCTGCAGGAGCGCATCACCACCACCACGAAGGGCTCGATCACCTCGGTGCAGGCGATCTACGTGCCCGCCGACGACCTGACCGACCCGGCGCCGGCCACCTCGTTCGCCCATCTGGACGCGACGACGGTGCTGAACCGCTCGATCGCCGAGAAGGGCATCTATCCGGCGGTGGATCCGCTCGACTCGACCTCGCGCATGCTCGACCCGCGCATCGTCGGCGAGGAGCACTATGCCGTCGCCCGTCGCGTCCAGGAGATCCTGCAGCGCTACAAGGCGCTCCAGGACATCATCGCCATCCTGGGCATGGACGAGCTCTCGGAAGAGGACAAGCTCGCGGTGGCCCGCGCCCGCAAGATCGAGCGCTTCCTGTCGCAGCCGTTCCACGTCGCCGAGGTGTTCACCGGCTCGCCGGGCGTCTTCGTCGACCTCGCCGAGACGATCAAGGGCTTCCAGGGCCTTTGCGAGGGCAAGTACGACCACCTGCCGGAGGCGGCCTTCTACATGGTCGGCACCATCGACGCGGCGGTCGAGAAGGCCCAGAAGCTCGCGGCGCAGGCGGCCTGAGGCCGAGCGCCACTCCTTGTCGGCGCCCCGCTTCGGCGGGTCGCCGTGAGTGCAGCGACAGGATCGAAGCATGGCCACCGGAACTGCCGGCGCGACTTTCCCCTTCGAGCTCGTCTCCCCCGAGCGGCTGCTCGTTTCGGGTGAGGCGCGCTCCGTCGTCGTCCCCGGCAGCGAGGGCGAGTTCGAGGTCCTGAAGGACCATGCACCCTTCCTCGCCATGCTGCGTCCGGGCATCCTGCGGGTGATCGGTGCGGCCGGCGACGAGCAGCGCATCTTCGTGCGCTCGGGCTTCGCCGACGTGAACGGCGTCGGCCTGACCGTCCTCGCCGAAGAGGCGGTGCCGGTCGAGCAGATGAAGGGCGACCAGATCGCCCAGTCGATCCGCACGGCCGAGCAAGACCTCGCCGCCATCAAGGATCCGGCGCAGCGCTCCGAGGCCGAGCGCATGCTCGCCTCGCTCCGCGAGGTGCAGGCGACGCTGAAGCTCGGCTGAGCGCCCGTCGCTTTTGCCTGGCGCGCCGGAGGCGGAGCCTTAGTCCCAGCACGATACGGTCGTGCGATACGGTCTGTCGGACGTCGGGTACTCGGCCGCGCAGGCCGTGGCGGTGCCCGCTTGTCCGGCACGACCGGTCTCCGCCTGAAACTCTTCCGATCTCAAGGCGCTCTGCCGCGCCCGATTGCCTCAGGCCGTGAGCCGGCAGGCAGCCTCCAGCATCGCCAGCACCGGGGCGTGGGGCAGTGCCCGCACGGTCCGCCCCTCGGCGCCGGTCATGTCCGAGTTGGCGAACAGGACGTCCAGAACCGCCTCCTCGACGCACTCGACGACCGCCCCGAACAGCGGATCGAGGCTCTCCTCCGGCAGCATCGTAAGCGTGATCGGACTGTCCGCCGGCACCGTAGCGGCGGCGTTGGCGGTGGTGAAGGCGAGGAAGACGTCGCCCGAGGAATGATGGCCGATCGTGCCGGTGCGGGCGAGGCCGAGCGGCACGCGGCGGGCGAGGCGCTTCAGCTGGTGCGGCAGTAGCGGCGCGTCGGTCGCTACCACGACGATCACCGAGCCGGCGCCACCGGTGGCCGTCGCCCCGGCGCGCGCGTCGGCGGCGAGGCGGGCGCCGA
>CALRZT010000326.1:0-5743 GCA_943372725.1 Pseudoxanthobacter soli DSM 19599
CCGGCCAGCGCCAGCGCGACGGCGTTCTCCTTCGTGGTGGCGCAGGCCATCTCGACCGGCTTCGGCGCCTGACGTGGCTGCGGGCCGGTCATGGTGCGCGGGTGGCGCGACGCAACCGGGCCGGGCGCTGCTAGGGATCGCCGTGGCGGTCTCGCACGGGGGAAGCGGGGAAGGTCGTCCGGACGGGCGCCGCTACGGCGCAGGCCTTGACATGGAGCAAGCCGAAGCCGCAGGCATCGGTGCATCTGTGGCGGGAGGCGGATGCTCGATGCCGCGGTCGTTCGCCCGGGCACCGCGGACCTGCACGGCGCCGCGAGCCATCGGCTTCGGCTTCACGGTACCGGCCCTAGCCCGCAGCCGGAGCGTCTTGGGAGGGTCCTAGATGGAGGCCAAACTGCATCCCGCCGTCACCGACCATCTGCCGTTCTTCCTGCCGGGCGCGGACGGGTCGGACACCCTGTTCACCGTGATGGCGGTGTTCCTGATCTTCGTGCTCTTCCTCTTCGGCACCTTCTATCTGCGCCTGCACTCGCTGCCGGAGCAGCTCGCCCACGGCGCCAGCAAGGTGCAGCTGCAGCTCGTCGGCGTGCTTGGCCTGCTCGCCCTGTTCACCCACAACCACGTCTTCTGGGTGGCCGCGCTCCTGATCGCCCTGGTGCCGTTCCCCGACTTTGCCCGGCCGCTCTATTCGATGGCGGATTCGCTCGAGCGGCTCGCCGGCGGCCCGCCGCCGCCGCCCGCCGCTGCGGCGCCCGATCCGGCCGGACCGGCCGAGCCCGCCATCGTGGCCGCGCCCGTCGGGCACGATGCCTCCGGGACGAAAGGCTGAGCGATGCTGGAATTCCTCATCTGCTCGATGCTGACGATCTTCCCCGACTTCCTCTATCGCCGCTTCGTCCAGGGCAAGCGGGTCGGCCGGGAGATCAACCTCTATTCGATGTGGTTCGAGCTGCGCTGGGGCATCACCGCCTGCGTGATCCTGACGCTGTCGCTGATCACTTTGGTGTTCTACTTCCACCCGTCGACGACCAACGTCACCTCGATCTTCCGTACGGTGACGATCCTGCCGGAGATGAGCGGCCGCGTCGCCGAAGTCTACGTCTCGACCAACGACCGCGTGGCCGCCGGCCAGCCGCTGTTCAGGCTCGACGATAGCGCGCAGCGCGCCGCTCTCGAGACCGCCAGCCGGCGCGTCGCCGAGATCGACGCCGAGACGAAGGTGGCACAGTCCGAACTCGCCGGCGCCGACGCCGCCATCGAGCAGGCGCGCAGCGCCTATCAGCAGGCCCTCGACGAACTCTCGACCAAGCAGGAGCTGATGAACCGCGGCTCCAACACCGTCTCGGCGCGCGAGATCGAGCGGCTGCAGAACCTCGCCGACGGTCGCCTCGCGGGGATCGATGCTGCGACGGCAGCGAAGCGCACGGTGGAGATTCGCATCGCGACGCTGCTGCCCGCCCAGAAGGCGAGCGCCGAGGCCTCGCTGCAGGAGGCCGAGGTCGAACTCGCCAAGACACTCGTCAGCGCCGGCATCGACGGCACCGTCCAGCAGTTCGCGCTCAGGCCCGGCGACGTCGTCAACCCGATGCTGCGGCCGGCCGGCATTCTCGTGCCGGCGGAAGCCGGCAGGGTGGCGCTGATCGCCGGCTTCGGCCAGATCGAGGCGCAGGTGCTGAAGCCCGGCATGATCGGCGAGGTCACCTGCAGCGCGAAGCCTTTCGTCATCATCCCGATGGTGGTGACCGAGGTGCAGGACGTCATTGCCTCCGGCCAGTTGCGCCCCACCGACCAGCTCATCGACGTGCAGAACCTCGCCCGGCCCGGCACCCTGACGGCGTTCCTCGAGCCGCTCTATCCGGGCGGGCTCGACGGTATCCCACCCGGCAGCAACTGCATCGCCAACGCCTACACCAGCAATCACGACAGGCTCGCGTCCCCCGACGTCGGGGCACTCGAGCGCTTCTGGCTGCACATGATCGACACCGTCGGCCTCGTCCACGCGATGATCCTGCGCCTGCAGGCGCTGCTGCTGCCGGTGCAGACCCTCGTCCTCGGCGGCCACTGAGGCCGCCGCGACGGGCGACCGTCGCGGCGCGCGCAATCGAAGAGGCGTGACGACCGTGTCCACTCCCGCCGACCATGCTCCCCCGCCCCCGGCGGGCTGGGCGTGGCGCCTGATCCCGCCGGGTCTTGCCGTCTTCCGGCCGGCACTGCTCGGCCGCGACGTCTCGGCCGGGCTCGCCGTCGCCGCCGTCGGCCTGCCCTCGGCGATCGCCTACCCCGCCATCGCGGGCCTGCCCGCCGAGACCGGCCTCTATGCGAGCATCGCCGCGGCGATCGGCTATGCCCTCGCCGGCCCGTCGCGGCGGCTCTGCGTCGGTCCGGACGCAGCGACGATGACGATGCTCGCCGGCGTGCTGGCGACCGTCGTCGCCGCCCTCCCGGACACCGCGGGCGCCGGCCGCGCCGACGCCGCAGCGGCGATCGCGCTCATCGTCGGCGGGCTCTGCCTGATCGCCCGCGTCTTCCGCCTCGGCGTGCTCGCGACCTTCCTGTCGCGACCGATCCTGATCGGCTTCTTCGCCGGCATCTCGCTGTCGATCCTGATCGGCCAGATCGGCCGCGTCACCGGCGCCTCGATCGCGGCGGGCGGCCTCTTCGCGCCCCCGGCCGAGCTTTTGCGCGAGGCGGAGACGATCCACTGGCCGACGGTGGCGCTCGCCGCCGCCCTGTTCGCGCTGCTGCAGCTGCTCCGCCGCTCGCCGGTGCCGGGGCCGATCGTCGTCGTCGCCCTGTCGGTGCTGTTGTCGTGGCTGTTCGATTTCCACGGCCTCGGCATCGCCGTGGTCGGCGCGGTGCCGACCGGGATGCCGACGCTCGCCATGCCGTCGCTCGATGGAATGCCGTTCGGCCCGCTCATCCTCGGGGCCGGGGCGGTCTTCCTCGTCGCCTTCGGCTCCGGCATCGTCACCGCCCGCTCGTTCGGCGACCGCAGCGGCGACCGCGTCGACCCGAACGCGGAGCTGATCGGCTTCGGCGGCGCCAACCTCGCGGCGGGCCTCGCCGGCGGCTTCCCGGTGTCGTCCTCGGACTCCCGCACCGCCATCAACGTCGCCGTCGGCGGCCGGTCGCAGGTCTCCGGCCTCGTCTCGGCCGCCGCCCTCGTCGTGACGCTGCTGTTCCTCGCCGAGCCGCTCGCGCTGCTGCCGATCCCGGCGCTCGGAGCGATCCTCGTCTCCGCCGCCCTCGGCATGATCGACGTCGCCAGCCTGAAGCGGCTCTGGCGGGTGAGCCGGATCGAGTTCGCCTTCGCGATGATCGCGTTCGCCGGTGCGGTCGGCTTCGGCGTGCTGAACGGTGTCGTCGTCGCCGTCGTGGCGACCCTCGTCTACCTCCTCCTCAAGAGCATGTACCCGCGCGACGCCCTGCTCGGCCGCGTCGATGGCCGCGACGGCTTCTACAAGCTCCATCGCGTGCCGGCGGCCCGGCCGGTGCCGGGTCTCACCCTCTGCCTCGTCGAGGGCACCCTGCTCTTCTACAACGCCGACTATGTCGGGGGCCGCCTCGCCACCATCGCCGACGGGCTCGGACCGGACGCGCGCTGGTTCGTGCTCGACGCGAGCGCGATCGTCCAGATCGATTCCACCGGCGCCGCCGCCCTCGACGACTTCGCCGGACACCTGAAGGCGCGCGGCATAGCCCTCGGCATCGTCGAGTTGCACGCCGAGGCGAAGGCACTTCTGGACAGAACCGGCTTTGTCGACCGGATCGGCCCGACCATGCTGTTCGACGACCTGCAGGACGCGCTGGCCGCGTTCCGCCGGGCGACGCTCACCGAGGCGTGACCGCAGCCATCACGCGACCGTCACGGCACCGCGTCAACGCTCGCCGGGTGGCGTGTTCCGGATGGCTTGCCCGGGTCGCTTGATTTCGGTCAACGCCGCCACCCGGGCTTCATGCTGTGGTGCAGCATGACCGTGCGGCCCGCTCCGCCCGACGGGAGACGACGATGCCCAGCACAGCCGACGCGACACGCCCGGCCGCCCCGCCGCCGAGCCCGCTGCAGGGTCTGGCCGAGGCCTCCGACTACCTGACCGACGCGGCCCAGCGCTCGGTCTTGTTCCTCGACGTCATGCGGCGGCGCTCCGAGCAGTATCGCGAGCACATGGCCGAGAAGGCGCCCCACGTCCTCGACTATGCCGCCGAGCTCGTCTGCGACGGCCGCACGCTGCCGCGGCCGGTCAACTACGGCCTCGTCCGCATCGTGCCGCCCGACGGCGTCACCGTCGACCCGGCCCGCCGCCCGTTCGTCGTCGTCGACCCGCGCGCCGGCCACGGCCCGGGCATCGGCGGCTTCAAGGCCGACAGCGAGATCGGCGTGGCGCTCGCGGCCGGCCACCCCTGCTACTTCATCGGCTTCCTGCCGGATCCGGTGCCCGGCCAGACGATCGAGGACATCGCCCGCGCGGAAGCCGTCTTCCTCGAGACGGTGATCGCCCGGCACCCCGAAGCGCGCGAAAAACCCTGCGTCATCGGCAACTGCCAGGCCGGCTGGGCGGTGGCGATCCTCGCGTCGCTGCGGCCCGAGCTGTTCGGCCCGATCATCCTCGCCGGCTCGCCGCTCTCCTACTGGGCGGGCGTGACGGGTGCGAACCCGATGCGCTATTCCGGCGGGCTGCTCGGCGGCAGCTGGCTCACCGCGCTCACCGGAGACCTCGGCGCCGGCATCTTCGACGGCGCCTGGCTCGTCCAGAACTTTGAGAACCAGAACCCGGCGAACACCCTCTGGTCGAAGCAGTACAATCTCTATTCGAAGGTCGACAGCGAGGCGGAGCGCTATCTCGGCTTCGAGCGCTGGTGGGGCGGCCACGTCACGCTGAATGCCGAGGAGATGCAGTTCATCGTCGACGAGCTGTTCGTCGGCAACAAGCTCGCGAGCGGCGAGATCCGCACCACCGACGGCATCGCCGTCGACCTGCGCAACATCCGCTCGCCGATCGTGGTGTTCTGCTCGAAGGGCGACAACATCACGCCGCCGCAGCAGGCGCTCGACTGGATCCTCGACCTCTACGACAGCGTCGACGACATCCGCGCCCATGGCCAGACGATCGTCTACACCGTGCACGAGAGCGTCGGCCACCTCGGCATCTTCGTCTCCGCCGGCGTGGCGCGGAAGGAGCACGGCGAGTTCGCCTCCAACATCGACATGATCGACGTGCTGCCGCCCGGCCTCTACGAGGCGACGTTCGAGCCGCGTTCGGCGGCGGCCGGCGAGGCGGATCTCGCCACCGGCGCGTGGGTGATGGCCTGCGAGGCGCGAACCCTCGACGACATCCGCGCCATGGGCGGCAACGACGACGCCGACGAACGCCGCTTCGCCACGGCCGCCCGCGTCTCCGAGATCAACCTCGCGCTCTACCGCGCCTTCGCGCAGCCCTTCGTCAAGGCGATGGTGACACCGCCGATGGCGGAGGCGATGCGCAAGCTCCACCCGCTCCGCCTCTCCTACGAGGCCTTCGGCGACGCCAACCCCTTCCTCGCCTGGCTGCGCCCGACGGCCGAGCGGGTGCGTCGTGATCGGCGGCCCGTCGCCGCCGACAACCCGTTCCTCACGCTGCAGCAGCAGATGTCCGACCAGATCGTCGACGGCCTCGACGCCTGGCGAAGGACGTGCGAGCGGCTGTCGGAGGAGACCTTCCGCGCCGTCTACGGCAATCCCGTCCTGCAGGCCGCCGTCGGCGTC
>CALRZT010000327.1:0-5709 GCA_943372725.1 Pseudoxanthobacter soli DSM 19599
GGGGCGAGCCATTGGCTCGCCCCTTTTCGCATTGTGCTCCGGGATCTCCCGAGTCCCGCGGCTGCTCACCGCCTCACCGCCTCACCGCCTCAGGCGGCGCGCTTCTCGAACTCGGTCACCGCGCGCTTGACGGCACGGGCGAGCTCGTCGGCGCCCGGCGTGTCGGAGTGCACGCAGACGCAGTCCGCCTTCATCGGCAGTTCGCGGCCGTTGATCGAGGTGCCCTTGCCCTCGGCGAGCACCCGCATCATCGCCCGCTCCACCTCGGCGGGGTCGCGCGCGTCGTGCTCGCGGGTGATGATCACCATGCCTTCGTCGTTGTAGTCGAGGTCGGCGTAGTACTCGGCCATGAAGGTCAGGCCCCGGGCCGTGTAGACTTTCTCGTGCTGGGTGCCGGCCATGCCGAGCACCGGCACGCCGAACGAGACGGCGGCGTCGGCGATGGCGTTCGCCACCTCCGGATCGCGCGAGGCGACGCCGTAGAGGGACCCGTGCGGCTTGATGTGGTTGAGAGGCATCCCCTCGATGTCGAGGAAGCCCTTCAGCGCCCCGATCTGGTAGATCAGGATGGCAGTGAGCTCCTCGCGGCCCATCTTCATCTCGCGGCGGCCGAAACCCTGCAGGTCGGGATAGGAGGGATGCGCGCCGACGCGGACGCCATGCGCCTTGGCGAGCCGCACGGTCTTCTGCATCACCACCGGGTCGGAGGCGTGGAAGCCGCAGGCGACGTTCGCCATGTCGATGTGGGGCATGATCCCCTCGTCGTCGCCGCACCGATAGAGCCCGAAGCTCTCGCCCATGTCGCAGTTGATCAAGACCGTCATCGGACAACACCCTCGCGTCGCGCGTTTCGTGCAGTGTCGGGAGCGACGGCGCGGCCGTCAAATGGGAACTTCCGAAACGACATGCGAAACGCCCAGCGCTGTCTTGGCCCAGCCTCGGCACGTCCCTATGCTCATCGCCACAGGGGGCGTTGCATGAAGAATCTGACAGCTATTTTAATGTGTTCGGTCTTGGGTGCGTGCGTCTCAACTCAGGAGATGCCGCTTGCCCCTAATGTGGTCCGGATCGACACGAGCGCCCGGGGCGCCATCTGGGTCGGAAGCGCGTCAAATGTCACTTTGAAGAAAGCCGCGGAGGCGACCTTGGCGCGCGGCTATACACATTTCTTGCTGTTCGATCCGCAGATGTCGCAGGGCTCGCAGGTCGTTGGCATGACTGGCTCCGGCTACGGGACAGCAACCACGGCTGGGGGTACGACCTACGTTCAGACATCCGGATTCGGCACGCCTATCCGTGCTCCGACCGCGAATGTCGGCGTCACCGTCGTCATGTACCGCGCGAACGAACCAGAAGCGCGGAATGCATTTGATGCCGCGCAGATCGTGAAGCAATTCGGGGGATGACGGGGGCTGGTCGCCGAACCGCGACGGGGACGCCGGGAATGCGCCGGCCGTCCCGCCGCACCCCCGCCATGCGCCATAATTTCGCACGACGCCGGTGTTTCCCGGCGCGAACTTTCCCTATGCTCGGTACGCGTTGTCGCGGAGGTTCCTCATGGCGGTGAAGACGGTTTTGGCTCCCATCCCCGGCATCTTCTACCGCAGCCCGTCGCCAGGCGAGCCGCCCTTCAAGCAGGACGGCGACTCGGTGGCCGCCGGCGAGACGATCGGCCTCATCGAGGTGATGAAGACCTTCAACCCGGTCGTCGCAGAGGTCGGTGGCAGGAACGCCAAGTTCGTGCTCGACAACGAGGATGCGGTCATGGCCGGCCAGCCGGTCTGCGAGCTCGAAGACTGATCGCCGGACCGCCGCCCCGATGCCCGTCACCAGGATTCTCATTGCCAACCGTGGCGAGATCGCCGTGCGCATCATCCGCGCGGCACAGTCGCTCGGGATCGCCACCGTCCAGGCGGTGAGCAAGGCCGACCACGGCATGCTCGCCGCCCGCCTCGCCGACGAGGTGGTGGAGATCGGCCCGGCCCACGCCTCGAAGTCCTATCTCAGCATCGAGGCGCTGCTGAAGGCCGCCGCCGACACCGGCGCCGACGCCGTCCACCCGGGCTACGGCTTCCTCTCCGAGAACGCCGGCTTCGCGGCTGCCGTGGAAGAGCGCGGCCTCGTCTTCATCGGGCCGAAGGCCGAGACGATCCGCCTGATGGGCGACAAGGCGACGGCACGCGAGATGGCGATGAAGGCCGGCGTGCCGACAGTGCCGGGCAGTCCCGGCCGCGTCGAAGGGCTCCAGGCGGCGCGCGACGCTGCCGAGGAGGTCGGCTACCCCGTGATGATCAAGGCGTCGGCCGGCGGCGGTGGCCGCGGCATCCGCGTCGCCCACACGCCGGAGGAACTCGCCACGCTGATTCCGCAGGCGAGCACCGAGGCGCAGGCGGCCTTCGGCGACGGCGGGCTCTATCTCGAGCGCTTCATTGGCCGCGCCCGCCACGTCGAGGTGCAGATCATGGGCGACGGCACCGACGCCGTGCACCTCTACGAGCGCGAGTGTTCGCTGCAGCGCCGCCGCCAGAAGGTCTGGGAGGAGGCGCCCGCCGCCGTCCTCGACACGGCCACGCGCGAAAAGCTCTGCGCCTCGGCCGTCGCGCTGGCGAAGTCGGTCGGCTACCGCGGCGCCGGCACGCTCGAATATCTCTACGACGACGAGACCGGCGAGTTCTTCTTCATCGAGATGAACACCCGCATCCAGGTCGAGCATCCGGTCACAGAGATGATCACCGGCGTCGACCTCGTCGCCGAGATGATCCGCATCGCCGCCGGCGCGCCGCTGTCGATCCGCCAGGAGGACGTGGCGATCTCCGGCCACGCCCTCGAGTGCCGCATCAACGCCGAGGACCCCGCGAAGAATTTCATGCCTTCGCCGGGCGTCGTCTCGCGGCTGGTGGTGCCCGAGGGCGAGGGCATCCGCTTCGACACCATGCTCTACGAGGGCTACGCGGTGCCGCCTTTCTACGACTCCCTCATCGGCAAGCTGATCGTCCGCGGCGCCACGCGCGAGGCGGCGATCGAGGCGATGGCGCGGGCGCTCGACGGGCTCACGATCGAGGGCATCGCCACGACGATCCCGCTGCACAAGGCGCTCGCGCGCGACGAGGAGGTCGCGAGCGGCCGTGTCCACACCCGCTGGCTCGAGCCCTGGCTCGAGGCTAATCCGCTCGACGCTGCGAAAGCCTGAGGAGATCCGCCCCACATGCAGACGCGATACTCATTCGGCGGTGACGAGCACGTCTATATCGAGCTCGACGAGGCGATGTCCCTGGAGGCCTTCTTCAAGGGGCTGTCGCTCACCAACGCCATCCGCGACAGCCGCATCGCCGGCGTTACCGAGATCTGCCCGGCGAACGCCTCGGCGCTCGTCAAGTTCGATCCCGACAAGATCGCCCCCGACGACCTCCTGAAGGAGCTGAAGTCACTGGAGGCCGCGGCCGAGAAGGCCGAGCCGGTGATCGAGACCCGCGTCATCGACATCCCGGTCTTCTACAACGACCCGTGGACGCACGAGACGCTGATGCGCTTCCGCGAGCGCCATCAGGACCCGAAGGCGACGGACCTCGAGTTCGCCGCCCGCATCAACGACCTGCCGAGTGCCGACGCCTTCATCGAGGCGCATTCGGGCTCGCCGTGGTTCGTCTCGATGGTCGGCTTCGTCGCCGGCCTGCCGTTCATGTACCAGATGGTCGAGCGCCAGCGGCAGCTCGAGGTGCCGAAGTACCTGCGTCCCCGCACCGACACGCCGAAGCTCACGGTCGGCCACGGCGGCTGCTTCAGCTGCATCTATTCGGTGCGCGGCGCCGGCGGCTACCAGATGTTCGGCATCACACCGATGCCGATCTACGACCCGAAGCAGGAGATCAGCTACTTGAAGGAGTTCATGATCTTCTTCAAGCCGGGCGACATCGTGAAGTTCAACCCGGTGACGCGCGAGGAATACGACCGCGATCTGGAGGAGGTGGCCGCCGGCCGCTTCTATCCGGGGATCCGCAAGGTGACGTTCTCGCTCGACGCGTTCCAGCAGGATCCCACCGCCTACAACGCCGCGCTCCTGGGAGGTGCCTGATGGCGATCGAGGTGCTGAAGCCCGGCCTGGCCACCACCGTCCAGGATCTCGGGCGCCCCGGCTACTACCATCTCGGCATCCCGGTCTCCGGCGGCATGGACACCTATGCCCTGACGGCCGCGAACCTCCTCGTCGGCAACGACGCCGGCGATGCGGTGCTGGAAGCCGTGTTCATGGGGCCGGAGCTGAAGTTCGACGCCGACGCGCTGGTCGCCGTCACCGGCGCCGAGCTGCCGCCGAAGGTCGACGGCGTCGTCCAGTCGACGTGGACGGCGTTTGCGGTCAAGGCCGGCCAGACGCTGTCGTTCGATTTCCTCAAGGCGGGGGCGCGCGGCTACATCGCGATCGCTGGCGGCATCGACGTGCCGGTGGTGCTCGGCAGCCGCTCGACCTATGCGCTGGGTGCGCTCGGAGGCCACGAGGGCCGGCCGCTGAAGGTGGGCGACACGCTGCCGGTGGGGCCCGCGAAGCGGACCGTCGCCGCCGGCCGCTCCGTTCCCGCCGATCTCCGGCGCGGGCTCGGCAATCCGGTGGTGCTTCGGGCGTTGCCGGGGCTCTACTGGCACCGACTCACCGAGGCGGCAGGCAAGGGCTTCTTCGAGGACACCTGGAAGGTGGCGCCCGAGGCCGACCGCATCGGCTACCGCTTCCGCGGCGGCCGGCCATTGCAGTTCGTCGAGCGCGAGCAGCCGTTCGGCGCGGGCTCCGACCCGTCGAACGTGGTCGACTGCCCGTACCCCTATGGTTCGATCCAGGTGCCGGGCGGCACCGAGCCGATCGTGCTGCACCGGGATGCCGTCTCCGGCGGCGGCTACTTCATGGTCGGCACGGTGATCTCGGCCGACATGGACCTGATCGGCCAGATGCAGCCGAACCTGCCGGTGCGGTTCCAGGCCGTCGACATGGACGGGGCGCTCGCCGCCCGCCACGACCGCGCCGCCATGCTCGCCCGCCTCGGCGAGGCGCTCGGCTGAAACAAGGCGGCGGCGTCGCTGACGCCGCCGCTACTCCGGCGCGCCGGCCGTGGCGCGCTGGCGGCCGCGCGAGCGCGCCAAGAGGGCGAGCAGCCCGACGAGGATCGTGCCGACGATGAACAGGAAGGCCGCGGCGGCGATCGCCGGGCTGATGTTCTCGCGGATCGAGGAGAACATCTGCCGCGCCAGCGTGCGCTGGTTCGGACCGGCGACGAACAGCGTCAGCACCACCTCGTCGAGGGACGTGGCGAAGGCGAACACCGCCCCCGACACGACGCCCGGCATGGCGAGCGGCAGCGTCACCCGGCGGAACACCACCGTCGGCGCGGCCCCGAGCGACAGCGCCGCCCGCTCCACCCGCCTGTCGATCCCCTCCAGCGAGGCCGCGACGTTGACGAGGACGAACGGCACCGCCACCACCGTGTGGGCGACGATCACGCCGAAGTAGCTCGATGCGATGCCGAGGCGGGCGAACAGGATCTGCATGCCGACGCCGAGCACCACCGCCGGCACCACCATCGGCAGCAGGAAGGCAGTGCGGAAGACACCGGCGAACGGCAGCCGCGAGCCGCGCAGGCCGAGCGCCGCCAGCGTGCCGAGGACGGTCGCCAGCACCGTCGTGCCGCCGCCGATGATCAGGCTGTTGACGATCGCCCGCCGCCA
>CALRZT010000328.1:0-5700 GCA_943372725.1 Pseudoxanthobacter soli DSM 19599
GTCAGGCCGTCGGGATAGGTGTCGCCGTTCTGGGTGTAGTAGGTGCAGACCTCGGTGGTGATGGTGAAGCCGGGCGGGACCGGCAGCCCGAGGCTCGACATCTCGGCGAGGTTGGACCCCTTGCCGCCGAGCAGGTTGCGCATGCCGGAGGTTCCCTCGGCCGTGCCGTCGCCGAAGGCGTACACCCACTTCGTCATTCAGACCGCCCTTTCCTGCCCTCGCCCGCGCCCGTGAACCGAGGAGACCTTGGACCGAGACCCGTGGCTTTGCGCAAATGCAACGTCGCACGCGCAAAGGCAAGCCCGCGCATGAGGCGATGGCCTCAAAGCAGCGGCCATCCGGCGCCCCAACGGAGCCGGCGCCCGGCGGCGGGCGGCCGGACGCGACGGACGCGCGGTGGCGCCGTCAAGGCCGCAGCTTCAGCTTGCCGTGGTGGTGGGTAGCGCCGGTGTCGGCCTCGACCGGCGCCGGGCGGTCCGCCCCCTCCGGCCGCGGCAGGGTGGTGACGCGGTCGCGGCCGGCCTGTTTCGACCGGTAGAGCGCCCCGTCGGCGCGGGCGGCGAGCTCGGCGGCGTCGCGGCCGATGTCGGGCGACCACTCCGCCGCGCCGGCGCTGGCGGTGATGGCGAGCGTCGTGTTGCGCCAGGCGATCGGCGTGGTGCGCACCGCCGCCAGGATCTCCTCGGCGATCCGGTGCGCCTCCTCGGCGGTGGTGTCGGGCAGGAGGATGGCGAACTCGTCGCCGCCGAGGCGCGCCAGCACGTCGGGCTCGCGCAGGCGGGCGGCGGCGAGCGCCGCGAAGCGCTGCAGGCAGTGGTCGCCGGCGGCGTGGCCGTGGCCGTCGTTGATCGGCTTGAAGTCGTCGATGTCGAGGCAGACGAGGGCGAGCGGTGCGCCGGAGCGGGTGGAGCGGGCGCATTCCTGGCAGGCGCGCTCGAAGAACTGCCGGCGGTTGGCGATGCCGGTGAGGTCGTCGCGCACCGCGAGATCGGCGACCTCCGACCGCAGCCGGTCGATCGCCATCATCAGGAAGCCGGCGTTCCAGATCTGTGCCCCGAAGACGGTGAGGAGGAGCAGCAGGCCCTGCACGTTGTTGAAGGTGGTGAAATGGATCGCCCCGCCGATCTCGAACAGCGTCGCGACGATGCGGAACACGTGGGCGACCGCGTAGGCGAGGGTCGCCACCGCCGTCAGCCGCGTGCCGGGCGTGGGCGCGCCGTAACGGCGGTCGAGGAGGTCGAAGCCGGCGGTGCCGACGAGGGCGATGCTCGCCAGCGAGAAGATGACGACGCGGATCGTGATGCTGTCGACGACGACGAGGAAGGCGGCAAGCAGCACCATCGCCCCACCGACGATCACCGCGATCGCCCGCCACGGCACCGGCCGTCCCTGGAAACGGCGGATGCCGCCCCAGCACAGCGCGACGGCGAGGAGCATCAGGCCGTTGCCGATGACGACGGGGATGAGCGGGTCGACCTGGCCGCGCAGCACGCCGATGGCGGTGCCGACGGAACCGATGATCATCCCCGCGCCCCAGTAGCGGGCGGCGACGAGACTGCGATAGGCGAAGGCGGCGACGAGCCACGCGATGCCGGTCGCCAGCAGCGACACGCCCACGAACAGGAAGAGCGTCGGCACCGTCAGGAGCATCGGGTCGCGTCCGCTTCGGCAGGGCGGCGGAAACCGCGGGTGTCACCGGGAGGAAGTCGAGGCGCTGCGGTTCTACGACGTGCGGTGGCGGAGCGGAAGCGGGGATGGGGGCGGCCCGCAGGTGTCGCATCTCACCCCTCCCGGAACGTCCGCCTCGGATTGCCCCGCTCCACCGCGATGCGGTCGTGCCAGGCGGCGCGCTCGGCCGCCGCGGCGTCGCGCTCGGCGACAGCCGCAAGCAGCGCCGAGAGCCGCTCCACCGCCAGCTTGCGGTTCTGGTGCTGCGAGCGGCCGTCGCGGGCGGTGGCGACGAGACCGCTCGGGACATGGACGGCGCGCACCGCGCTGTCGGTGGTGTTCTGGTGTTGCCCACCCGGCCCGCCCGCCCGCATCGTCTCGAAGCGGACATGAGCGGGGTCGAGGGCGGCGGGCGGCGACCGCGACGGATCGAGCCGGTGGACGGCGACGTACCAGTTGCGGCGGCCCTTGCCCGACCGCAGCGCTCCGTCGATCCACAGCACCGTGCCGGTCCAGCCGGCGACGAAAGCTGCGACACCGGCGCCGCCGAGCGAGACGAGCACCGAGGGCGCCGCCGTGCGGCCATCGGGGAGGTCGAGCCCGACGGAGAGCCCCGCCGCGCCGGCCTCCTCCGCGAGGCGGCGGGCAACGCGGGCGACGACGACGTGGCACTCGGCCGGGCCGCGGCCGGCCGTCACCATCAGGGTGATCGTCTCCTCCGTGGGGGTGTCGCTCACCGCGCCGTCGCCGCCGCGAGCGGTTCGGTTCATGCCGCCCATGCTCATGCCCTCGCCGTCTTGAAGGTGACAACCGGCTTCAGCACCGCGACGGTCTGGGCGAGGCCGTGGGCCTCGAGGTCGGCGACGACATCGGCGATCGGCTTATAGGCCTCCGGCGCCTCCTCCTCGGCAAGCCGGCGGTCCGCGCAGATGACGCGGTTGCCGGCCGGGTTCGGCCTCTCGCGTTTCTCGTCGCGGCGGCCCCGCATCGAGGCGCGGTCGCGCTTGCGCCCCGCCCCGTGGGCGAGCGAGGCGAGCGCCCCGGCCACCGTCGGATCGGGCCGCACGAGATAGGTCATCGCGCCGCGCGAGCCGGGCACTGGCACGAGGCCGAGATCGGCCTGGGCCGTGCCCTTGCGGTGCAGGACGCGGTCGCCCTCCAGTGTGACGTGGTTGTGCGGCACGTCGCACCACGGCGCGCCGTCGAGACCGAGCAGCGCCGCCGCCCTTTCGGCCAGCACGGCGCGGTTGAGGGCGGCGAAGGCCACCGCCGCATCGTGGTCGGCGAGGTAGGCGCGGCCGCCGGCGTCGAGCGCGAGGCCCTCGCCGTGGACGGTGAGGTGGCGGGCGAGCACTTCCGGCCCGAAGCCGCGGGAGCCGGAGTGGACGAGCAGCGTCAGGTCGCCGACGGCGAGCCCTGCCGCCGCGCAGGCCGCCTCGTCGACGAGACGGTGCACCGCCTGCAGCTCGACGAAGTGGTTGCCGCCGCCGACGGTGCCGAGCGCCTCGGCGTGGGCGGCCGCCACGTCGGGCGGGACGCCGCGGGCGATCGCTTCGTCGACGTCGAGGCCAGCGCGATCGCCGAGCCTGGCAAGCGCCCGCTCCGCCTTGTCGAGGCGCAGCCGGCGCAGTTCGCCGCCGAGCCGCCACGCCGTCATGCCGCAGCCGATGTCCGTGCCGACGATGTCGGGGTGAACGATGCCGTCGGTCAGCACGGCGCAGCCGACGGGGCCCTTGTGGCCGGGGTGGAGGTCCGGCATGCCGGCGACGGCGATCACGCCGCGCCGGGCGAGCAGCTGCTCGAGCTGCCGCACGGCGGCGCCCTCGATCCACGAGGACGCCCGGGCGAACACGCGCACGCGCGCTTCGCCGCTCATCGAATTGAACATGGGAAATAGTCTCGAACTCGCGCCGCCCTCGGGCGGGCGCGCGTCACAAGGTCATCGGGCCGAAGCGGCCGATGGGCTCAGGAACTCTGACCCTTGCGGGCGAAACGAGCGGACATGGCCGTCTCCTTCTGCCTCGAGGCTCCAGACGTGGAGCAGACGGTTGGGAAATGCCCCACCGCCGTCCTGTCGACTAGTGCATGGGAGCAACACTGCACGCGTCAACGCTGGTGCAATAGTGTCGACGCGCGCCCCCTCACTCCCCCTTGAACACCGGCTTCCGCTTCGCGAAGAACGCGTTGATGCCCTCTTCGTAGTCTTTGCTCTCGTAGACGACGCGGCGCATGTCCTGGATGCGCTCGAAGGTCTGGGCGGCGATCGGGCGGTCGTCGGAGATGATGCGCAGCTGTTCCTTGATCACCGCCAGCGCCAGCGGCGCCTTCCTGGTGATGCCGTCGGCGAGCGCCAGCGTGAAGGTCTCGAGCTCGGCGGATGGCACCAGGTGGTTGACGATGCCCCAGCGCGCCGCGTCCTCCGCCTTCACCGGCGTCGCGGTGAAGAACATCTCGCGGACGAGGTTCATCGGCAGCCGGTCGACGAAGTGCAGCAGGCCGGTGGTGTTGTAGGGCAGGCCGAGGTTCACCGGCGTGATGGCGAAGCCGGAGGTCTCGTCGGCGATGATCATGTCGCAGGAGGCGACGAGATCGAAGGCGCCGCCCCAAACCGTGCCATGCACCATGGCGATGACGGCGCCGGGATAGTGGCGGATGGCGCGCAGCACCCGCTCGAGCGGGTCGGAATAGCCGAGCGGGTCGGCGTCCCCGCGCGGCAGTTCCTTGATGTCGTGGCCGGCCGACCACACGCTCATGCCGGGGGCGGCGCGCAGCACCACCGCCATCAGCTTCTGCTTCTCGAAGCCGGCGATGGCGTCGATGAGGCCGTTCACCAGCGCGGCGCTCAGCGCATTGCGGTGGGCGACGTGATTGAGCGTGACGATGCCGACGCCGCCGCGCACCTCGGAGGTGACGATCGGCGGGGCGGGGGCGGCGGGGGCGGCAGCGGCGGGAACGTCGGTCATGACTTCACCCCTGTGAAGGCGGCGAGGATTTCCGCCCGGTCGCCATCGAGCTCGGGCGGCGGACGGAAGGTCGGGGCATCGGCGTGGCCGACCACCTTGATCGGGTTGCCGGCGACCTTGATCTCTCCCGCCACCGGGTCCTGCACGGTGACGATCATGTTGCGCGCGGCGATCTGCGGCTCGGCCATCATGTGTGGCACGTCGTTGATCGGCGCGCACGGCACGCCCTTGCCGTTCAGGGCGTCGAGCCAGGTCTTCACCGGGCCGGTCTTCAGCGTCTTCTCGATTTCCGCCTGCAGCGCGTCGACGTTCTCGTGGCGCTTCTCGTTGGAGGCGAAGCGGGCGTCGGTGGCGAGGTCGGGCCGGGCGAGCGCCTCGCACATCAGGCCGAACAGGTGGTCGTTGCCGGCGGCGATGATGACGTGGCCGTCGGCCGCCTCGAAGGCCTGGAAGGGCGCGATCGAGGGATGGCGGGTGCCGAGCGGGCCGGGGATCGCGCCGGTCTTGGCGTAGGCGGTGACGGAATCCTCGAGGATCGCCACCTGGCAGTCGAGCATGGCGATGTCGATCTTGTCGCCGACGCCCGTGACGGTGCGGCGGTAGAGGGCGGCGTTGAGGCCGATCGTCAGATAGAGGCCGGCGGTGATGTCGCCGATCGAGATGCCGACGCGGGCGGCCGGCTGGCCGGGATAGCCGGTCATGCTCATGATGCCGCCCATGCCCTGCACAACCATGTCGTAGGCGGCGCGCTTGGAGATCGGGCCGCTGTCGCCGAAGCCGGAGGCCGCACCGTAGATCAGGTGCGGGAAGCGGGCGTGCAGCGTCTCCCAGCCGTAGCCGAGCTTCTCCATCGTCCCGGGCCGATAGTTCTCGACGAGCACGTCGGCCTTCTCGAGCAGCTTCTCGAAGATCGCCCGGTCGGCCGGCTGCTTGAGGTTGAGCGCGATGCTTTCCTTGTTGCAGTTGACCGACGAGAAATAGAGCGACTTGCCATTGGCGAACGGCCCGAAGGCGCGGCTGTCGTCGCCCGTCCCCGGGATCTCGACCTTGATGACACGGGCGCCGAGAT
>CALRZT010000329.1:0-5656 GCA_943372725.1 Pseudoxanthobacter soli DSM 19599
GCGAGGGGGAGGGTTTAGGTCTTCACGCTGCCTGGGCGACGTCGATGCGCGGGTCGAGGCTGCCGGAGCGGTAGCGCTTCGCCATCTCGGCGAGCGATACCGTGGTGATCTTCGAGGCGTTGCCGGCGGTGCCGAACTCCTCGAAGCGCCGCTTGCAGAGCGCCATCATCGAATCGAGCGACGGGGCGAGGAACTTGCGCGGGTCGAACTCGCTGCGCTTCTCGCTTGCGACCTTGCGGAACACCGCCGTCATGGCGAGCCGGCAGTCGGTGTCGATGTTCACCTTGCGGACGCCATGGCGGATGCCGGTCTGGATTTCCGACACCGGCACGCCCCAGGTCTGCGGCATCTCCCCGCCGTGCTGGTTGAAGAGGTCCTGCAGCTCCTGCGGCACCGAGGACGAACCGTGCATGACAAGGTGAACCGTCGGCAGGCGGGCGTTGATCTCCTTGATGACGTTCATCGCCAGGATGTCGCCGTCGGGCTGGCGCGAGAACTTGTAGGCGCCGTGCGAGGTGCCCATGGCGATGGCGAGAGCGTCGACCTTCGTCCGCGCCACGAAGTCGACGGCCTGGTCGGGGTCGGTGAGGAGCTGGTCGTGCGACAGCGTCCCCTCGGCGCCGTGGCCGTCCTCCTTGTCGCCCTGGCCGGTCTCGAGCGAGCCGAGCACGCCGAGTTCGCCCTCCACCGAGACGCCGATCGCGTGCGCCATGCGGGCGACGCGGGCGGTGATGTCGAGGTTGTACTCGTAGCTCGCCGGCGTCGAGGCGTCGGCCTCGAGCGATCCGTCCATCATCACGCTGGTGAAGCCGTGCTGCATGGCCGACAGGCACGTCGCCTCGTCGTTGCCGTGGTCCTGGTGCAGGCAGATCGGGATGCCCGGATACATCTGCTCGGCCGCTTCCACCATCTTCGACAGCATGATGTCGCCGGCATAGGAGCGGGCGCCGCGGCTCGCCTGCAGGATCACTGGCGCGTCGACCGCCTGGGCGGCCCGCATGATCGCGATCACCTGCTCCATGTTGTTGATGTTGAAGGCAGGCACGCCGTAGCCGCGCTCGGCGGCGTGGTCGAGGAGCTGGCGAAGGGTGATGCGGGCCATCGGGTTTCCTCGGCTGAACGTGAGCGGGTCGGCGGCGGAGGCCGGCCTCAGTTGGACTTGTGGGTGACGGCGAGCGCCGCGGCGACGACGGCGTCCTCGGTGATGCCGAACTTCTGGAACAGCACCTCGGCCGGGGCGCTGGCGCCAAAGCCGTGCATGCCGACGAACACCCCATCGTCGCCGAGCCAGCGGGCCCAGTCGCCTTCGACGGCCGCCTCGATGCCGACGCGCGGGGCGCGGCCGAGGACGGTGCGGCGGTACTCGGCGTCCTGCTCGCGGAAGAGGTCGAGGCAGGGGGCCGAGACCACCGCGGCGCGCACCCCGTGGGTGACCAGCGCCTCGGCCGCCGCCACTGCCAGCGACACCTCGGAGCCCGTGGCGATCAGCGTCACATCGCGCCAGCCTTCGGGCTCGACCAGCACATAGGCGCCGCGGGCGGTGCGGTTGGCGCCGGCACCGTCGCGCCGGAGCGTCGGCAGCGCCTGCCGCGACAGGCAGAGCACCGAGGGGCGCTTGGCGGCGCGGAGCGCGCATTCCCAGCTCTCCGCCGTCTCGACCGCGTCGGCCGGGCGGAAGACCAGAAGGTTCGGGATCGCCCGGAGCGCGGCCAGATGCTCGACCGGCTGGTGGGTCGGGCCGTCCTCGCCGAGGCCGATGCTATCGTGCGTCATCACGTGGACGACGCGCACCCCCATCAGGGCGGCGAGGCGAATGGCGGGGCGCGAATAGTCGGCGAAGCAGAGGAAGGTGCCGCCGTAGGGCACGAAGCCTCCGTGCAGCGCCATGCCGTTCAGGGCTGCCGCCATGCCGAGCTCGCGGATGCCGAAGTGGATGTAGGAGCCGGAGAAGTCGACCGCCGACACCGGCATCTGGCCCTTGGCGTGGGTGAGGTTCGAGTGCGTCAGGTCGGCCGAGCCGCCGGCGAGCACCGGCGTCGCCGGCACGATGGCGTCGAGCACCTCGCGCGAGGCCTGGCGGGTGGCGATCGAGGGGGCCTTGGTGGCGAACCCCGACTTCACCGCCGCGATGGCGCGGTCGAACTCAGGCCCGAGCACGCCCGCCATGGCCGCCTCGAAGGCGGCGCTGACGCGGGTGTCCTGGGCGGTGAGACGGCCCTCCCAAGCGAGGCGAGCGTCGTGACCACGGCTGCCGGCGGCGGCCCAGGCCGCGCGCACGTCCTCGGGGATCTCGAAGGCCGGCCAAGGCCAGTCGAGCACGGCGCGGGCGGCGGCGATCTCGGCGGCCCCGAGCGGCGCCCCGTGCACCTTCTCCGTGCCCTGCTTGGTGGGGGCGCCGAAACCGATCACCGTCTTGCAGGCGATCAGCGACGGGCGATCGGATGTCTGGGCGGCCGCGATGGCGGCGGCCACCGCCGCCTGGTCGTGACCGTCGACACGGGTGACGGCCCAGCCGGAGGCGGCGAAGCGGACGAGTTGGTCGTCCGAACACGACAGCGAGGTGCGGCCGTCGATCGAAATCTCGTTGTCGTCGAACAGCACGATGAGTTTCGAGAGCTTCAGGTGGCCGGCGAGCGAGATCGCCTCGTGGCTGATGCCCTCCATCAGGCAGCCGTCGCCGCACAGCACATAGGTGTGGTGGTCGACGAGATCGTCACCGAAGCGGGCGTTCATCATGCGCTCGGCGAGCGCCATGCCGACGGCGCTGGCGAGCCCCTGGCCGAGCGGCCCGGTGGTCACCTCGACGCCCGGCGTGTGGCCGTACTCCGGGTGGCCGGCGGTCTTCGAACCCCACTGCCGGAACTGCTTCAGCTCCTCAATGTCCATGCCCGGCGTGCCAGTCAGGTGGAGCAGCGCATAGAGCAGCATCGAGCCGTGGCCGGCCGACAGCACGAAGCGGTCGCGGTCCGCCCAGTCGGGCAGCGCCGCATCGAAGCGCAGGAAGCGGGTGAACAGCACGGTGGCGACATCCGCCATGCCCATCGGCAGCCCGGGGTGGCCGGATTTCGCCTTCTCGACGGCGTCCATCGCGAGCGCCCGGACGGCGTTCGCCATGTCGCGGGAGAGGTCGCGCGGGGCAGGGGGGGCGGCGGTGGCGGCCTGTCGGTCGTGGGCGGTCATCGGCTCGCACTCCCTTTGAAGGTGGCTTTCGCGCTCACAGCGCCCGCCTCCGCCGCTCGACGAGCTGCAGGATCAGGGGCGTCAGGATCAGCTGCATGGCGAGATCCATCTTGTTGCCCGGAATGACGATCGAATTCGCTCGTGACATGAAGCTGTCGTGGATCATCGACACCAGGTACGGAAAGTCGATGCCGCGCGGGCTCTTGAAGCGGATCACCACCAGGGACTCGTCCGGTGTCGGGATCCAGCGGGCGATGAACGGGTTCGACGTGTCGACCGTCGGCACGCGCTGGAAGTTGATGTCGGTCTCGGTGAACTGCGGGCAGATGTAGTTGATGTAGTCCGGCATGCGCCGCAGGATCGTGTCGGTGACCGCTTCCGTGGAGTATCCGCGGGTGGAGCGGTCGCGATGGATCTTCTGGATCCACTCGAGATTGATCACCGGCACGACGCCGATCTTCAGGTCCGCATGGCGGGCGACGTCGACCTCGGGCGTGACGACGGCGCCGTGCAGGCCCTCGTAGAAGAGCAGGTCCGTCGGTCCGGTCAGCCGCTCCCACTCTGTGAAGGTGCCCGGGCTGCCGCCGTAGAGGTCGGCCTCCACCGCGTCGTGGATGTAGTGGCGGAAGGTGCCGGTGCCGCTGGTGCCATATTCCGCGAACAGCTGCTCCAATTCCCGGAAGAGGTTCGCCTCTGGTCCGAAGTGGCTGTAGTGGCGGTTGCCCTTGGCCTGTTCCTCGGCCATCTCGCGCTTCATGGCGAGGCGGTCGAAGCGGTGGAAGGCGTCACCCTCGATGTAGGCCGCCTCGACCTGCTCGCGGCGGAAGATCTGCTCGAAGGTGCGGCGGACCGAGGTGGTGCCGGCGCCGGACGAGCCGGTGACGGAAATGATCGGATGCTTGATGGACATGGACGTGCCTCCGGGCTCGGTCTTCAGGCCCGAAGGAGACCACGATTGCCGAACAGCGGCGACTTGTGCGCCGCCGGCTCGCGCAACACGCGCTCGAAGTGCGCGACCTCCTGCGCCGAGCCGAAGACGAGCGGCACGCGCTGGTGCAGGCCCGTCGGGGTGACGTCGAGCATCCGCTCGGTGCCGGTGGTGCAGCCGCCGCCGGCCTGCTCGATCAGCATGCCGATCGGGTTCGCCTCGTAGATCAGCCGCAGGCGGCCGTTCTCGTAGCCGCGCCGCGCGTCGCCCGGATAGAGGTAGATGCCACCGCGCGTCAGGATGCGATGCGCCTCCGCCACCATCGAGGCGATCCAGCGCATGTTGAAGTCGCGCCCGCGCGGACCGGCGCTGCCGGCCAGGCACTCGTCGACATAGGCGCGGAACGCCGGGTCCCAGTGGCGGTAGTTGGAGGCGTTGACGGCGAACTCCGACGTCCGCTCGGCGATGCGCACCCGCCGCGCCGTCGGCACGAAGGCGTCGGTGTCGGGATCGAGCGTGTAGACGTCGGTGCCGTCGCCGACCGAGAGCACCAGCGCGCACTGCGGCCCGTAGAGCAGGTAGCCGGCGGCGACCTGGCGGTTTCCCGGCTGCAGGAAGGCGTCGCCATCGGCGGTCGCCGGCAGCACCGAGAAGATCGTGCCGACCGAGACGTTGGTGTCGATGTTCGACGAGCCGTCGAGCGGGTCGACGGCGACGACCAGCGGCGCGCCGGGCTTCATCGGCACCGCGGCGTCCATTTCCTCGGAACAGAAGGCCGAGACCGGCGCGGCGGCAAGTGCCTCGAGCAGCAGGTCGTTGGCGGCGACGTCGAGGGCCTTCTGATCGTCGCCAGTGGATGAGGCGCGGGTGACGGCGGCGAGCCCACCCTCGATGGCGCCGCGGCGGACGACGGCGGCGATGCGGCGGCCGGCGGCGGCGAGCGCCACCACCGTCTCGGCGACGGCGACACGGCCGGCATCGTTGCCCGACCAGGCTTCGAGGGCGGATTCGAGACGCGGGTGCGCCATCGCGGTGTGCGGCATGACTTCCCTCCTGAGCCCCCGGCAGGCTGGCCGGGCGGCCGGTCGTTTCCTCGACGCTCGGAAGGTTGATCCCCGTCTCGGTCGGCCGGTTCCTCCGGCGCGGCGACGGGTGCTCCGATCGGTGTTCTTCTCTGCGGGCTCGTGTGGCCCGCTTGTCGGGTGCGCTGTGGTCCGCGCCGGTCGGCGCGGCTCGCTCCCTGATGTCCAGACTGTGACGCTCGCCAGCCAGAAAGTAAATTTGTTTCTTCTTGCGCATCCCTTCAAAAAAAGTGAATCTGACCCATGCGATCCGTCACCCTCAAGCAGCTGCGCGCCCTCGCCGCGGTGGAACGAACCGGGGCCATCACCGCGGCGGCGAACGAGCTCGCCGTGACGCCGCCGGCGGTGACCGCACAGATCCAGCTGCTGGAGCGCATCGTCGGCCTGCCGGTACTGGAGCGGGCGGGATCGAGGTTTCGGCCCACCGTCGCCGGGCGCGAGCTCCTCGATGCGGGCGCCCGCATCG
>CALRZT010000330.1:0-5653 GCA_943372725.1 Pseudoxanthobacter soli DSM 19599
GTGGTCGGCGAGGTCGTTGCGCGACATCGACAGATCGACGACGTCACCTTCGCCGCGGGCCGCCATGGCGAGGAGGAAGCCCGCGACCCGCTCGGTGGCACCCTTGCGCGCCAACGTCAGCGTCAAGCGGCGGACGCGCTCGAGATCGACGGTCGCCAGCAACCAGAGGGCGCGGGCGGCGGTGCCGTCGCGGCGGGCCGCGGTCTCGACCGCCGTGCGCCTGACCAGCGCAACCTCGCAGTCGCCGACGGCTTCCGCCGAGGCATAGTGGACGGCGCCGCACTCGAGCCCGAAGACGTCGCCAGGCAGGTGGAAGGCCTCGACCTGGCGGCGGCCGTCGGCGAGCTGGCGGCAGGTGCGGACGGTACCGGAGAGGACGCGGTAGACGAACTCTGCCGGCTCGTCCTGGCCGTAAATCTCCTCGTTGCGCAGGAACGGCATGGCGACGCCCGGCAGGTCGAGGCCGTCGGCGAGGTGGACGAGCGGTTGCGACGCGGCGCTGCGCGCGAGGGGGCGGAGGTCGGTCGGCGGGGTCGAGACGCTCAGTCCGTGCATGGCTCGTCTCCTCGTGAGGTCCGTGCACTCGACCTACGGGTTGCCGGCGGCCGGCGAAATTCCGTTGGCTCCCCGAACGGGATATCCCTTAAGGGTTCTACCGGAGGCGTCCGGCGGCGGACCGGCCGCCGCGTCGCATGGTGCCCGCAGGACCAACAGGCTAGTGGTGCTCCCGTGAAGATGGCGGACGGCCCCCTCGGCGATGCTCCATCCGGCGGATGGAGCTCACAGCGCGAGCCACCGGCCCGCCCGCGCACCGGCGTCGGCGCGGCATGGCCGCTGCGCGCCGGCCTCGATTCGGCCGCGACGAAGCTCGGCGGCGCGGTCGCCATCGTCGCTGCCACCGCGGCCTTCCGGCTCGTGCTGGAGCCGGTCCTCGAAGGCCGTTCCCCCTTCCTGTTCTTCGTCCCGGCGGTCCTGATCGCCGCCGGCTTCGGCGGGCTCTGGCCGGGGGCGCTGGCGACGGCGCTGAGCCTCGCCGCGGGGCTCGCGATGTCGGCGATGCCGGCCTCGACGCCGGACCTGCTGGAGGCGATCGCGTTCGCCGCGATCGGCAGCGGCCTCGCCATCGGCGGCGAGTGGCTGAACCGCTCGCGCGCCGACGCAGAGGCGCGCACGACCGCCCTGCAGGACCGCGAGGCGCATCTGCGGTCGATCCTCGAGACGGTGCCGGACGCGATGATCGTCATCGACGAGCACGGCGTCATGCAGGAGTTCTCGGTCGCGGCGGAGCGGCTGTTCGACTGGAAGGCCAGGGACGCGATCGGCCGCAACGTCTCCGTGCTGATGCCGGAGCCGCACCGGGCCGCCCACGACGGCTACGTCGGCCACTATCTCGACACCGGCGAGCGGCGCATCATCGGCATCGGCCGGGTCGTCGTCGGTGCACGGCGCGACGGCTCCACGTTCCCGATGGAACTCGCCGTCGGCGAGATGCGCTCGCGCGACCGCCGCTTCTTCACCGGCTTCGTGCGCGACCTGACGGAGCGCCAGCGCACCGAGGCGCGGCTTCAGGAACTGCAGGCGGAGCTCGTGCACGTCTCCCGGCTGACGGCGCTCGGCGAGATGGCCTCGACGCTGGCGCACGAACTCAACCAGCCCTTGTCGGCGATCGCCAACTACCTGAAGGGCTCGCGGCGGCTGCTCGAGGGCGACGACAGCCCGCAGGCGGAGCGCCTGCGCGGCGCCGTCGACAAGGCGGCCGACCAGGCGCTGCGCGCCGGCGAGATCATCCGCCGCCTGCGCGGCTTCGTCGAGCGCGGCGAGACGGAGCAGCGTGTCGAGCACCTGCCGAAGCTGATCGAGGAGGCGAGTGCGCTCGCCCTCGTCGGCGCCAAGGAACACGGTGTGCGGGTCCGGTTCGCCCTCGATCCGTCCTGTGAATGGGTGGTCGCCGACAAGGTGCAGGTGCAGCAGGTGCTCCTCAACCTCGTGCGCAACGCCGTCGAGGCGATGGAGGGATCGCCACGGCGCGACCTGACGATCGCCACGGCACCCGGCGACGACGGCCTGGTGGCGGTGACGGTGACGGACACCGGTTCCGGCCTCGCCCCGGAGATCGCCGAACGGCTGTTCCAGCCCTTCGCGACGACGAAAGTACAGGGACTGGGCATCGGCCTGTCGATTTCGCGTACCATCGTCGAGGCGCACGGCGGCTCCATCCGGGCGGAGCCGGGCGAGGGCGGCGGCACACGGTTCGCATTCACCCTCAAAGCGGCACAGGAGATGCGCGACGATGGGTCCTGAGGCCACGGTCTACGTCATCGACGACGACGATGCCGCGCGCGACTCGCTGCTGTTCCTGCTGGAGACGGAGGGGATCGCGGCGACCGGCCATCCGTCGGCTGACGATTTCCTCGCCCATGTGGAATCGGCCGCTGTGCGGGGCTGCATCGTCACCGATGTGCGCATGCCCGGCATGACCGGCATCGAGCTTCTGCAGGCGCTGCGCGAGCGCGGCGCGACGGTACCGGTGGTCGTCATCACCGGTCACGGCGACATCGCGCTCGCGGTCGAGGCGATGAAGGCGGGGGCGCACGACTTCCTCGAGAAGCCCTACCGCGACGACGCCCTGATCAACGCCGTCCGCACCGCCCTCGTCGAGACGCGCCGCGGCCAGGACGGCGGCGGCGGCCGCTCGACCGCCGAGCAGGCCTCTGCCTGCCTGCGCTTCACCGGCTTGTCGCCGCGCGAGCGCGAGGTGCTCGACGGGCTGGTGGCGGGCAGCTCGAACAAGACGATCGCCCGCCAGCTCGGCATCAGCCCGCGCACCGTGGAGGTCTACCGGGCGAACCTGATGACGAAGACCCAGGCGACCAGCCTCTCCCACCTCGTCCGGCTGGCGCTGGCGGCGGGCGTCGTCTCCGCCGAACCGCCCGCCTGACCCGCCCGGATTGATCGACATCAACGCGCGCCACGCCACGTCCTGCAATGTAATGCTGCGACCGTCGACCTTCGCGGCGCGCTGCCACGGGTTCCGGCCATGATCACCGACGCGAGCCCGACAGACGCGGCAGCCCCGATCGTCCTCGTCGTCGACGACGATCCGGATGTGCTCGGCAGCCTGCGGTTCTCCCTCGAGGTCGAGGGCTACCGGGTGCGCACCTATGCGGACGGGGACGCCATCCTGTCCGACCCGACGCTGCCGGTCGCCGGCTGCCTCGTCGTCGATTTCCACATCCCCGGACGCGACGGGCTGTCGGTCATCGATCGGCTGCGGGCGCGCCGCGTCGAGATGCCGGCGATCCTGATCACCAGCGCACCGACGGCGGCCGTGCTCCGCCGGGCGAGCGCGGCGGGCGTGCCGATCGTCGAGAAGCCGCTGCTCGGATCGACGCTGTCGGACGGCATCCGCCTCGCCCTCGCCGTCGCCGGCTGACCCTTCGCGGAGCGGAAGTCCGGTTGGCGCCGCGCGCCGATCCCGGCCGCTGCGGCGACACCGGCCATCCAGGCCCGACGGGCGCCAGCCCGGCGATGCCGTCCCCTTCCCTGCGAGTGCCTCAGAAGAGGCCGCCGAACAGCGCCGCGAGCAGCGCCGCCGTGAGCAGGGCGCCGTCGTGCAGCGCCAGCGCCAGCCGGCGCGGCGGTGGGCCGGCGTGCAGGATCAGCGTCGCCCCGAGCGTGGCGAGCGACCAGCCGGCGCCCACCAGCATCAGCCGCGAAATCTCGCCGGCGATCGGCACGAGAAGGGCCGTCGCGGCGAAGGCGGCGGCGAGCAGAGCGAGACCGGCGCCGGCGGCGACGACCGGGGTGATGCGCAGCCCGAACAGGCCGATCGCCGCCGCCGGAACGTACATGGCGACGACGTGCCAGGCGACGATGCCGTAGGTGGCGGCGGCGCTGACGCCGCAATCGACCAGCGCCATCGGTGCATGCGTCATCGCCGAGGCCATCGTCGCCCAGGCGACGACGCCGATCGCGGTCGCGACGAGGAAGCGGGTGTCGAAGAGCGGCACGGCGGGAGCGTCCCGCGCCGGTGCCCCGGCGGGGGCGACTGGTGCGGCGGCGGGGGACGCGGCGGGCTCGGCCAGCGCGGCGGCAAGCGCGCCAACGCTGGCGAGCGCCGCCGCCAGCGCGGCGCCGACGAGGGTGAACGGCGCGACGAGGCCCTCGGCGAAGGTGGCGAGCGCCGGGCCGGCGAGGCCGGCGGCGACGCCGACGCCGAGCACGGCGGCGACCTGCCGACGGCGATCTCCGTCGCCCGACGCCGCGGCGTGGCGGTAGAGCATCGCGAAGCCCTGGGCGACGCCGAGCCAGAAGGCGCCGACGAGGACCACCGGCAGCGACAACGCGAGGAGGCCGACGGCGACCGTCGTGCCACCGGCGGCACCGAGGCTCGCGCCGGTGGCGAGCGCGGCGCGGCGGCCGAAGGCGTCCATCAGGAAGGCGCCCGGCAGGCTGGCGAGGACGGCGCCGGCGAGGCACGCCGCCATCGGCAGCGACGCCTCGACGACGTCGCGCGACAACAGCGCCCCGGCGAGCGGCAGCGTGCCGTAGACGAGCACCTGCGCGAGGCAGGCGAAGCCGGCGCCAGTGACGAGGGCGACCGCCCCGGCGGCGCCCGGGCGCGTGAAGGCGCCGAGCGGCGGACAGAGGCAGGCGAGCCGCCCGGGTCGGCTCTGGTCGGCAGCGCCGCGGCCAGGTCGGCTGCCGCCCTGTTCGGACGCGAGGCTCACCGCTTACGCTCCCCGGAGGGCACGCGCACGGCGGCGCGGCGGGTTGCGGGCGTTTCACCGCCGGGGAGATCGTCGTCGGCGAGCATCCTGACCGCCGCGCCGTCGAGGTCGGAATACTGGTCGGTGCGCAGCGACCACAGGAAGGCGAACAGCCCGGCGAGGCCGAGCAGCAGCGCCAGCGGCACGAGCACCAGGAGCACGGTCACGGCAGCACCTCGATGATGACGGAGCGGATCACGGCAGCACCTCCCCAGCGATGCGGGCGGCCGGCCGGGCCGGTGCGGCCGCGCGCGGCGGCGCGGCGGCGCGGTCGCGCAGCGCGTTCACCGTCACCAGCAGCGACGAGCCGGACATCGCCAGCGCGGCGACGAGTGGCGTCACGAAGCCGCCGACGGCGAGCGGCACGGCGATCAGGTTGTAGACGACGGCGAGGCCGAGGTTCTCGACCATGCGGCGGCGGGCGCGGTGGGCGATCGCCAGCGTCTCCGCCACCGGCCCGAGGCCGCGACCGAGGTAGACGGCGTCGGCCATGCCCTGGGTGAGATCGACTGCCGTGACGGGGGCGAGCGAGACGTCGGCGGCCGCGAGCGCCGGGGCGTCGTTGAGGCCGTCGCCGACCATCAGGACGCGACGGCCGGCGGCACGCAGGGCGGCGATCGCGGCCACCTTGTCGGCCGGCGTCAGGCCGCCGCGGGCGGTGGCATCGCCGAGGCCGAGGGCGGCGGCGACCGGCGCCACCGCTTCCGGCCGGTCGCCCGACAGGATGCGGACGTCGAAGCCGGCGGCGACGAGGTCGGCGACCGTCTTGCGGGCATCCGCGCGCAGGGTCTGCGGCACGGCGAACACGGCGGTCCGCGCCCCGGCCCGGACAGCGATCAGGGAGGCGGTCGGATGGGCCGCGCGGGCCGTCGCAGCCAGAGCTT
>CALRZT010000331.1:0-5610 GCA_943372725.1 Pseudoxanthobacter soli DSM 19599
GAGCGCCGCGCCCTTGTCCGCATCGCGATTGACGATGGCGAGTTCCGCCGCGCCCGCTTCGGCCAGCGCGAACGCGATCGCCCGCCCGACGCCGCCGGCCCCCGCCTGCAGCACCCGCTTGCCGGCCACATCGATGCCGCGCCGCGTCAGCCCGGCGACGAAGCCGATGCCGTCGATGTTGTCGCCGACGAGCCGCCCGTCCGCCTCGCGGCGGACGAAATTGACCGCGCCGACCGCGCGGCCCCGGTCCGACACCGCGTCGAGCAGCGGCAGGATCGCGATCTTGTGCGGGATGGTAATGCCGAGGCCGACGACGTTGCGCATGATGCGGGCGGCCGCCAGCATCGTCGGCAGGTCGTCCGCCGTCACGTGGGCGGGGGAGGCGGCGAAGTCGACGCCGGCGCCGGCGAAGTGGCCGTTGATGACGGCGGTGCCGACGACGTGGGCCACCGGGTCGGCGAGCAGCAGGAACACCTTCGTCCGCCCGGTGATGCGCCGCTCGACGGCGTCCGTGCCCGTCTGTCCGCCCGTCTGGATGCTCATGCCCGCCCGTCCCGCGTGATGGAGAGAGCGGCTCTCCTAGCACCGGCGCAGCCGTCCGGCACCACCTGCGCTGCCCCTGCCGGCTCCGTGTCCCCGTTGACGGCGGCTTGCGCTTGCGATTGACACCATCCCGCGCTGCACCCTTCATTGTGCATCGCCGGACGGCCCTTCCCGGGCCCGCCGTGTCCCCGCCGACCCTGAAAGGATGCTCCGCTTGAGGAAAGTCTATGCCAGCGCGACGGAGGCGCTCGCCGGCCTGTTGCGCGACGATATGATGATCATGTCAGGCGGCTTCGGCCTGTGCGGCATCCCGGAGGCGCTGAACGATGCGCTGCGCGATTCCGGCGTGAAGGGGCTGACCGTCGTCTCCAACAACGCCGGCGTCGACGGCATCGGCCTCGGCCGCCTGCTGGAGACGCGACAGATCAGGAAGATGATCTCGTCCTATGTCGGCGAGAACAAGCTGTTCGCCCAGCAGTTCCTCGCCGGCGAACTCGAGCTCGAGTTCACCCCGCAGGGCACGCTCGCCGAGCGCATCCGCGCCGGCGGCGCCGGCATCCCGGCCTTCTTCACCAAGACCGGCGTCGGCACGCTGGTCGCCGAAGGCAAGGACGTGCGCGAGTTCGACGGCGAGAAATACGTCATGGAGCGCGGCCTGTTCGCCGACGTGGCCCTCGTCCACGCCTGGAAGGGCGACACCGAGGGCAACCTCGTCTACCGGAAGACGGCGCGGAACTTCAATCCGATGATGGCCACCGCCGCCAAGGTGACGGTCGCCGAGGTCGAGCACCTCGTCGAGGCCGGCGAGATCGACCCCGACCACATCCACACGCCGGGCATCTACGTGCAGCGCATCGTCCACCTCAAGGATCCGGTTAAGCGCATCGAGCAGCGCACCGTCCGCAAGCGCGCCGCCTGAAGGGAGCACGTCTCATGGCCTGGACCCGTGACGAGATGGCCGCCCGCGCCGCCAAGGAACTGCGCGACGGCTTCTACGTGAACCTCGGCATCGGCATTCCGACGCTGGTGTCGAACTACATCCCCGAGGGCATGACGGTGTCGCTGCAGAGCGAGAACGGCATGCTCGGCATGGGCCCGTTCCCCTATGAGGGGGAGGAGGACCCCGACCTCATCAACGCCGGCAAGCAGACCGTCACCGAGCTGCCGACGACGAGCTACTTCTCGAGCGCCGACTCATTCGCGATGATCCGCGGCGGCCACATAGACCTCTCCATCCTCGGCGCCATGCAGGTGGCCGAGAACGGTGATCTCGCCAACTGGATGATCCCCGGCAAGATGGTGAAGGGCATGGGCG
This sequence comes from Pseudoxanthobacter soli DSM 19599, assembly GCA_943372725.1. Taxonomy (GTDB): domain Bacteria; phylum Pseudomonadota; class Alphaproteobacteria; order Rhizobiales; family Segnochrobactraceae; genus CAMDHY01. The sequence continues at coordinate 1,859 of CALRZT010000331.1, forward strand.
GCGCGATGGACCTCGTCGCAGGCGTCAAGCGCGTCGTCGTGCTGATGGAGCACACGGCCAAGGGCGAGCCGAAGCTCCTGAAGCGCTGCAACCTGCCGCTGACCGGCGCCGGCGTCGTCGACCTCGTCGTCACCGACCTCGGTGTCTTCGCGATCGACAAGGCGAAGGGCGGCATGACGCTGCTCGAGACGGCACCCGGCGTGACGGTCGACGAGATCCGCGCCCAGACCGAGGCCGACTTCACCGTCGCCGGCGACCTCAAGGCGGCGTGAAACAAGACGGGGGCGGGGCCTCGGCTCCGCCTCCGAACCTCAGGCGCGGCTTCGCGGGCGTCGCATCGGTCGTTTGAACGCCCGACGCTGCCCTCGCAACCCTGCTTGCCTGAGATGTTTGAACTGATCGTCGGCAGCACCCGGCGAGTGCCTCAGTTTTTTCCTGTATTGACGCCTCCACTGTACGTTTTTTGTGATGTCATGAGCCATAGAGTGGATGTATTCAGACAATGTTAAACTTGTTTCCGGCGAATAAGCTCGACGCTTTAGGCAGGACAAGATTCGACGATACTCGAGGTCAGCTATTGGCCTTGCGAGGAATTCTAGAATATTTACGCTGACCTCGGCAAGGTATTCGTCTGCAGAATTCAAAAAATGTAGTGCCCAGTCTTGGCCGATCTTGTCATCGGCGAATTGTGCAGTACTCCAAAGCGCGTAGACAATCGCATCCTGATTGCCAGAATTGAACGACGTTAGCGTCTCCGCTGGTGACAGCGGTCTGAGTTCCACATAGCGGCGTTCCTCTGGCGAATCTTCCGTTTCGGTCATGTGTACCCGTCCATCGACGCGCGCTTGATGTGGCCTCAGCCCCGCTTGCGCTCCCCGAAGGCCTTCACCCGCGCCGCCGACTCCGGGTGGGCGAACGCCTCGATCGTCGCGGCGTGCTCGAGGGCGACCGCCCGCCAGAGCGGCCCCCCGAGGTCGCGAAGCACCGTCTTCTTCAGCCGCGCGGTCGAGAAGCGCGACTTCTCGGCGATCCGGCCGGCGATCTCGAGCGCCGTCTCCAGCATCTTGTCCTTCGGCACGACCCGGTTGACGAGGCCGAGCGCCTCCAGCCGCGCCGCGCTCTGGCGCTCGCCGAGGAGCAGCAGCTCCATCGCCCGCTGGTGGCCGATTGCTTGCGGCAAAAGGTGGGTGACGCCGCCGGTGACGAACTGGCCCCAGTCCATCTCGGGGAAGAAGGCGACGAGGTCGTCGGCGGCCACCACGAGGTCGCAGTTGATCAGCCACTCGAATCCGCCACCCACGGCGAAGCCGTGGATGGCCCCGACGACGGGCTTGTCGGAGCCCATCAGGAGGCGTGTGATCGCCTGGATGCGGTCGACGTGGGTGCGGATCGACTCCTCGTCGGCGCTCTGGGCGTCGTATTCCTTGAGGTCGTCTCCGGCGCAGAAGGCCCGGCCGGCGCCGGTCAGCACCACCGCACCGGTGTCGGGATCGGCGAAGGCCACGGTCAGGGCCGCCGCCATGTCGTCCATCAGGTCGCCGCTCATGGCGTTGAGCCGCTCCGGCCGGTTCAGCGTCACGAGGCCGACGGCGCCGCGGCGCTCGTAGTGGGCGAAGCGGGGCGGGGCGGCGCTCTTCGTCTTCGCGTCGCTCATCGTCAGGTCCTCTCGATCAGGCTGGTCTTGCCGTCCGTGCGCGGCAGGCTGTCGGGTGCGACGAGTTCCACCTCGGCCGAGGCGCCGGTGAGCTCCCGAACCGCTGCCGCGAGCGCCCGCGCGGCGCCGGGCAAGTCGGCCGGAGCGAGGCTGTGTGCCGCCTCTGCGACGATGGCGATTCGGTCATAGGGACCAGGGCCTTCGAGGCGGATGCGGAAGTGACCCGTCGAGAGATCCGGCAGCCCGGTCACCGCCTTCTGCACCGCCGTCGGGAAGACGTTGACGCCGCGCACGTTGAACATGTCGTCGGTGCGGCCGGTAACGCGGAAGCGCCACGACGTCCGTCCGCAGGCGCAGGCGCCGGTGCCCGTCACGGTGATGACGTCGCGGGTGCGGAAGCGGATCAGCGGCTGGCATTCCTTGGCGAGATGGGTGCAGACAAGCTCGCCCGTCGCCCCCTCGCGGACCCCCAGCGAGCGGCCCCCGGCGTCGACGATCTCGGGAAAGATCGCGTCCGCGCCGTGGAAGTGCAGGTCGGTGGTGCGCTCGCACTGGCTGCCGAAGTTGGAGATCACCTCCGACATGCCGTAGTTGGCGTTGCGCACCCCGAAGCCCCACGTCGCCTCCAGGCCATCGCGGAACGCGGCGTTATCGAGCCCGGCCTCGCCGCCGAACAGGCCGAGCCGCAGCCCGAGTGCCCGCGGCGCCGAGCCGGCCTCGCGCAGCATCTTCTCGAGCAGCGCCGGATAGGACGGCGTGCAGGAGATCGCCGTCACCTTCAGGTCGAGGATCGTCTCGACGAGCTTGGCCGTATTGCCGACGCCGAAGGGGATGACGCAGGCGCCGGCTTCCTCCAGCGCCAGATGGTCGGTGACGCCGCCGGTCCACAGGCAGTAGTTCAGGCAGTGCACCACCCGGTCGCCGGGCCGAAGCCCCGAGGCGAACAGCGCCCGGCCGCCGATCCGCGCCGTCAGCGCCGCGTCGGAGCGGGAATAGGCCAGCTGTAGCGAGCGCCCGGTGGTGCCGGAGGTGCGGTGCAGCCGCACGACGCGGTCCTCGCCGGAGGCGAGATAGTCGCCGAACGGGTACGCGCGCTCTTGTGAGCGGCGGAGTTCGTCCTTCTCGGTAAACGGCAGATCTCCGATGGCGGCGAGCGGCAGGTCTTCTGGCGCGCCGTCGCCGAGCTTGCCGCGATAGAACGCCGAGGTCTCCCGCACGCGCCGCCACTGCGCCGGCCAGAGCGACTCTTGCAGCCTTCGGACACCGTCCGGCGGCAGCGTCTCGAACTCCGGATGCAGCATCGGGTCTGACATGACGGTCCTGCGGTCACGCGGCGGCGCATCGACTCGCCGCTGCCGCCGTCAAGCTACAGGAGGCTGGCCGTCGCGGGCCATCCGCGTCGGCGCTGCTCGCCCCGCTCGCCGTGCCCGGACAGGCCGTTGTGGCGGCTGCGGACGTGGTTGTGGTCGACATACCGTCACACGTCGTCTGGTACGTTCTGCACCGGAGCATCGCGGGATCGCTTGGCGGCGTGGACACGACGCGCCGCCGGGGGATGCGGAAGGTGGCGAATGCAGCGTATCGGAGCGTGGTCCGAACTCGGTGACGTGACCGTCGGCCTCGGCGTGCTCGGCATCGTCTCCCTCGGCGGCACCGCCGAACTGGTTTTCCTCTGCCCCTTGTTGCTCATCGGGCTCGCGGGGCTCGCCAGCCGGTCGGCGCCGCGCGGTCCGACGGTCGAACCCGTTCCAACGGCCTCCCGGGTGCCCCAGCGGCGATCGCACGGGCGCCGCGCCGGGGCTGCCGGCGGCCCGCACACCGGGCGGCTACTGGAAGCTGGCCGGCTGCCGGAAACGGGTCCCCTGCAACCCGGCTTGCAGTCGCCGCAGCGGCGTCTTCGGAGCGGCGGCGAGGCTCTGCACGGCGCCGCACGGTCTGCCGGTGAGGCAGCGTCAAGTTCGCCGGCGCTCAAGGCGCTTGCGCCGGCGCGCCGTCATGGCCGCAGCACGTAGAACCGCCGCCCGCCCCACATCGTCGGGTAGACCGGCCCAACCGGCTCCACCGTGCGGTAGCCGCAGTCGCGGGCGAGCCGGATCAG
>CALRZT010000332.1:0-5579 GCA_943372725.1 Pseudoxanthobacter soli DSM 19599
ACCAGGCAGCCGGGGAACACGGCCATGTCTGCGATGAAACCTGCCCGGACGATCATCACCACCACCACGGCCATGATCATCTCTCGGTCAAGCAGATCGACACCTTCGTTCTCATCCGCAGCGAGCCGGTCTCACGCGCGGAGCTGCAATTTCTGCTGGACGGCATCGGACAGAATCTCGGGCCGGGCCTCCTGCGCGTCAAAGGCCTGGTCGATGTCGCGGAGGAGCCTGGCCGTCCGGCCGTGATCCAGGGCGCGCAGCACCTCCTGCACACCATGACATGGCTCGACCGCTGGCCTGACGACGACCGGCGCACGCGTGTCGTCTTCATCACCCAGGGCTTTGCGCGCGACAGCCTGCGCGACGTGATCGAAGTGCTCGACCGCATGGCCGCTCGCACCTTCGCGGCGCGCAAGAAGGCGAAAGCCGACCGGGAAGCACTCGCGACTCAGTAATAGCCGGCGTCGCGCATCACCTTGTCGATGCGAGCCTGAGCCTGCGCCAGGGCCGCTGCATCGGACCTCTCGCCGGTCAGCGCCGCGTAGATTTCGTCGCCGAGGATCTGCTCGATGGCGTGATACTCCGGGACGGGCGGCCGCTGCCAGTTCTGGAGTTTGTTCTTCTTCGCCAGCCGGTCGACGAAGCGGACGATCGGCGTCGAGGCGGCTGCCTCCGGGTCGGCGCTGACGGAAAAGCGCGGCGCTACGGGAAAGCCGTTCTTGACGTACTCCTTCATCGCCGGCGGCGACGCCATCCACGCGATCGCTTCGAACGCCAGCTTCGCGCGCTCGGGTGGCAGCGATTGCGGGACCATCAGGAGGAAGCCTCCGATCGGACTGACGCTCGTCCCGCCCGGGCCGTGGGGATGAGCGAGATACTCGACCTTCCGCTGCACCACCGATCGAATGTCGTACTCGAAGCGGGCGGCGCGCATGGTCCATGTGTAGGCCATCGCCGCCTGGCCGGTCATGAAGTACTCAAGACCCCGGTTCCAGTCGATGCGGAGGATGTCCGGCGGCGAGATCGACAGCAGGCGGTGCATGAAGTCGAGCGTCTTGTGGCCGGCCTCGCTGTTGACCTGCGGCCGGAACTGCTCGCCGGACAGTTGTGAATAGTCGAGATGGAGCCGCGAGATCGGCAGGTTGATGACGGCGCTGCCGCAACACGCCATGAAGAACATGAAGGTGTGGGCGATCGGCATGCCGCGCGCGGCGTTCCACACCACGCCGTAGCGACCGCGACGCGGCTGATGCAGGTGCCGGCCGACCTCGATGACCCGCTCGAAGCTCGTAGGGGGTGGCAGCTTTTCTGCCTCCATCAAGTCCCTGCGGATGGCGAGCGTCTCGACGGTGCAGTAGATCGGAACGCCGTACTGGATCTTGTCCCAGGTGCCGGTCGCCCAGATGTTGGGATGGAAATCGAGCGGGTTGATGCCGCTCTTCTCCAGGATCTGGGTCAGGGGCTGGCCGACGCCCCGCTTCACCGCCTCGCCCAGCCACGGCATGTTGACCGCAATCACATCGTAGCGGCTGCTGCTGCGGGCTGCATTGGCGAACACCTCCTCCCGCAACTGCGGCAGCGGCAGGAGCGTGAAGTTCTTTCGCGACGACAGCTTGGCGCGGAAGTCCGACCACATGTCGCGCATCGAGGCGAAATAGTTGTCGTCGTGCAGCAGGAACGTCAGATCCTGCCCGGCGTCCTGTCGGCTCTCCATGATCTCGAGCGGCGGGATGATCTGGCCCGCGAAGTAGGAACCGCCGAAGTAGTAGTCCTCATCATCGTCCTTGCCGCCTGTCAGTCCGAAAGTATCGGCCAGCAGGGCCTTGATCTTGCGGGCGTACTCGGTGAAGTTCTCGACCATTCGGCAACTGGGAACGACGTAGAAGGTCTTAGCCCCCGGGTGCTTCTCCCGTTTCTCCAGCACGCCGCCCTCGATCAGGCGGTGGATACGCCGCAAGGCGCTGGCGAAGGGTACGTCGGCGGCGTGGGCGAGCGACGACATGGTCACCGGCTGGCCTCGGAGATGGCTTCGCATCAGGAAGAGAACCATGTTCCAGTTCTGGTCGGGCTCGGCGATCGGAAGGAGTTGGTCGTAGGGCCGCCGCATCCGCTCCAGAAAGCTGATGATGCGAAGCAATTCGTATTCGGTCATCTGCTCCGGCCTCCCGCGGCCCCGCGGTTGTCGAATGGCAGGCCATCAAGGCTCAAGCCGGGTCCCTCGCATCGGAACGCGCCTGCGGGCCGCCTCCCGTCGTGTGGTGGCCGGCGCGGCCGGCGGCCGTGAGATCGGCTCGCCGGCCCCTACGTCTATCAGAATGAGAATGTCGCGCGGGTCCGTTCCCCGGCGGCGCGACCGGGTTCCCGAGAAAGGGGGGGAGTCGGACGACTGTCAGGCTCCGTTCGAGGCGGTCGCTCAATCGGGCTGGCGAAGGCCGACCTTCGCATCGGCCGACGTGGCCCAGCCTCGCGCCACCACGCTCAATCCGGCGAACCTCCGCCCGAGCCGGCCTTCGGCGACGGCTCGCCGCGGCCGTGGTCGGCGGCGTGCAGCTTGGCGCGCCACAGGCGGTGCGGCGACGTGCTCTCGTAGCCGAGCTTCTCGAAGCTCGCGATCTCCAGGATCTGACCCCACGGCGCCCGGAAGTAGATCCAGTCGAAGCCGGCGAGAGGGCCGCTCTCAACCCTGTTCGGCCCGTCGAGCATCTCGATACCCTGGAGGCGCAGCCGCTCCGCGGAGGCGAAGACGTCGTCCACCTCGAAACACAGGTGCATGCCGCCGATCTCGGACGAACGCCTCGCCGGCGCCGTCTTGTCTTCGCCTTCGTACTCGAACAGCTCGACGCTCGTCCCCTCGCCGCAGCGCAGGAACACGAGGTCGCGGATGCGCGAGTGCGCGGCAGCGCCCAGCCGGTTCTTCATGAAATTCTCGTCGACGTCGAAGGCGCCCGTCCGGAAGACCTCGATCGCACCGAAGACCGCCTTGAAGAAGGCGATGCCCTCCTCGATGTCCGGCACCGTTATGCCGATATGGTGCATGCCGTAGACTTTCTCGGCCACTTGCTCCTCCCGTTTCCCCGCTCGAGCGAGGCGCCCGCGTACCGGTCTTGCCGTGCTCGCCCTCAGTGGGCTGCCCGCCTGCGCACGGCCGAGTAGATCAGGGCGGCCGCGACGATCAGAAGACCCTGGAACAGATACTGGTAGGTCTGGGTGAGACCGAGGAAGGTCACGGCGGCGAGGACCTCGGTCAGCAGCACGGCGCCCAGCACAGAACCGATGAAGGTCCCGCGCCCACCCGAGAGGCTGGTGCCGCCGAGGACGACGGCCGTGATGCTCGCCAGCGTGTAGTTGACGCCCTGACGCGGATCACCGACGCCGATCTGCGTCATCAGCATGATCGCCCCGAGCGCCGTGAAGAAGGAGCACGTGACGTAGCCGCCGATGAAGGCGAGGTCCACACGGGTGCCGATGCGTCGCGCCGAGCCCTCGTCCGAGCCGATCGCCCTGAGCCGCCACCCCGCCTTGGTGCGGCGCAGCACATATTCGGCGCCGATCGCGGCGGCGACCAGAACCAGGAACGCGACCGGAAACGGGCCCCACTGCCAGTTGATCCAGTCGGTGACGGGATAGCTGATGTAGCCATCCGGATTGTCGCGCAGCAGGAAGCTGAAGCCCTGGATGGCGATGTACATGGCAAGCGTCGCGGCGATGGGCGTGAAGTTCGCAAAGCGTATCAGGATACCGTTTATGGCACCGGTAACGAACGCGCCGCCGAACATCAGGAGGAAGCCGAGCGCGATCACCAGCGCCGACTTGTCTTCGTTGACGAAGAACGAGGCGACCACGACGAGGAAGCCGGCGAGCGGCCCGACCGAAAGGTCGATGCCGCCCATCAGCAGCGCGACCGTCTGGCCGAGCGCGATGAAGCCGAGCGCCGTCGCCAGAAGGAATATGTTGTAGATGTTGTAGGCCGACAGAAAGTTCGCGTTCTGGCTGTAGACGTAGAGCCCGAGCAGGATCGTCACGAGTGCCAGCGGGACCGCCGGGGCATTGTCCGACTGCAGGAAGTGCCGAAATCCGCCGGCGTGCGAAGCAGGGGCGCTGGTGGCACCTTCGCGAACATGCGTTTTGGCGCGTACGGCGGCTTCGACGATCCGCGCCTCCGTGACGTCTTTCCCCGTCAGGGTCTCGACGACGTGGCCGCGCGACAGCACGATGACCTTGTCGCACAGGCCCTCGAGTTCGACCGCATCGGAGGAATTGACGACGACCGGCGTTCCCGCCTCCGAAACGTCGCGCAGGATGCGGTAGATCTCGAAGCGTGCGCCGACGTCGACGCCCTGCGTCGGCTCGTCCGCGACGATGAGGCCGGGCTCGGACAGGAGCGCCCGGGACATCACCACCTTCTGCTGGTTGCCGCCGGACAGCGACAGGATCGGCGCTTCCAGTCCCGGCGCCTTGACCGCCAACTCGCCGAAGATCGCCTTGACCCGGTCCGCTTCCTTCCGGCCGTTGACGATGCCGCCGGTCGCGAACCTCTCCAGCGCCGAGAACGTTGCGTTCTCGCGCACCGTCAGCCCGCTCGCGACCCCTTCGGTGTGCCTGTCGGAGGGCATGAAGGCCGCTTCGTGCAGCAGTTCGGACGGGCTGAGCTGTCGTCCGAGCAGCGTCACCGTGCCGGTGGCGGCCTGCAGCCCCGCCAGCACCCGCATGAGTTCGGATTGGCCGTTGCCGGCGACCCCGGCGATGCCGACGATCTGGCCGCGAGCCACGTCGAAGCTGACGTCGGTGACCCCTCTTGCGGTCAGTCCGGTCGCCGCAAAGGCGATGTCGCCACCGTCGCGCTGGCATTTCGGAGGGAAGGCGGACTCGAGCGTGCGCCCGACGATGAGGTTCACCAGGTCGGCGTCGCCGATGTCCCCGACGGGCGCGGAGCCACGCACGCGCCCGTCTCGCAGCACCGTCACGCGATCGGCGATCCGGCGGAGCTCGGCTAGGCGGTGCGTGATGTAGATGACCGCGGTGCCGGACTTCGCCAGGTCCTCGATCCGGCCGAACAACATGTCGGTCGCGTCCTGGTCGAGGGACGCCGTCGGCTCGTCGAGGATGAGGATCTTCGGTTTGAGAGCTAGGGCCTTGGCGATTTCGAGCAGATGCTTCTGCGCCACGCTGAGGCCGCCGGCGCGCATGCGTGGCGGCACCTTGAGGCCGACGCCCTCCAGCATGCGACGGGCGGCTTCCGGGGGCGAGAGGCGGGAGAACAGCGCGGCGGGCAACGCAATCCGCAAGTTCTCCAGGACGGACAGATCGTCCAGGATGGCGGGGTGCTGGAAGCAGGTGGCGATCCCGAGCGAGGACGCGAGCGCCGGCGTCATCTCCCCGATGTGCCTGCCCTCGAACCAGATCTCCCCCTCGCTGGGCGGGAACGTCCCGGAGATCACGTTCATCAGCGTCGACTTGCCGGCGCCGTTCTCACCCAGGATGGCGTGCACCTCTCCCGGGTGGAACTCGACGCTCACGTCGCGCAACGCCGGGACACCCGAGAAAGACTTGGAGACGCCGGTCACCCGGAGGGCCGGTTC
>CALRZT010000333.1:0-5565 GCA_943372725.1 Pseudoxanthobacter soli DSM 19599
CGTCTGCGTCCGCGACGCCGTCTCCGCCACCCAGCCGACCGCCGGGCCGGCCACCGAGAACGGCCTCTTATAGACCGAGGCCGAGACCTGCCGGCTGCCGGCGATGCGGCGGATCGGCGAGATGTCGGCGAGCCGGCGCATGATCTCGCGCTCCGTCTCGTCCGGCACCAGGTAGCCGCCGTCGGCGGGCGTGCCGACCGACAGCGCCTTCGCCTCGAGGCTGCGTGCCGCGTCCTCGCGGCCGGTGCGCACATAGGTCTCGAACGCCGCCTTGCGCTCGCGCGCCGAGGCGTCCCCCGTCTCGCCGGGCGCACCCAGCCCCGGCCGGGCCGCCTTCAGCGCCAGCCGGTCGAGCCGCCGCTTCTGCTCGTCGAGCGCCGCCTCGATGCGTCCGAGGGTCTCCACCGTCACCACGTCGCCGCCGCCGCGCCGCTCGATCTCGTCGAGCCGGCGGTCGTTCACCTCGCGGAACGCCTCGAAGGCGCCCATCATCGTCTCGAACGCCTCCGCCGCCCCCGCTTCGGGCACCGCGGCCTTCGTCTCCGGCGCGCTCACGCTCACGTCCATGTCCCTGGTCCCTCACCTGGTGGAAAGCGAAAGCCGGCCCGTCAGGCCGGCGGCACCGGCGGCGCATCGCATCGCCGGCAGCTGCGAACCGGCGAGCGCGAGGCGCGCTCCCGGCATCTGCGGAAAGGTCACCAGCGAGATCTCCCAGAGGTCGATCTCGACGAGCTCCCGCACCCCCGTCGTGGGCTCGCGCCGCGCCCGGACCGTGCGGAAGCCGATCGACAGCCCGTCGAGCGCGCCGGCGCGGATCAGCGCCAGGGCCTCCCGCCCCTGCGCCACCTCCGGCAACAGCCGGCCGCGGACGCGCAGGCCGACGCCGTCCTCGGAAATCTCCGTCCAGCGGCCGATCGGCCGGCCGGGATCGTGCTGCCAGAGCAGCTTGACGCCGCCGGCGCCACGGCGGGCGAGCGAGCGGCGGAACGCGCCGGGCGCCACCCGGTCGCGCCCCATGTCGACCCGCCCGAACAGGCTGGCGTAGCCTTCGACGACGGCGCCCGCCGCGATCACCGCCGTCATCGCCGCTCCCCGGCGGTCCGCCGTCCCGGCGGCGCGAGCAGCCGCGCCAGCACCCCGGCAAAGGCTGCGAAGACGCTTCGATGGTCGTCCGCCCGGCGCTGGCCGAGCCCCGCGAGAAGCCGCTGCATGGAAGTCCCCCGGTCGATGGATGTTTCAGTCCCGGTCGCGGAACAGCGCGGTCAGCCGCGCGATCTCGGCGACGAAGTCGTTGAAGCGGCGGTTCGAGGCCGCGAGCTCCCGCAGCGACCAGGCGAGCAGCCCGCTCGCCCCGCTCGCCCACAGGAACAGCGCCAGGTGCGCGAGGTCGCCCCGCGCCATGACGTTCTCCGTGATCGGATCCATCGCCGCCTCCGCCCCTCGCCCGACCGCCTCCGCGGCCTCCGCCCCCCGGCTTTTCGTTCCTGCTGTTCCTTCCGGCCGGCGCGACGACTAAGGTCCGCCGCGCAGCGTCTTGGGACGATCCGCGTGGAACTCGACGGCCACACCCTGCTCGTCTCCGGCCTCGCCATGCGGGCGAGCTTTGCCGTCGTCTTCCTGGCAATGTGGCTGCACGGCCGCGGCGACCCCTATCTGCGCGACTGGGGCCTCGGTGCCGCCCTGATCGCGGCGGGCTTCGTCCTCGTGCTGGCGACCGGTGCCTCCGGGTCCTACCTCGGGCCCGTGCGCGGCTTCCTGACCTACGGCCTGATCGGCCTCGGCCTGACGCTCGGCTGGGTCGGGCTGCGCCGCTTCGACATGCGCCCTATCCCGCCGGCCCTCGTCGCCGTCTCCACCCTCGCCCCGCCGATCGCCTATGTCGGGATACTCGCGGCAACGGGGGCTCCGAACTTCGCCCTCGCGGGCGTCTTCGCCGCCTTCTGCGTCCCCAGCCTCGTCTTCGTCGTCGATCTGCTGGCGGCGCCCGGCCACCGCCGGCTCGCCTCGCGCACCGTCGCCGCCACGGCCTTCGTCCTCTACCTGGCCGGCTTCGCCGCCGCCGCGCTCGTCTCGCTGCAGGAAATCGGTCCCGACCAGCCGAAAGTCGGCAGCGATGTCGTCGTGCTCGCGTTCGACCAGATCGCCTGCCTGTTCTCGAACGTCGCGCTGCTGGCGCTTGCCGGCGAGCGCGCCCGTGCCGAGCTCGAATGGCTCGCCACCCGCGACCCGCTCACAGGCCTCCTCAACCGCCGCGGCCTGCTGCTGGAAGCCTCGCGTCACCTCGCCGACCCGTCGCCGGAGCGCCCGCCCCTCGCCGTCCTCGTCGCCGACATCGACGCCTTCAAGCTCGTCAACGACAGCCACGGCCACGACACCGGCGACGCCGTACTCGCCCGCTTCGCCGCCATCGCCCGCGCCGTCCTCGGCGACCGCGACCTCGTCGCCCGCTACGGCGGCGAGGAGTTCATCTGCGTGTTGCCGGGCTCCGATCTCGAGGCGGCGCGGCGCTTCGCCGAGCGCCTGCGCGCGGCGACCGAACGCGAACCGTTCGCCGCGCCCGCCGGCACCCTCAGCCTCACCGTCTCCATCGGCATCGCCGCCGTCCGACCGGGCGAGGACACCATCCTGCCCGCCGTCGCCCGCGCCGATGCGGCCCTCTATGCCGCCAAGCAGTCCGGCCGCAACCGCGTCGTCGCCTGAACGCCGACCGCGGCGCGCCCTCAGCCCGCCCGCACCCCGTAGCCCACCGCCACCCGCTTCTCGTCGTCCGACAGGAACGCCGCCGCCCCCACCCGCGCCCACAGCGCCTCGCGCTCCGCCGACAGCGCCTCGACGGCATCGAGGTCGGTGCCGAGCCTGAGGCTGTCGCCGAAGGCCGGCCCCAGCCAACCGCCGAGCGCCTCCGCCGTCCGCCCGACGAGCGGCAGCACGGTCAGCCGCCACAGCGCCCGGTGCGCCTCCTGGTAGTTCGCATAGGTGTTGTCGCCGGGGATGCCGAGCAGCATCGGCGGCACCCCGAAGGCGAGGGCGATCTCGCGCGCCGCCGATGCCTTCGCCTCGGCGAAGTCCATCTCCTTCGGCGACAGTCCCATCGCCTTCCAGTCGAGCCCACCGTCGAGAACCAGAGGCCGCCCGGCATTGCGAGCCCCGGCATAGCCCTCCTCGAGCTCGCGCTTCAGCCGCTCGAACTGCTCGTCGGTGAGGTTGCCGCCCTCCCCCGCCGCATAGACGAGCGCACCCGACGGCCGCGCCGAATTGTCGAGCAGCGCCTTCGTCCAGGCGCCGGCGGCGTTGTGAACGTCGAGGCTCGTCTGCGCCGCCTCGATCGGCGCGAAGCCGTAATGGTCGTCGAGCGGATGGAACAGCGACAGATGCAGGATCGGCCGCACCCCGCGCCCGCCTCCCGCACCACCTGCGCCATCACCGCCGGGGCCCTCGCCACCCGCCGCCGCGCCGCCCACCTCGCCGGCGAAGCGCACCGTCCGCCCGGCGACGGAGTATTCGTAGCCCTCCGCCCAGCCGTCCGCCCCCGGCACGACGCGCATCCGGTCGGGCCGGAGCGCATGCAGCTCGCGCACCACACCCTCGACGGTGACCGCCTCCAGATAGGCGTTGCCGGCGACGAGCAGGTGGCCATAGGCCGCCTCCATCAGCGCCCGCCCCGAGGCCCGCGCGTTCGGCTGCGCGAGCAGCGCGGCGAGCGGATGCTCGCTCACCTCCCGCTCGCCCTCGTAGACGAGACACGGCACCGACGCCGCGGCTTCCGCGATCATCCGCACGCAGCGATAGACCACCGGATTGCGCCCGAACCCTTCCCGCGCCAGCGCCGCATAGTCCCGCGGCGTCCACACCGGCCGCCCCGGCGACGAGAGCGCGACGAGCGCCCCCGTCCGCGACGCCTTCGCCTCGGGGGGTGGCGCCGCAGCGGCGTCGCGAGACACTCCGACAGCCGCACCTGCCGCGGCCGCGCGCCCCACCGCCCGCTCCTGCCGCCCGAACCACCGCTTCAGCATCAAAACGCCTCCTCGTGATCCGCCAAGCGACGCACCAGCCTCAACGCGAACCCTCCCCCCTCGCGGGGGAGGGCAGGGAGGGGGGGCGGCACGGCACATCCTCTCCGTCGCACGCAGGAGCCCCACTGCCATGTTCCCGACGCCGAAGCCCTTCCTCGCGCCGAACACCTACGCCTTCGAGGCGGAGCCGATGGTGAAGCCGACGGGGTTTCGCGAGTACGACGCGCGCTGGCTGTTCGGCTCCGAACTCAACCTGATGGGGGCGCAGGCGCTCGGGCTCGGGCTCGGCACGCTGATCCACGAGCTCGGCGTCCGGCCGGCGCTCGTCACGGCCCACGACTACCGGTCCTATTCGGCCTCGATCAAACAGGCACTCGTCAACGGCCTGATGGCGGCGGGCATCGAGGTCACCGACATCGGCCTCGCCATGACGCCGATGGCCTATTTCGCGCAGTTCGCGCTGGACGTGCCCTGCGTCGCCATGGTCACCGCCTCGCACAACGAGAACGGCTGGACCGGCGTCAAGATGGGGGCGAACCGGCCGCTCACCTTCGGGCCCGACGAGATGGGGCGGCTGAAGGAGATCGTGCTGACAGGCGCCTTCCGGCCGCGGCCGGGCGGCGGCTACCACCTCGTCGAAGGCTTCCGCGCCCGCTACATCGACGACCTGACCAGCCGCCCCAAGCTGAAGCGGCGGGTGCGCGCCGTCTGCGCCTGCGGCAACGGCACGGCCGGCGCCTTCGCGCCGGAGGTGCTGGAGCGGCTGGGCGTCGACGTCGTGCCGCTCGACATCGAGCTCGACTACACCTTCCCGCGCTACAATCCGAACCCCGAAGACCTGCACATGCTGCACGCCATGCGCGATGCCGTGCTGGCGACGGGGGCCGACGTCGGCCTCGGCTTCGACGGCGACGGCGACCGCTGCGGCGTCGTCGACGACACCGGCGCCGAGATCTTCGCCGACAAGGTCGGCGTCATGCTCGCCCGCGACCTCGCGAACGAGCACCCCGGCGCCCGCTTCGTCGTCGACGTGAAATCGACCGGGCTGTTCGCCACCGACCCGGTGCTGAAGGCCGCCGGCGCCGTGACGGAGTACTGGAAGACCGGCCACTCGCACATGAAGCGGCGGGTGAACGAGACCGGGGCGCTGGCCGGCTTCGAGAAGTCCGGCCACTACTTCTTCAACGCGCCGATCGGGCGCGGCTACGACGACGGGCTCGTCTCGGCGATCGCCATCCTCGACATGCTCGACCGCAACCCGGAGAAGTCGCTGTCGGACCTCGAGCAGGCGCTGCCGAAGACCTGGGGCTCGCCAACGATGTCGCCGCACTGCCCCGACGAGGTGAAGTACGCGGTGGCGGAGCGGGTGCTCGCCCGCTTCGAGGCGCTGCAAGCGGCCGGTGCGCCGGTCGGCGGCCAGCCGATCACGAGCCTCGTCACCGTCAACGGCGTGCGGGTGACGACGGAGGACGGCACCTGGGGGCTGGTGCGCGCCTCTTCGAACAAGCCGGAACTCGTGGTGGTGGTGGAGAGCCCGGTGTCGGGGGTGCGG
>CALRZT010000334.1:0-5562 GCA_943372725.1 Pseudoxanthobacter soli DSM 19599
TCCCTGCCCTCCCCCGCGAGGGGGGAGGGTAGGGAGGGGGGGCCGCCGCCGGTTCGACGCCGCGAGGTGCGCAGACCCCGCCGCGAGGAAAGCACGCGCCGCCAGCAACGCACCCTCCACCGCGAATTGACACCCGCGCCGCGCCCGGCGATGAGGGACTCCCCCGAGGAGGCGATCTCAGCATGTCCCGCGCCTACCTGCCCTCGCCGCTGACGATGATCGCCGCGCTCGTTGCCTTCGCGGCCGCGCTCGGCGTCGCCGCGGTGGCGCGCTACGGTCTCGTCGAGAACACGCCGCTCGGCCACGCCTGCGAGGCGGGGGCGACGTCGCTCACCTGCACGGTGCGCTATGCCGTCAACGAGGGCTTCCGGACGCTGGTGCCGGGCATCGTCGCGGTCATGCTCGGGCTCTGGTGCCTGTGGCGCCCGGGACCGCTGCCGCTGGTGCTGACGGCACTCGTGGCCGGGCTCGGGCTGATGCTGTTCAACGCCTGGCCGTCGGCCCTGGCGCTGACGCTGGCGCTGCTCACGCTCGCACGCCCCGCCAGGGCCTGAGGGCGAGCGCGAACAGCACGCCTTCGGCGGCAAACAGCAGCGCCTGCCAGTTCTCGACACCCTCGCGGATGGCAACACCGATGGCGACCGCCGCGATCAGCGGCGCCAGCACCCGCTCCGGCCGCGTCAGCGCGATGCCCGCCGGAACCGCCAGGAAGGCCGCCACCGGCACCGCGAAGGCGGCGATGGGGAAGTCGCGGTAGCGCGGGTCGAGCAGCATCGCCAAGAGCCCGGCCGACAGCAGCAGCACGGTTGCGAGCAGCATCCAGCCGAGCATGGCGGCGAGCAGGCCGGACGGACCGGAGCGGTCGCCGCCGAGCACGACGGCAAGCCGCGGCCAGCGCAGGTCGCGGGCGAGCGCCAGCGGCACCGCCACCATCAGGATCAGCGTCAGGCCGAGGGTGGCGAAGGCGAAGGCCCAGTCGAAGGTGTCGAGGCTGACGAGCGGCATCTCGACCAGCCACCACGGCAGGGCGACGCCGGCGACGACCGCGACGAGGCCGAGCCGGAGCGGCTCGGTCGACAGCGCCCGTCGGCCCATCACCAGCATGCCGGTCGCCGCCAGCACGCCGAGGAGACCCTGCCAGAGCCAGAACGGCCGGTCGAGGAGCGGCTCGCCCCAGGCGAACTTCAGGCCGAGGGCGTCGTCGAACAGGCCCCAGTGACCCCCGACGGTGCCCTCGAGCTGGCGCTTCCACGGCTGGTCCTTCGCCTCGATGAGGTTGTAGTCCCAGCCGTTTTCCTTCGACAGCGCGATGATGTCGGAGAGGTAGCGGGCCTGGTTCGCCGGCGACGGCAGGGCGTCCTCGCGCATGCGCCCGGCGCTCGGCCAGCCGGTCTCGCCGATGACGATCTCGCGGCCGGGAAACAGCGTGCCGACGTGGCGGCGGATGTCGGCGACGTGTTCCTTGGCGTCGTCGACGCCGACCGGGTCGTCCTCCCAGTAGGGCAGGATGTGGACGGTGACGAAGTCGATGCCGTCGGCGAGCGGCACGTTGCGCTCCCAGAACTCCCAGACGTCGGCATAGGTGACGGGCACGCCGGCGTTGTCGCGCACCTCGGCGATGGCCGCGGCGAGTTCCTCGACGGGAAGGTCGCGGCGCAGCAGCACCTCGTTGCCGACGACGATCGCCCGGATGACATCCGGGTACTCCTTGCCGAGTTCGATGGCGCGCTTGATCTCGGCCGCGTTGTCGGCGCGGTTGCGGCCGAGCCAGATGCCCATCAGGAGCTTCAGGCCGTGCTTGCGCGCCATCTCCGGCGCCTTGTCGAGGCCCTGGCCGACGGAGTAGGTGCGCAGGCACCCCGTCGAGGTGGCGAGCGCCGCGAACTGGCGGTCGATCTGGTCCGGCGGGATGACGAGCCCCGCCTGGAACGGCGACTGCGTGCCCTCGTAGGGGGCGTAGGAGAGGCAGGCGATCTTTTCACCCGGGGCGAGCGGCGGCGGCGGCAGCGCGGCGGGACGGCCGAGGGCCCACCAGGCGAGCGCCACCAGCAGCGGCACGGCGATCGCGACGGCGAGGCCGGTCAGGCGGGTGCCGCCCGTACGGGAAGGCGCGGTGAGCGGCGTCGTCATGACCGGGTGGAGCCCCCTCGCGACGGCCGTCGGACTGCGGTCGGGGCGCCCGCCTCTTCCGTTCCGGCCCGCCTTCGGCCATATAGACCGCAGGGCGACCGTGCAACCGATCGACCGCGGCGCCGGCCGCGTCGCGGCGTCGCCCGTCCCTGCAGCACCGACACCCGGACAGGCCGGAACCAGCGATGGGCGACCGCCTCCCCGTCTTCAAGATGAACGGCATCGGCAACCGCATCGCGGTGGTCGACCTCCGCGCGCACCTTCGCGCCGGCGGCACGCCGCTCACCGAGGCCGAGGCGCGCACGCTCGCAGGGCCGTCGCGCGGGCTCGGGTTCGACCAGTTGATGGCGCTGCACCCCGGCCGCGACGGCGCCGACGTCGTCATCGCCATCCACAATTCCGACGGTACGCCGGCCGGCGCCTGCGGCAACGGCATGCGCTGCGTCGCCGACGTGCTGTTCGCCGAGACCGACGCCGACCGGCTCGTCGCCGAGACGACCGCCGGCGCGCTGGCGATGACCCGCGGGCCACGGCCGCTCACCTACACGATCGACATGGGGCCGGCCCGCTTCGGCTGGGCCGACGTGCCGCTCGCCCACGCCGTCGCCGACACGGGTAGGGTGGACGTACCACTCGCCGGCGACGACGCCGCCGAACTTGGCCCCGCCGCCTGTGCCAGCATGGGCAATCCGCATGCGGTGTTCTGGGTGAGCGACCCGCAGGCGATCGACCTTTCCCGCCTCGGGCCGATGATCGAGACGCACCCGCTGTTTCCCGACCGCGTCAACGTCTCGTTCGTGCGCGTCGACGGGCCGGACGCGGTGACGGCACGCGTCTGGGAGCGCGGCGCCGGGGCGACGCTCGCCTGCGGCTCGGCCGCCTGCGCCATCGCTGCGCTGGCCGCCCGCAGCGGCCGCACCGGACCGAATGTGCGGGTGACGCTGCCTGGCGGCAACCTCGATATCGAGGTCCGGGCCGGCGACGGCCACATCCTGATGACCGGCCTCGTCGAGACGGAGGCTGTCGGCACCATCGATCGCGAGACGCTCGCCGTCGACCTCGGCCGGGCGGCCGCCTGATGGGTGTCTCCGTGCTCACCTTCGGCTGTCGGCTGAACACGGCGGAGTCAGAAGTCATCCGACGCGAGGCGGAGGCGGCCGGCCTCGGCGAGGCGATCGTCGTCAACACCTGCGCCGTCACCGGCGAGGCGGTGCGCCAGGCCCGCCAGGCGATCCGCCGCGCCCGCCGGGAGAATCCCGGCGCCCGCATCGTCGTCACCGGCTGCGCCGCCCAGATCGAGCCCGCCACCTTCGCCGGCATGGACGAGGTCGACCTCGTGCTCGGCAATGCCGAGAAGCTGTCGGGCGCGTCGTGGCGGAAGGTGGCGGGGCCGGACTTCGGGCTCGCGGGCGCCGAGAAGGTGCTCGTCGACGACATCATGAGCGTGCGCGAGACCGCCGCCCACCTGATCGACGGCCTCGACGGGCGCACCCGCGCGTTCGTGCAGGTGCAGAACGGCTGCGACCACCGCTGCACCTTCTGCATCATCCCGTTCGGCCGCGGCCCGTCGCGCTCGGTGCCGATGGGCGCCGTCGTCGAGGAAGTGCGCCGCATTGCGCTCGCCGGCACGGCGGAGGTGGTGCTGACCGGCGTCGACCTCACCGCCTACGGAGCGGACCTGCCCGGCACGCCGCGGCTCGGCGATCTCGTAGCGAAGATCCTCAGGCTGGTGCCGGAGCTGCCGCGGCTCAGGATCTCCTCGATCGATTCCGTCGAGGCGGACCCGGCGCTGCTCCGGGCGATCGCCGACGAGGAGCGGCTGATGCCGCATCTGCACCTGTCGCTGCAGGCCGGCGACGACCTCGTGCTGAAGCGGATGAAGCGACGCCACCTCACCGGCGACGCCGTGCGGTTCTGTGACGAGGCCCGGCGGCTCCGGCCGGACATGGTGTTCGGCGCCGACCTGATCGCCGGCTTCCCGACCGAGACGGACGAGATGTTTGCGAACACACTCGCCCACGTCGACGATTGCGGGCTGACCTTCCTGCACGTCTTCCCGTTCTCCGCGCGACCCGGCGTGCCGGCCTCGCGCATGCCGCAGGTGCCGGGCGACATCGCCCGCGAGCGCGCCCGCCTGCTGCGCGAGCGCGGCGCCGCGCGGCTTTCCGCCCACCTCGCCGGCGAGGTCGGCCAGCGCCGGCAGGTGCTGGTGGAGACGGACGGCATCGGCCGGACGGAACACTTCGCCCCCACCCTCATTCCCGGTGGGCGGGCCGGCGAGATCCTCGCCGCGCGCATCACCGGTCACGGCGGCGGGCGGCTGATCGCCGAGGCCCTCGTGGCCGCAGCCGCCTGAAAGCGATCATGAGCGAACCCCGCAAGCCCGGCCTGTTCGGCCGCCTGTTCGGCTTCGGCGAGACGCCGCCGCCGGCGCCCGAGACACCGGGCCCGGAGACGACGAAGGCGGAGCCGTCCGCACCGGCCGCGGAAGCGCCGCTGGCGGCGCCGGACCCGGTCGCCGAAACGGTGTTGGAAGCGACGACTCCGCCCGCGGCCCCTGCCCGGCCGTTCTTCGCAGCCCCGGCGCCGCCGCCGGCGCCTCAGCCCGAGGCGCCGAAGGAGAGCTGGATCGCCCGCCTCGGCAAGGGGCTGAAGCGTTCCTCCTCGGCCTTCGGCGACAAGCTCGGGGCGCTGTTCACCAAGCGCAAGCTCGACACTGCCACCCTCGACGACCTCGAGGACCTGCTGATCGAGAGCGACCTCGGCGTCGACACCGCGGCGGCGATCGTCGCCCGCGTCTCCGCCGGCCGCTACGAGAAGGGCATCGGCGAGGACGATGTCCGCGCCATCCTGGCGGAAGAAGTCTCCGCCCGCCTGATGCCGGTGGCGAAGCCGCTGGTCATCGACCCGGCCCGCAAGCCGCACGTCGTCCTCGTCGTCGGCGTCAACGGCTCCGGCAAGACGACGACGATCGGCAAGATCGCGGCGCGGCTCCGCCGCGAGGACAAGTCGGTGATGCTCGCCGCCGGCGACACCTTCCGCGCCGCGGCGATCGAGCAGCTGAAGATCTGGGGCGAGCGCACCGGCTCGGCCGTCGTGGCGCGGCCGCAGGGCTCCGAGGCCTCGGCGCTCGTCTTCGACGCGTTCAAGGAGGCGACCGCCGCCGGCGTCGACGTGCTCCTGATCGACACCGCGGGCCGCCTGCAGAACCGCACGGAGCTGATGGCCGAGCTCGAGAAGGTGATCCGCGTCATCCGCAAGCAGGACGCGTCGGCGCCCCACGACGTGCTGCTCGTCCTGGACGCCACCACCGGCCAGAACGCCCTGCAGCAGGTGGAGATCTTCGGCCGGATGGCCGGCGTCACCGGCCTCGCGATGACCAAGCTCGACGGCACCGCGCGCGGCGGCATCCTCGTGGCGATCGCCACCAAG
>CALRZT010000335.1:0-5544 GCA_943372725.1 Pseudoxanthobacter soli DSM 19599
CAGTACGTCGGGCTGGCCCCGATCGAAGGCGACGATGCAAAGGTCCTCGCCGCGACCTTCCGGGACGCCGCCTCCGGCCCCGCGCCCGTTCCGGGCACGCCGGCGGCCGAGCCGCGGACGCTGATGATCGCCTCGAAAACGCCGCCCGAGGCCGGTACGAGCCCGACGAGCGCCCGCACGACGCCGACGGCGACACGCGCCTCGACACCGCTGCTGCGTTCCAGCGAGCGCGGCGTCGTGCGGCCGGCACCGACGGTCGCCCGACCGGTGATCGCGCCGCCGGCGGCGGCTGCTCCGGCCGCCGTTTCTCCCGTCGTCGCGCCGGAGTCGACGCCAGTGGAGGAAATCCGCACCATCGAGATCGCCGGCATGCTGGTGACGACGCCGCGCGCACGGCCCCAAGGGGCTGGAAGTCCGGCCGGAATCCCGGCCGACTACGCCACCGGCGTCCAGGTTGCCTCCCTCGACCCGGCCCTCTCGCCAGCCCCGTCGCCGAACCAGCCCGCGGTGGTGGCGACGCCACAGCCGGCCGTCGTGGCCGCTGCTGCTCCGGTCATGGAGCCGCTGGCGCTCGGCGCCGAGGCGCCTGCCGGAGGGGCCGAGACCGCGTTGCCGCCCTACGGCGCTGCCGAGGTGGCCGCCGCGACCCTCGGCCTGGCGCCCCGGCTGCCCGTCCGCAATCCGAACGCGCCGCCGCCCGCCTCGATCGACGACCTGCTGGCGACGCCGCCGCCGGCCGCACCGGTGTATGCGCCGTCGGCGTCCTTCGCCCCGGTCGGTTCCGGCGACGCGATCGGGCTCGCCATCGGCCGCTTCGTGGCGCCGACCAGGGCAGGCGTGCCGAGCGGCGGAGCGCCGCTGACACGGTGACGGCGCCGCTGTCGTCGCCGCGTGGGTCCCGACGCGGGCGCCTCGTCACGTTCGAAGGCGGCGAGGGGGCCGGCAAGTCCACTCAGATCGCCCGTCTCGCCGACCGCCTCGACGGACTGGGCGTGCGCGTCGTGCGCACCCGCGAGCCCGGCGGCACACCCGGAGCAGAGGCCGTGCGCCGCGTCTTGCTCGCCGGCGGTGCGCGCCGCTTCGGCTCGGCCGCGGAAGCGCTGCTCTTCGCCGCGGCACGGGCGGACCATGTCGACCGCCTGATCGCCCCGGCGCTCGCCGGCGGTGCGTTCGTGCTCTGTGACCGCTTCACCGACTCGACACGGGTCTACCAGGGCACCGCCGGCGTGCCGGCTCCGCTCCTGGCGGCGCTCGAGCGGATCGCCCTCGGGGGCGTCACGCCCGACCTCACCATCATCCTCGACGTCCCCGCCGCGGTTGGCCTCGCCCGCGCGGCGGGCCGCGCCGCCGGCGCACCGGATCGCTTCGAGGGCGACCCGCTCGAGGAGCACGAAGCCCGCCGGCAGGCTTTTCTCGCCATCGCCCGCGCCGAACCCGCCCGCTGCGTCGTCATCGACGCGACGGCGGACGCCGACGCCGTCGCGGACGCGGTCTGGCGGGCCGTCCGCGCGCGCCTTCCGGAGGCTGCTGCGGCGGCGGCGACGCCCGTCGTGGGAGCCTGAGCGCGATGGCGAGGGCCGCGACCCTGCGTGACGGGCCTCCGGCGAACGAAGCCGACGCCATCGCCGGCGTCGAGGCGCCCCGGGACCACCTGCGCTTCGTCGGCCATACGGCGACGGAATTGGACGTGCTGGAAGCACTGCGGGCCGGCTCGCTGCCGCACGCCCTCCTGCTCGGCGGCGCCCGCGGCATCGGCAAGGCGACGTTCGCATTCCGCCTCGCCCGCTTCCTGCTCGCCGGCGGGGACCCCCGCAGCGGTTCGCTCACCGTCGATCCCGCATCGCCCGCCGTGCGGCTGGTGAATGCCGGCGCCCATCCCGACATGCTGGTGCTGTCGCGCAGCTTCAACGAGGGCACGGGCCGCTTCCGCGCCGACATTCTCGTCGACGACGTCCGCCGGCTGGTGCCGTTCTTCGGCTCGACACCGGCGCTGGGCGGCTGGCGGATCGCCGTCGTCGATGCCGCCGACGACCTCAACCTCAACGCTGCCAACGCCCTCCTGAAGACGCTCGAGGAGCCGCCGCCGCGCTCGCTGTTCCTGCTCGTCTCGCACGCACCGGGCCGCCTGCTCGCGACCATCCGCTCGCGCTGCCGCCTCGTTCGCATGGCACCGCTGCGCGACGCCGACGTCGTCGCCGGGCTTTCGGCGATCGGCCTCGGCGACGCAGCAGACGCCGCGGCGGTCCGCGCCGAGGGATCCCTGCGGGCCGCCATCCTGCTCGCAGCCGGGGGCGATCGCGACGTCACGACCCAGGTCGCAGGCCTGCTCGATCGCCTGCCGGGGCTCGACCGCCGCGCGCTGGGCAAGCTCGCCGATGCCGTCGGCGGCCGGGAAGGGGAGGCGGCCTTCGCCGCCACCATCGAACTCGTGCGGGACTTCGTCGCCCGCCGCGTCCGGGTGGATGCGGCCGCAGCGGCTCCGCCCGCCGTGCTTGCCGCATGGGCCGAGGTATGGGAAAAGGTCGACCGCGCCGTCGGCCGTGCCGAGGCGCTCAATCTCGACCGCAGACAGGTCGTGCTCGGGGTCTTTCGCGATCTCGCCGAGGCGGCGAAACGCGGCTGACGACGGGCGCGGCGTCCCGTCGGCTCCCTTTGCGGCGGCCGATTCCGCCCGGTGGACCCGACCCATGAGCGACGCGCGCAAGTTCTACGTCACCACGGCGATCTCGTACCCGAACGGCGCGCCGCACATCGGCCACGCCTACGAGGCGATCGCCACGGACGCCATCGCGCGCTTCAAGCGGCTCGACGGTTTCGACGTCTATTTCCTCACCGGCACCGACGAGCACGGCATCAAGATGGTGCAGACGGCGGCGCGCGAGGGCATCACGCCGCGCGAGCTCGCCGAGCGCAACGTGCCGCTGTTCCAGAAGATGGTCGCGGCCTTCGGCTGCTCGAACGACGACTTCATCCGCACCACCGAGCCCCGCCACTATGCGGCGAGCCAGGCGATCTGGGAGCGCATGCAGGCGGCCGGCGACATCTATCTCGACACCTACGCCGGCTGGTACTCGGTCCGCGACGAGGCGTTCTATGGTGAAGGCGAGACCACCGTGGGCGACGACGGCGTCCGCCGTGGTCCGCAGGGGTCGCCGGTCGAATGGGTGGAGGAGGAGAGCTACTTCTTCCGCCTCTCCGCCTACCAGGAGAAGCTGCTCGCCCACTACGAGGCCCATCCCGACTACATCGGCCCGGACGAGCGTCGCAACGAGGTGGTGAGCTTCGTCAGAGGCGGCCTGCGCGACCTGTCGATCTCGCGCACCACCTTCGACTGGGGCGTGCCCGTCCCGGGCGACCCGCGTCACGTCATGTACGTCTGGGTCGACGCCCTCACCAACTACATCACCGGCGCCGGCTTCCCGGACGTCGAGGGGGAAAGCTTCCGCCGCTGGTGGCCGGCCGACCTGCACGTCATCGGCAAGGACATCGTCCGCTTCCATGCGGTCTACTGGCCGGCCTTCCTGATGTCGGCCGGCCTGCCGTTGCCGAAGCGCGTTTACGGCCACGGCTTTCTGTTCAACCGTGGCGAGAAGATGTCGAAGTCGGTCGGCAACGTCATCGACCCGTTCAGCCTCGTCGATCACTACGGCGTCGATCCGGTACGCTACTTCTTCCTGCGCGAGGTGCCGTTCGGCCAGGACGGCAACTACAGCCACGAGGCGATCGTCCAGCGCATCAACGCCGATCTCGCCAACGACCTCGGCAACCTGGCGCAGCGCTCGCTGTCGATGATCGCCAAGAACTGCGAGGGCAAGGTGCCTGAAACCGGCGCGCTCGCGCCGGCCGACGAGGCGATCCTCGCCCGCGCCGACGCGTTGCTGCCGGTCTGCCGCGCGGCGATGGACCGGCAAGAGATCCACGCCGCGCTGGCGGCGATCTGGGCGGTCGTTGCCGATGCGAACCGCTATTTCGCCGGCGAGGAGCCGTGGAAGCTGCGCAAGACCGATCCGGACCGCATGGCGACGGTGCTCGCCGTCACGGCGGAGGTGATCCGCCAGGTCGCCGTGCTGGCCCAGCCGGTGATGCCGACGGCGGCGGCGAAGATCCTCGACCAGCTCGCCGTCACCCCCGGCCATCGCACCTTCGCGAGCCTCGGTCCGGCCGGCCGCCTCGTCGCCGGCACGCCGCTGCCGGCGCCGGAGGGCGTCTTCCCGCGCTATGTCGAGGCCGAGGCGACCTGATGCTTGTCGACAGCCACTGCCACCTCGACTTCCCGGACTTCGAGGCGGACCGCGCGGCGCTGATCGAGCGCGCCGCCGCGGCCGGTGTCGGCGCGATGGTGACGATTTCGACGCGCGTGCGCCGCTTCGACGTGCTGCGCGCCATCGTCGAGGCGGACGACCGCATCTGGTGCTCGGTCGGCACCCATCCGCACCAGGCCGGCGAGGAGAAGGATGTGCCGCTCGACGACATCCTGCGCCTCGCCGAGCATCCGCGCGTGGTGGCGATCGGCGAGGCGGGGCTCGACTACCACTACGACACCGCCCCGCGCGACGACCAGATGGCCGGCTTCCGTCGCCACATCGAGGCCGCCCGCATCACCGGCCTGCCGCTCGTCATCCACGCCCGCTCCGCCGACGAGGACGTGGCACGGACGCTGGAAGAGGAGATGGGGAAGGGGGCCTTCACGGCCGTTCTCCATTGCTTCTCCTCCGGCGCCGAACTGGCGCGGCGCGGATTGGCGCTGGGCCTCTATGTGTCGTTCTCCGGCATCCTCACCTTCAAGGCCTCGGACGAGCTCCGCGCCATCGCCGCCGACGTGCCGCTCGACCGGCTGCTGGTGGAGACCGACGCGCCGTTCCTGTCGCCGATGCCCTTGCGGGGCAAGCGCAACGAGCCGGCCCACGTCGTTCACACGGCGGCGACGCTCGCGGCCGTGAAGGGCGTCACGCCGGAGGCGATCGCGGAAGCGACGACGGACAATTTCTACCGCCTGTTCTCGCGGGCGGTCCGGCCGGTCGGCGCATGAGCTCCGACGTCCTCGAGTTCACCATCCTGGGCTGTGGCTCGTCGACCGGCGTGCCCCGCCTCGACGGCGACTGGGGGACCTGCGACCCGGAGAACCCGCGCAACCGCCGCCGCCGCTGCTCGCTGCTGGTGCGCCGGATCGGCGCGGGCGGTACGACCACAGTGCTCGTCGACACCGGCCCCGACGTGCGCGAGCAGTTGCTGTCGGTCGGCGTGACGACCCTCGACGGCGTTCTCTACACGCACCCGCACGCCGACCACCTGCACGGCATCGACGATCTGCGGGGGCTCGCCCTGCGCAACCGCCGCCTCATCGACGTCTATCTCGACGAGGCGACGGCCGAGCGCGCTCATCAGGCCTTCGGCTACTGCTTCCGGACACCGCCAGGCTCGTCCTATCCGCCGATCCTCGCCGAGCACCGCATCCGGGCCGGCGCGGCTTTCGCGATCGCGGGCGAGGGCGGTCCCGTGCCCGTTCTGCCGTTCCTGCAGCACCACGGCGACATCGACTCTCTC